>CAZHPE010000035.1:0-19677 GCA_964534775.1 uncultured candidatus Brocadiaceae bacterium
TTCGGCAGCGGCGTGGAGGCGTATCCCGAGGTGTTCCTGCGCCGGGCGCCGGATGATTTGCAGGCGGCCTGTCCATGGCGAAGGGGACCCGACCGGCTGGCGGAGGGGCGCGCGGAGCATACCGCCCGCCGGGGCCTGCGGGCGCTGCGCGGTGGCGTGCAGGCGGACCCGCTCACGCTGGTGGCGAAGTACTACCGACGAACTGAGGCGGAAGAGAAGCTGGCAATCAGGCACTCAGACCGCGCGCGCCGATCGGTCTGAGGCCACCGAAAGTTCGAGTGTGGAGTGGAACGTCCATGGAGATCGTCATCCGAAAGGTGCTCTGTCCGGTGGACTTCTCCGACAACAGCGAACATGCGATGCGCTATGCGCTGGCCTTCGCGGCGGCGTACGAGGCCGAAGTGGAACTGCTGCACGTTGTCGAATTGCCGTTCATGCCCCGCTACGCCACGGCGGGTGTGCCCGACCTGGCCCTGCCGGTCGAGCGCATCAAAGAGGAATGCCAGGACCTGATAGGCGAACTGGTGGAGAAGGCCAGGGCCGTGCACCCGAAGGTGACTGGGCGGCTCATCGTCGGCACGCCGTTTGTCGAGATCGTGCGCGCCGCGCGCGAGGGGGGGGTCGATTTGGTCGTGGTCGGTACGCACGGCCGCGGTGGCCTTAAGCATATTCTGATCGGCAGCGTGGCCGAGAAAGTGGTGCGGAAGGCCCCTTGCCCGGTCCTGAGCGTCAAGCACCCAGAACACGAGTTCGTCATGCCGTAAGAGCCGGGCGGCGCGACAGGGCGGCTTTCGGGCCAGCCGCCCACAGGAACGCGACGAGTTTCTGATCACAGTCCTTTCGGAACTTCAGGCCCGTGCATGTCGGCCAGCGGGGCAGGAGCATGACGTGGCAAGAGAAGTCAGCAAGCGCGAAGGCGGTCCGGCCCCGGAACGGGGCGGCGGCTGGTTCCGCTGCTACGTGCTGGGATTTGGGCTGGGCTCGGCGGCGACGCTCTACGGGGTGCTGGCGCTGCTGATGGGAAGGACGTTTCTGCCCGGCTATCATGCTGCCGCCCTGCTGGTGAAGGGCGGCAGCGCACTGGCGCTCGCGCTGGCCTATCTGACGGGCGGCGTGTATCTGCTGCTGCGTCTTTTCGTGGAGCGGAAGGCGCCGGCATTCACGGCTCGCAGCCAGGTCCATCTGGCCCAGAACGCCCTGTTGGGCGTCTTCATCGCCGCCCTAGCCTACACCCTCTGGCGCGTCGGCTCTCTGGCCTCGGCGGTATAGCGGCCGCGCGTCAGTCCTCATCCAGCAGGCGCGTCAGATGGTCCTCGATGCGCTGCCCCGGCGGGGCATTGTCAATGATCCTCTCCCGGGCCTCCATGGGCTTGTCCAGGCCGGTACCCGAATCCCGCGGTACAATTACGGTCGTCCCGTAGTCGAAGCCCTGCTCGACAAACCGCACGCGCAAGTCGCGGTCTACGATGAAAAGGACCGGCAGGTTCTTCACGGACTTGACGCCCGCCGCCTTCGCCATGCTCTTGAGGGCACTGGCATCGTCGTAATAGATGGGGTACTTGATCTTCTCGGCACGCACGTATAGGGGCGCCAGGCGGTAGTTGGCAACGAGGTCGCTCTTGCCAGTGCGGGGGTCCTTGACAGTGGCCCTCTCCACAATGCCGATGGCACCCACACCCCGCGAGCGAAACTCCTGCACGAGGTCCCGCACGTGCTTGGCCATGGCGGTTGCCGGAGTGTTGAGGGGCGCCCATTGCATGTAGGCCTCGAGGCGAGCACCCGCCTCGGCGTCGCCATATTGGAGGAAATCTCTGAGGTACGGGAAGGCCTCCCTCGGCAGGGGCAGGTCGTCAACATCCCAGAACAGCACGAGCATGACATTGCCCGTCCGCCCGGGGTAGGCCATCAATTGCCCACCGCTTTCCGAACTAACGCTGAGACTCGGTGCCTTCCTCGCCTCATTGCGAGGCACGAGGACTGCCGTTCCCTCGTCCTCCGGGCTGCGATGGGGATCGGTATTCTCCCACACACGGGCCGCCACGTCCTCAGGGCTTTCGAAGCCGGGCGACAGCACCTCCTCCTCGGCAACGACTTCCGTCGGAACTATCGTCACGGGCCCAGGCCCCTTGCACCCGGTTGCCCAGGCCGCCGTCAGCGCCAAGAGGCCGACAAGCACATGAAGAGTCCTCATTTCGTTTCCTCCAACACTCGCCGCGAATCCTCAGCTGCCCACTACCGCGCCCCGCCTTCCAGCACGGGCCGCGCGGCCCGCCACACCTCCTCGGCGATCTGTTCCGGCCCGAGCAGATCCCCGCCAGGGGCACATTTTATCCGAACCCAGTCGGACGCGCTTTCCGCCAACTCATCGTAAAGTTCCCACGTGTCCTTGAGATAGGCGGCATCGCTCTCGTGGATGTCGCGGCCTTCCTTCAGGTACGCACGTTTGCCCTTGCCGGCGACCAGCCGTGCGGACACCGCCGGCGTAACATCGAGCAGCACGTGCAGGTCCGGCCGCGGCAGGTCGAACACGCCGTATTCCAGCTCCGCCACCCAGTCCAGAAAGTGCCGGCGCTCGGCGCGATCCCTGATCTTTGCGCCCTGGTGCGCCATGTTGGCTGAGACATAGCGGTTGCAGATCACAGCAGCCTCGTCCGCGAGCCAGGAGCGAAGCTGCGGACCGGCCTGCCAGCGGTCACATGCGAATGGCAGCGCCGCCAGGTAGGGGCTGACCTCCTGCGCCGTGCTCGCGAATTCCCCCCGAAGGTAGCGCGCGACCAACTCGCCGAATAACCCCTCCGTGTAGCGGGGAAACCCGATCGTCTCCACCCGCCACCCGCTCGCTTGGGCTCTTTCCGCCAGCAGGGCGGACTGGACGGTCTTGCCGCTACCGTCGATCCCGCAGATTGCGATGAGCCGTCCCTTCTTCGCCATGCAAAGCCGCCTCGCCCGGTGCAACCGGTTCTTTCTCCACCTCGGCCGGCCCCGGCGCATCAGACCGTGAAAATACGCCGCGCGTTCTCGCGCAACAGAAGCCGTGCGATCTCCAGCGCCTCCTCCTCCGTGCCGCGGCCGCCCTCCACATAGTCGCCGGCCAGCACGCGCGCCAGCACGCGACGATACATGTTGAGCTTCGGCAGCCCCAGCTCCAGCCTGTACATGTCGCTGTAATAGCCGATCAGCTTGGTCTTCGGCACGCTTTGCAGTCGGGCCGCAAGGTCCCGCTCGATGTAGGCCGGCATGTTGCCGTACCACCAGTGGCCGCTGACCACGACGTTGCGCACGATCCAGCCGTAGCTGGCTAGTTCCTGCGCCTGACTCGCGCTCAGCACCGACAGGCAGAACGTCACGTCCGGGAAACTGTTGAACAGTGGCATCAGCGGGCGCAGCGTGTCGCCCGCCTGCGGCAGGTCCGTGCCCTGGGGCACGCCGTGCCGGTAGGCGTCCCGCGCGGCCCCCACCACCATCTGCACCGGCAGCTTGAACTGGCGGCACAGTTTCGCCAGCGCGAAGAGCGTGCCGCACTGGAGCGTCTCGCCCTCGGCTGCGCTCAGGGGCTTGCCGCGGGCGACCTTCCCCACGGCCGTGTCCAGGTCGGCCTCCACGACGGGGAAGACCTGGAAGTGAGGCGGCAGGGAGATGGTCAGGCTGGCGGCGCCGAAACCCACGAAGCGCTCCAGCAACTTCTCCAGCGATGCCGCCAACTCCGTCGCCCGGCCGATGTCCGTGCCCGTCACCTTGGCCAAGCCCTTGCGCACCTCGGGCTCCGTCAGCTCGAACACCAGCGAGTCCGCCCGCAGGGAGGGGACAAATATCTCCCGGTCGAGCTTGGACAGGTCTTCATCGAACGTGTTGGTGAGGAATACCATCTCGATGTTCGCCGCGCGCAGGATCTCGCGCTCGCGGCCGGGCTGCTTCGCCTTCTGGGACACGGCCGCGTCCAGGGTCTGCCAGTTGTCCCGCGTAAGGCGCCGGTCCTCGAAGCCGAAGAGCTCGCGGGCCAGCTCGATCATCCAGCCGTACTGCACCGTGTTGTCCAGGGCCGACATGGCCTGCACCAGCCCCGAGAGCACCTCCTCATCGCCCATCTCGGGGTCGATCACCTTCTTGCTCATGCCGGCGCTGTAGGCCAGTTCGGTGTAGTAGTGATAGCCGAGCAGGTCGCGCAACGTCTTTGCAAACGGCGCACCGTGCGGCACGTGCGAGTGCACGTCGATGGCCTGGATGCGCATGACCTCGGCTAGCAGCCGCTGCTCTAACTCCGCCGAATGGTGCGCCATCAGGTCTCCGGAGCTTGCCGGCATTGGGATTCCCGCACCGGACGTACTTCTCTCCAACAGCATTCTCCTTAGTGACATTGTACCACGATCCGCCGGCGCGATAAAGCGAGCGCGCCATGAGTGCGCCCGGCCCTCCTTTGACTTCACGGCAGGAAGGATCAACAATACTCGCCGCGCGGTCGAGTCGTCCGCACGTGCCAGTGTCCCCTGTGGAGCCAGACGGATTGAGTTAAGGGAGAATTGACATGTCCGACTCAAGCGATCAAGCCCCCAGCGTGGACGTGAACACGAAGCGCTACCCGGCGCCTCTGAACCCCGTCCCATGCGGGATGATGCGGCAGCTTCTCTTCGACGATTTCCTGCTGGGGTTCGGATCTAAGCCCGAGCACTTCATGCACGCCGTGCAGTTCTCGGTCGGGACGGTCGCGAAGCATGGGGAGCCGATCTTCGAGGGAGAAAAGCCGTGGGAAACGAGCAGCGCCTGGATATCGGTGCTGCGGGACGGGGGCAAGTTTCGCATGTGGTACAACTCATCTCACGAGGGGCACAGCGGACTTGTCGTGAGCTACGTGGAGTCGGACGACGGCATCCACTTCGAACGCCCGAAGCTGGGCGCGATAGAGTGGCGCGGGTCGCGTGAGAACAACATCGTCTACACAGGCGGCGAGGGCGGCGTAAGCCCCGAGCTTGGCAACGTGTTCATCGACCCCAACGCCGGGGGGGACGAGCGTTACAAGCTGATCCACGCGGAGTGGATGTACCCGTGGGTTCTGGAGGTTATGCGGAAGCACAAGGTGCTCCACGGCACCAACGGCACCCTGCGCGGGGCGTACTCTCCGGACGGCATCCACTGGACCCGCTATATCGAGGAGTTCCTGCCCCATTACCCCGACTCTCAGAACTCCGTGTGCTGGGACGAGGTCCTATGCAAGTATGTGATCTATCACCGCTGGTTCGGCGAGTACGGCGGCCTGGACCTTCCGGGGCTGCACGTCAAGCCGACTGGCCGCGGGCGGTCCGTATGCCGGATCGAGTCCGACGATTTCCGCACTTGGTCAACCTCCGAACCCGTCCTTGTGGCCGACATGCAGGACACGCTCAACACCGACATCTACACCAGCGCCTACAGCCGCCACCCGGACAATCCGAACGCGCACTACATGTTCCCTTCCTTCTACGGGCACTACGAGGGATGGTTCGAGGCGCAGGTGTGCGTGAGCCGCGACAACCGCACCTGGCAGCGCCCGACGCGCGGAACTTTCATACCCCTCGGCGAGCGGGGCGAGTTCGATAGCTTCATCGTCTCGGTTGCGCCCGGGATCGTTCCGATCTCATACGACGAGTGGGCGCTCTACTACCGCTCGGGCGACGGGCCGCACGGTCCCAACCAGCACATCATGGCCAAGATGACCGAGGAGGAGAAGGCCAACATGGCCAGCCGCGTGAGTCGCGCGGTCTTCAAGCGCGACCGCGTGGTGGGCATCGAGGCCGGCGATGAGCCGGGGCGCTTCTCGACTCGGCCCCTGAGCTTCGAAGGCGACCGGCTGCTCGTGAACGTGGAGCCGACGGGCCCGCACCCGGAGTTGCGCGTGCAACTCCTGGACCCAACCGACGGCTCGCCCATCGATGGCTACACGTTCGAGAAGTGCCATCCCATCACGGGCGACGAGCTGGACGGCGCGATCACGTGGGAAGGGCGCGATTGCATCGGCCCAGAGGTATCCCGCGAGGCCGCTTGCCTGCACTTCACGCTCCGCGACGTGCGTATCTACGCATTCGAGTTCGCTGAGTGAGGGAGTGGATGGGACTGCCGAAGGCGCGGATGAACGACGGTGGTCGAACCGCTCCGGTCAGCGGGCGTCGGAGTTGATCGACCTTTCAGCTTTCTCCGGCGCCACCTTGTCCCGCTACGGTGGGGGGGGGGGACGATGGCGTGCTGCCAGTCGCTGGAACGGAACGGCCACAGCGCAATCAGCGCCGAGACGATGTTCCCGCTGACCATTGCGAGGTAGAGGCCCGAGCTTTCCCATCCCAGCACGTATCCGAACAGGTAGGCCGCCGGGAGTCGGATTATCCACAGCCGCACCAAGGCCATGGCCATCGCCGGCCGCGTGTGCCCGGAGCCGTAGAATGCCTCCATCAGGACCATGATCACGTTGAAGAGGTAGGAAGCGATTGGGGCGATCAGGGAAAATCGCCCCGGTTCCCTGATTACGTCGGGGTCATCGACGAAACCCCGCCCTGCGAGTTGCCCCTGCCAGGTCAGCAGGGCGCATAGTACGAACATCACGGCGGCGACGAGTCCTACGCTGACCCAGACCGCCTGCCGGGCCAGTGCTGGCTTGCCGGCCTCCAGGGCCTGCCCGACAACGGGTGCCGCAGCCCCGGCCATCGCCTGCCCGGGGATGCTGAAGAAATGGATCACACGGAAGCCGATTGTGAATGCCGCGATTACTGATAGCCCCAACTCGTTGACCATCCCCTGGTACAGTGCGAACCCCACGGAGTTGGCGCTGTTGGCGACCGCGGCCGCGCCGATCTGAAGGCCGGCGTGGCGTCGCTTTGTCAGCACCACGCAAACCAGCGCGGCGCATATCTGCGAGACAAGGGTAACCAGTGCCGCCCCGGTGGCGCCCAGCCGCGGAAAGCCGCCCAGCCCGAAGACCGGCACCGGATCGAGCAGGGCGTTCAGGATGTTGGAGCAGATCACGATCAGGACCGGCGTGATCGAGTTTCCCAAGTGCCCGCAGTACGGAGCCGTAGCCCATTGCCAGGGCCGTCAGGGGGATCCCAAGCATGACGATCCGAAGGTAAGGGACGGCGATCACGGCTACCTCGTCCTTTACCCGGGCGAGGGCCAGCAATTGGGGAGCGAATACGACGGCCGGCAAGGCCATGACGCCCGCCAGAACGCAGAGCAGCAGCAGAATCTGAGCCGCCGCGCGATTGGCGTCCGCGTGCCGTCCCGCTCCGGTGTGCTGGGCCGCCAGTGCAGTCCCGGCGTGGCCGAACCCCATGCCCAGGGAGATTGCGATGAAGAAGAATGGCAGGCTCACGCCGGGGGCGGTGATGGCGTGGTTGCCGAGCCTGCCCAGCCAGAAGGCGTCGACGACGCCGTAAAGGGCGTGCAGCGCTGCCCCGACGGCCAGCGGCGCCGCCAGGAAGAACAGGTTCCCCGCCGGCGACCCCGAGGTCAAGTCGCGTTTCCGGAAAGCAGAGGTGAAAGGGCCGGCCATGGGCATCCCGGACAGGCAAGAAGGGAGTCGGGAAATGCTGCGTTCGGGCCGGTGCGGCCGCCCGAACGAATTGGGTCGCGCGCCACGACCGGGGGCTATCTTCGCACACCGCCCCCCCCCCCGGCACGAGTTGCGGAGAACGGGATGGTGATCCTGGCGTGGCTGAGGCGGGCCCCTGCGTGCGTGCGCAGTCCTCAGGCGCTCTCGTCCAGCTCCGGACGCGGCGCGCGCTGCATCAGGTCCCGGAGGGCGTCGAGGGGTCTCTTGTCCTCGAAGAGCACCGCGTGGACCTCGCGCATGATGGGCATGTCCACCTCGTGGCGCTCGGCCAGTTCGCAGGCCGAACGCGTCGTCCGGACCCCCTCCGCCACCTGGTCCATGCCGGCCAGGATTTGCTCCAGGGTCTCGCCCTGCGCGATGCGGACGCCCACGGCGCGGTTGCGCCCGAAGGGGCTAACGCAGGTGGTGATAAGATCGCCCAGGCCGGTGAGACCTGCGAACGTGGCGTGCCGAGCCCCCATGGCAACGCCTAGGCGCGCCATCTCGGCCAAGCCGCGGGTGAGCAGCGCGCTCTTGGCATTGTCGCCGAAACCGAGCCCGTCGCAGGCGCCCGCTGCAATGGCAATCACGTTCTTGAGCGCCGCGCCCAACTCCACGCCCACCACGTCCGTGTTGGTGTAGACGCGGAAGTGGGGCGCCATGAAGGCCCTCTGGACCGCGCGCGCGGCCTCGGGGACGCGGCTGGTGGCCACCACGGTGGTAGGCATCCCGCGCGCCACCTCCTCGGCATGGCTCGGACCGTAGAGGCCGGCAATCAGCGCGTCCGGCCCGCATACGTCCGATATTATCTGGCTGCCCGTCAGGAGCGTGCGCTCCTCGATGCCCTTGGCCACGTTGACCACGAGTTGCCCTGCGGTGAGGAGCGGGGCGAGGCGTTCGCAGGCGCTGCGCAGGTAAAGGGTCGGGGTGGCCGCGACGACCAGGTCGGAGCCATCGACACACTCGGCCATCTCACCGGTAAGCCCGACGGACTCGGGGATCGGAATCTCCGCCAGGTAGCGGGGGTTCAGGCGGATGCGGCGCACCTCGGCCATGTAGTCCGGCTCGACGCCCCACACGATCACGCGACGTCCCAGCCCGTCCAGCAGCAGGGCGAGCGCAGTGCCCCATCCGCCGCAGCCGATCACGGCCACGCGTTTGGATTCCAGTGATCCGCCCTCATCACTCATGGTTGCTCCTCACCTCTCAGCAGTCGGCTCAGGTTCCAACTTGTGGTCGCCGGCCGCATCAGTATACATGCTCGACGCGCCGAGCAAGGTGGGATTCTCCCCTTGCGCGCGGTGCGCGGGCCGGCAGCGCCATGACGGGAGCGAGGACGGCTATGGCCGGAACGCGCGGGCCTCAGGCAGGCCTTCCCTGCGCTGCCAAGCGAGAATGGCCTCGGCCACCACGAGGTCCTCCGGGGTGGTGATCTTGATGTTGTCCGCGCGGTCCTCGACGACGGCCACGCGCCCGCCCATCCGCTCGACAAGCAATGAATCGTCGGTGCCCACGAACGCGTCGCGGCACGCCTTCAGGTGGGCCTCGAGGGCCACCTCGCGCCGGAACCCCTGGGGGGTCTGGGCCATCCGGAGGCCGTCCCGCGGGGGCGTGGCGCGGATAACGCCATCGGGGCCGACTTCCTTTATGGTGGCGACGGCGGGCGCGGCGGCGATGGCCGCACCGCATTCGGCGGCGCGGGCGGCGACGTCTTCGATCACGCTCAGGCGGACCAGGGGACGCACGGCGTCGTGAATGAGCACAAGCGGCACGTCCGGGTCGGTCGCTCGGAGGGCTGCGAGGACGCTCTCCTGACGGTTTCGCCCGCCCTCGACGAGGGTCGCCGCCACCGGCGGGTCGTCCTCCTGCCTGCCGGCCTCTTCCCGGTGCCCGGCGACCGCCTCCATGTCTTCGGCGTGGACGGCCAGCACGAGCCCCGCGCAGCCACGCGCCATGCGGAGCCGTCGGAGGGCGTGCAGGAGAATGGGCGCCTCGGCAAGGGGCAGGAGCGGCTTGCGCCCGCCCATGCGCGCGCCAACGCCGGCGGCCGGGACTACGGCCGTGAACGCCGGCGGGGCGTCAGGTCGGGACTCGTGGGTGGCGCTTGGGCGCATATATGCGTGTGTGTGTCGATTGGCTACCGGGGCCGGCGGGAGCGCGTGGGTGGCGTCGGGGCGGGGTCGGGGCCGGGAAGCCGGCCGAATATCATTCGCCCCGTGTCGCGGGTGATGGTGTTGGTGACGATGATCTCGGTCTCTTCGCCGAGCATTGAGGTGGCTTCCTCGACGACGACCATCGTGCCGTCGCCGAGGTAGCCGACCGCTTGGCCGGCCTGCTCGCCGCGCTTGATGAGCTTCACGGAGAGGGACTCGTCCGGTAGGGCGATGGGTTTCAGGGCGTTGGCGAGCTCATTGATGTTCAGAACGTCGATCTCTTCGAGGCCGGACAGGCGGTTCAGGTTGAAGTCGTTGGTCATGATGCGCGCGTTGAGCTTCTTGGCCGCCTCCATGAGCTGCTCGTCCACCGAGCGGCGTCCGTCCGTCTCGATATGCTCGATGCGCACGTCCACGTTAGGATCATCACGCAACTGCCCGAGCACCTTCAGGCCGAGCCGCCCACGCTCTCGCTTGAGCTTGTCTTCGGAATCGGCGATATGGTGAAGCTCGCCCATGACGATCTGCGGCACGATAAGGGGCCCGTCGATGATGCCGGCACGCATGATGTCGGTGATACGTCCGTCCACGATCACGCTCGTGTCCAGAATCACTGGCCGGTCGCCCCTCTCCTCGCGCCGAAACTCAACGTATGGAATGACCACACGGAACTTGTCCCGCGTCTGGTAGAGGAACGCCACGCTCAGGTATATGAATACGACGGCCAGTGCGAGCAGCAGCTCGCTGCGCACGCCCGGGTTGTCGATTCTCCCGACCGCCATTTCCACCACGGCCCGGGTCAGCACCGCCAGCACCATGCCCACGATGGAGCCGAACACGACGGACGTGATCACTGCGATGGGACTGCGGCTGAGGAACCACTCGGCAAGGACCAGCAGGCCGGCAATGAGCAGGCCCAGGAGCATGAAATGGTAGGGATCCCGGCCCTCAGGGCAGATGTCATAGGCTGCCGCCGTTCCGGCAATAACGAAAAGCCCCCTCAGAACCCAGATCGCCATTCAAACCTCCCGCCCGGCGAGGTTGCCACCCCGGGCTCGCGAATTATGAATGAAATTAGTCCATAATATCACCCATTATAACTGCTACGCCGCCAAAAGCAACAGGTTCTTGCGAGAACATAGCGCAGACGCCTCCTGGGGGGCTAACTGCGCCGTTTCGCACCGTCCGCAGGCCGCCCCGCGTGGTCGGTCCGGGGTTCCGGCTCGAAGCGCTTGAGCTTTGCATACAGGGTGCTCCGGTCCATGCCGAGTATCTCGGCGGCCTTCTTCTTGTTGCCATCGGTCCTCCTGAGCACCTCCAGAATGTAGCGCCTCTCGACCTGCTCCAGCGGCTGCATGGCGGTGGTGCCCACGTCGGCCGGCTGCCGGACGGCGGGCTCGGTCTTGGCCGACTGCTTCAGTTCGGGCGGGAGCAGGTCGGCCTCGATGACCTCATCTTCGCCCATGATGACCATGCGCTCGACGACGTTCTTCAGCTCCCTGACGTTGCCCGGCCATCCGTAGAGCCGGAAAGCGTTCACAACCACGGCGGAGAAACCCCGAACGGTGCGCCCGCACTTCTCGCTGAAGCTTTGCAGGAAGTGACTCGCCAGCAGATCAATGTCGCCGCCGCGGTCACGCAGGGGCGGAAGGTCGGCCCGCAGGACGTTCAACCGGTAGAACAGGTCTTCCCGGAACGTCCCCTCCCGCTGAGCGCGGTCCAGGTCCTGGTTGCTCGCAGCGACAACCCGTAAGTCCACCGTGCGGTCCTTCACGTCGCCCACCCGCCGCACCGTCTCCTCCTCAAGCACGCGCAGCAGCTTGGTCTGGCACTCCAGGGGCAGCGTCCCGATCTCGTCCAGGAATATGGTCCCCTCATTGGCCAGCTCGAACCGGCCCGGGCGGTCGGCAACCGCCCCCGTAAAGGCTCCCTGAACGTGGCCGAACAGCTCGCTCTCGATCAGCGTAGGGCTCATGGCTGCGCAGTTGACGGCCTCGAAGGCGCCCTTGCTGCGACTGCTGTGGTGGTGGATCGCGCGGGCGACAAGCTCTTTTCCGGTTCCGCTCTCCCCACAGATCAGCACGCTCGCATCGGTGGGGGACACCTTATGTATGAAGTCGTAGACCCTCAGCATTGAGGGGCTTTGACCCAGGATGTCGTATTCGCCCTCCACCGCCAGCTCCAGGCTGCGGGCGCAGGCGGCGATCTGTTCCATGTCCCGGATGTTCGCCATGGCCACGGCGATCTGGTTTGCCAGCAGGGAAATGTATTGCAGGTCGGGCCGCTTGTAGCCCTCGGCGCGTCCCACGCGGTCGCAGTAGACGACCCCGCGGACCTTGTTGCCGACCTGCAGCGGCGCGCACAGCACGCTGGCGATTCGCTGGCCAGCGGCCGCGCCGGCGGCGGCCTTTCTCGGCCGGGACCGGCTAAGGGCTGCCACGCCCTTATCCAGGCAGTGCTCCACGGCCGCCTTGCTTATGCCGATCTCCTCCATGCCACGTGCGAACTGGCTCCTGGAGCGGATGTAGGGCATGAGAGAGCCGTCCTCCTCTCGCAGGATTGGCACGACCCTGTCCGGGTCCAGGGTGCGGCTTATGCTGTCGATGAGCAGGTCCAGCAGCGGCGGCAGGCTTCGGACCGTCCCGGCGGCCTGGCCCAGTTCCGTGAGCGCGCGCAGGCGCTGATTGGAAGCGACCAGTTCCTGGCGGCTCCCGGCGGTCACGTCGTCCAGGGCCACCTCGTCGAGGTTGATTGTCTGCGTGATCTCGGGCTCGGAGTCATGTGACTCCAGGAGCGCATCGATGTCCGTGACCTCTTCCTCCAGGTAGACCAGGACCACGTTGCCCAGGCGGATCTCGTCCATGTGGAAGAGCGGCCGTCGCTGGACGCGCTGGCCGTTCACCTGAGTGCCGTTGTGGCTGTCCAGGTCCCGGACGTAGTAGACGCCCTTTTCCTCTTTCACGGCGGCGTGAAACCGCGACACGGTCCGGTCCGCGACGTGCAGGCCGTTTTCGGGGTCGCGGCCGGCCTGGACCTCCTCCTGCCCCAGCTCGAACAGGTCTCCCCTTCCCGGCCCTTCTTTGATGAGCAGTCTCGGCATCAGAGTTTCTGGTATGGCTGGAAGAACTGGAGGTACTGGTCCTGGGCGTATCGATCCGTCATGCCGGCCACGTAGTCGCAGACGGCGCGCATGATGGCCTCCTCGTCCGGCGGGCTGTCCCTCCACTTGCGATACTCGGGCGGCAACTCCTCGGGATGTTCCGTAAGCTCCCGGAAGATAGCCTCGACAAACCGCTTTGCGCTGTTGCACACGCGCATTACGCGGTGGTCGCGATAGAGCGACTCGCTCAGGAACCCCTCCATCTCCCGCTTCAATGCGTCAAGCTCCGGACTCAAGCCGATGACATTGCCGTCCTGGGCCCGCGCGTCGTCGGGGCCGCGCAGGCCGCGCGTCTCGATCTCGGACCGGCTGTGCTCTATAAGGTCGGTGGCGTAGCGGTTGACCAGGCAGCGTATGGTCTGCCATCGGTGCTGGCCCTTCGGCAGCTCGCCCATCTCCCCGCGCACGGTCTCGGCGGCCTCCGCCCAGAGCCTCACGCCGGCGAGGTCCGCTTCCCTCAGAATCCGGGCGCGGAGGCCGTCGTCGAGGTCGTGGTTGTTGTAAGCGATCGAGTCCGCCTGTTCCACCAGCTGGGCCTCCAGCAGGGGAGGGCCGTCGACGAAACTCCCCTCCGGCGGAGGAACGTCCCAGCGCGTGGTGTGCTTCGCGATGCCCTCGCGCACCTCGTAGGTCAGGTTCAGGCCCGGGAAGTCCGGGTAGTGGTTCTCCAGCACGTCCACCACCCTCAGACCGTGCCGGTTGTGCTCGAAGCCCCCGTGGCCCGCCATAATGCCGGTCAGCGCGGCCTCCCCGCTGTGCCCGAACGGGGTGTGCCCCAAGTCGTGAGCCAGCGCGATGGCCTCGGTCAGGTCCTCGTTCAGGCCCAGGGCGCGTGCCATCGTCCGCCCGAGCTGCGCTACCTCCAGGGTGTGAGTGAGCCGGGTACGGTAGTGGTCGCCCTCATGGTTGAGGAAGACCTGCGTCTTGTACTCCAGCCGACGGAAGGCCCGGGAGTGGACGACCCTGTCCCGGTCGCGCTGGCATGCGGTGCGGTATGGATGCTCGGGCTCCGGGTGTGCGCGCCCACGGGACATTGCGCTCCTCATTCCCCAGGGAGCCAGCAGTGCGTCCTCGCGTCGTTCGATGTCCGTGCGCATGCAATCCCACGCCTTTGCCGCGTTGCGGCTCACAGGGCCACGTCCGTGCGTCTGAGCAGCTTCCACAGGGCCTCCAGCGACTGAGGAATCACCTTGGTATCGGCGACGGTCGGCATGAAGTTGGCGTCACCATGCCAACGCGGCACGATGTGCCAATGCGCATGCCCGGGCAGCCCCGCGCCCGCTGCCTGCCCCAGGTTCATACCTATGTTGAACCCGTGCGGTTGCATGGCCGCCGCCAGTGCCCGATGACACCGCCCGAGCAGCGCCATCTGGTCGTCCAGCTCATCCGCCGTCAGGTCCTCGAGGTCCGCCTTGTGGGCCCTGGGCGCTATGAGCAGATGCCCGTTGTTGTATGGGAAGAAGTTGACCACGGCGAGCGAATGCTCGGTGCGCCAGAGAACGAGGTTGTCGCGCTCATCTTCGGCTTCGGCAGCCCTGCATAGAAAGCACCCATCTCCTTGCTTATCAGGCACTTGCACGTATTCCATGCGCCAGGGCGCCCAGAGCCGATCCATCTCCTCCATCCCCGCCTCCTCGCAGTACGCTTATCCGCTCGGCCACCCCGATCTACCTCCCACGCCATCATAGCCGACTACTGTAGGTTTTTCCAGCACTTTCCGCGCACTCTTTTTCGGCCGCGCTTCAGTTGACGGCGATCCTTTGCGCGGCCGTAAGGGTAGGGGGGCGCTGCCCGATTGAGGCCCCAAAGCGCGCCGATTCACGGCATCAGGTTGAGGCCCGAAAGCACGCCGATTCGCCGGCATCAGGCCCGCCATCTCGGGACGGGAAATGGCATGAACGGGGAGCGTCGGAGGAGGGGGGTGCCCCGGGCTGGGGGGGGCGCTGGCAGGTGCATGGCCGCGTCATGGCCCCTCCATGACACGCCCACCGGAGCGCTCACGAACGGTGCATGACATGCCCATGGAGCGCCCACAAACGGTGCATAATCCGGGCAACAAGAGCGGCAAGCCGCAGCAGGTCGTAAACCGAGTCCTGTTGCCAGCCCGAATACCCGGCGGCAGGAAGACTATAGCCCCCGACGCCCCCGCTCGGAATGTGTAATGCGGAAGAGGCAGAACACCTGTTGGAACCGATGGGGGACTGCATGGGTGTCTTCGGCCCCGTTCGGCAAGGAGTCGTACAGCGTTGAATGTGGTTGGTGTCACGAGGCCCGGAAGATCGACTGTGAGGAAGTGGACGAGGGCCAGTACAAGTGCCCGGTGTGCAATTACGCCAATTTGTTCCCTGACTCAGTTCGCGCGGAGTATCGGAAGAACTGCGCCAAAGACGAACTGAGGCGTCAGGAGAAGGAGCGGCAGCAGCGGGAAGTTGACCGCAAGCGGGGAGAGCACGCGGAGCGGCGTGCTGAAAGGGAGAAGGAATGGGAGAAGAAGCTGGCAGCCGCGCAGCAAGCCCGTCAGGAGGGATTGGCGTGGATGGTGCGCCGGGGGGATGAGGGGAAAGCCTCAAGAGGTGTGTCATTGCGCGCAGGGCAGTGTCCGGACTGTGGCGGCGAGCTCCAGATTCTCCAGAAGGGCTATGCCCCGACATTCTCCATTGCCCGTCTTCATGCACTTCCATTCCAGCGGTATGAAATCACCAAAGCACAGACCAACGACAAGGGCGACGATTGCCCGGGCGATGTTCGCGGGGCGCCGCTCCAGCACAACGCGTTCGTCTGTGCCATAGCATTCGCACGTGGGACGTGAGAGCCTGAAGGACTTCATCGCTACGCCCACAACAGGAGGGGTGCCTCGGAGCGAGACGCTCCGGCTACCCGCTGGGTCTTTGCGCTGCTTTCCCAAAAGGTCACTAGGACACGCGCCGGAAGCGCCCGCAGGAACGCTGCCTGAACCAAGCAAGAAAAGCGGCAAGCCGCAGCAGGTCGTAAGCCGAGTCCTGTTACCCGCCCTCATCGAGCGGGCGGCGACCATTCGTCTAGGGCCGCCGTTGCCGACGGCCTCCAGTAGCGGCCAACCCGGGAGTTGAAAACGAGGCGGGCCACCTCTCCTCCCCTATTTGGCCTTGCTCCAGGTGGGGTTTACCGTGCCCCCGACGTCACCGCCGGGGCGGTGGGCTCTTACATTAAGCCCCACTCGGGGCCCCTCCTTTTCACCCTTACCGGCCCGCGAACGCGCGCGGACGTAGGCGGTATGTTTTCTGTGGCACTTTCCCTGGGATCACTCCCGGTGGGCGTTACCCACCACTCTGCCCTGTGGAGCTCGGACTTTCCTCGGCACCGGCCCGAAGGCCGGCGACGCGGCCGCCTCTGCTACTGCAGCTTGCCGCGTTCATTATACCACCCGTCGCCTCGCGCCGCAGCCGCATTTGGTTCTTCTGTCAACTTAGACATGATGGGTCAAGGAGTTCCGCTCACCCAGGGTAGCGGAGGCGCCACTCATGGGGGCACAGCAGCGGCACCGGTCAAAGCAAGGTTGACATAGCACTCGCTTGCTCTGGACGGTTTCCCCCCGGGCCCGCTATCATGGCTACCCGTTGTCGAGTGACGGTCTCAGTCGGCGGCGTCGGCGCGCCACGAGTAGCCGCCGCGCCCTGCCGTTGCCTCGCGCAGAAGGAGCCGTGTCCATGCAGTGTCTCAAGCCCCCGATAAAGGTGGCGGTAGTAGGTTACGGGCCGTACTTCAACATGGGCGCTTCGCACGCGCAGGTGCTCAATGCGTCCGGCAGCTTCGAAGTAGTCGCCGTATGCGACGTCGACAAGGCCCGCCTGAGGGTGGCGAAGGCCGACCTGGGGGAGCACGTGAGGACCTACTCCGATGCCATGGCGCTGGGCCGGGACGATGAGGTTCAGCTCGCCGTCATTGTCGTGCCGCACAGCGCGCACTGCCAGGTCGCGCTGGCCCTCCTGAAGGCCGGCAAGCACTGCGTGGTGGAGAAGCCGTTCGCCGTCACGGTCAAGGAGTGCGACCGGATGATCGCCGCCGCCAAGGATGCCGGCGTGACGCTCTCGGTCTATCACAATCGGCGCTGGGACGGCGAGTTCCTGACGCTCAAGGGGCTGGTGGACGCGGGATGGATCGGCGATGTCTTTCACGTGGAGACTGGCCTGGGGAGTTACGAGAAGCCGCGCGCGTGGTGGCGGTCGGACAAAGAGGTCAGCGGCGGCGGGCTCTACGACTGGGGCGCGCATTTCGTGGACTGGATGCTGAATCTGGTGCCGGGGAAGATGAGGACGGTGACCGGCCAGTTCCAGGAAAGCCCCGTCTGGAAGCAAGTGACGAACGAGGACCACGGCGAATGCTACATCAAGTTCGACGGCGGCGCGGTGGCCCACCTGCAGGTCTCCACCATCTGCGCGTCCCCCAAACCGAAGTGGTATGTGCTGGGCACCAGGGGCGCCATCGTTGGTGACGGCGAGAAGTTCACGGTGACCACGCGCGTCAAGGACCGCTTGGCCGAGTTCGAGGCAGGCATCGGCGGCTGGGCCGGGTCCGCGTACTACGAGGCCCTGGCCGATCACTTCACCAAGGGCGCCCCGAATCCGGTGACGCCCGAGAGCGCTCGGCGCGTGATCGCCGTGTTGGAGCTGGCCGGGAAGTCCAGCAAGACCGGCAAGGAGCAGACGGTGCCGCACGAATGAGTCCGAATGACGGACGGCGGCAAGGGCGGTTTTGACGCGCGCGTTGAGGGATTATGGCGTCTCGCCGTCAATTGACAAGGCCTCAGCGCCCGGCCTATACTGCCGCTCACAGGTGGGCTTTCTTCTCTCACTCAGCGCGCCATTTGATGGGGTTCCCCGGCGGGACATGAAACGCATCGACCGTTATGTCCTCGTGGCGTTCCTGGTCCGCCTCTTCGGCGTTGCCGGCGTGGTCCTGTTCCTCTACGTCACTTACGACATCCTCACGCGTATCGATCATCTGCGAAACGCCGGATTCGGACGCGCGATGGGCATGCTGCTGGCCTACTATGGCTACCTCGTCCCCACGATCATGCTGGACACCATTCCCGATCTGCTGCTCCTCGCGACCGGCCTGACCCTGGTGGAGATGTCGCGGGCGCGTGAACTCCTCATCCTCAAGGCGGGCGGCGTGAACGTGCGCCGCGTCTCAGCGCCCATCTTCGCCGTCGTGCTCCTTACGGTGATCGTGACCAGTTGGGCCGGCGAGAGCGTGATGCCCGAGTTCACCAGGAAGCACCGCGTGCTGGACCTCATGCTTGACGAGAAGATCAGTCACTCGCTCCAGCTTCAGGACCCCGCCTACAACCGGAAGTTTCTGATCCAGAGCTTCGAGCACGGCACGGGCGCCATGGTGAGCGTCAACGTGTTCGAGTTCTACGAGCCCGAGCCCCCCGAGACCATAGCGTACCAGCTCAAGCGCTGGATATTGGCCGACGCAGGTTCCTTGGCCAGCAAGGGCCGCATGGCGCTGGAGACCGTGGTGGTTGAAGAGTACACGAGGGACGGTAAGATAAAGGGTGACCGGGTACTGCTGGCGGCAAAGCTGCTCGAAACCAACCTGACGCCATTCGATTTCGCATACAGCAAAGAGACCGGCATTACCATGCGGCTGCCCGCCCTTACGTTCAAGGATCTCTCGGCGCATAGCCGGCGCAACCCCGAAGTGCCCTGGTTCCGGGTGAAGCTGCAAGGCCGCCTCGCGGCGCCCCTGGTGCCGTTCGTCCTGCTCCTGCTCGGGATCCCCCTCCTGATCGGTTTTGAGGTGTCCGTGCACAGCCGAGTGTTGGGCATGGGCCTGTGCATAGTCGTGGCTACCGGGTTTCACGTGGTCTCGTTCATGCTCGTAAGCGTGGCGAACAAGGGTATGTTCAGCCCCTCCATGGCCGCCTGGCTTCCGGTCGTCGTTGCCGGCGGCGCGGGGCTGTGGCTGTTCGGCAGAATGCATTCCTGAACGACAGGGTCCCTTGCGGTGTCGATCCGTCATCCGATTACCTTCTCGAGCGCCGCGAAAGCGGACCCCCGCGTCTCTCCGGCGGCCGTTCTTCGCTTCTTCTCTTCTTAAGGGCCGACGCAATGGCCAAGAAACTGAACTTCGGCGTGGTCGGCTGCGGCGGCATTGCCCGCGGCCACGTTAAGGGGTTGCTGGAGATGCCGGAGTGCAACATCGTTGCGCTCATGGACACCGATCGGAAGCGGCTCTCGGCCATGAAGGAGGCTTTCCCGGCGGTGGAGGACGTGCCAGAGTTCGACAGCCATAAGGCCATGATCCGGGCAGGCGGACTGGATGCGGTGGTGATCTGCTCGCCGCACGTGTTCCACTACCGCCAGATTGTGGACAGCCTTCGGGCCGGCCTCCACGTGCTGACGGAGAAGCCCATGGTCTGCAGCATCGCACATGCCAGGAAGGTGATGGAGGAGGAAAAGAAGGCCCGCAAGGTCCTCGCCATCTCCTACCAGCGTCACGCCATGGCGCAGTTCCAGTTCATCCGCAGCGCCATCGCCGGCGGCGAGCCCGGCAAGGTCAAGTTCATCTCCGCCCTCCAGGGGCAGGAGTGGCTCGAGAGCCAGAAGGGCAAGTGGCGCCAGATCATGGATATATCCTGCGGCGGCCAGCTAAACGATTCCGGCAGCCACCTGATCGACATCATCCTGTGGATGACCGGCCTGGAACCGGCGGAGGTCAGTGCCTCAATCGACAACTGCGGCCGCGAGGTGGACATCAACAGCGCCCTCTCCGTCAGGTTCAAGGGGGGCGCCCTGGGCAGCTTCTCGATCATCGGATGCTGGCCG
>CAZHPE010000036.1:0-19625 GCA_964534775.1 uncultured candidatus Brocadiaceae bacterium
AGTCGCAATTCACTGTGGCGAGTCTAACATATCAGGCAAGTACCAATCAGGACAAGGCGTGACTTTCACCACGGGCTGGTAGGGCCAGAAACCCGGACTATAACCCATCATTACGCATCCCGTCAAGATGCGCAACTTGCCCGCGATGCACTGCCGTGGCGTTGACCGCCCCGCAGTGCGGAAGTAGAATGAGGTCGTGGGTCATCGGGAGGGAGATCGCCGCCATGCCGCTGGTAGAGTGCCGCCTGTCGAAGGTTGTCATGAGTTCGGAGCATGACCGCCAGGTCATCGTGCTGGAGGAGATCGACGGGGCCCGGAAGTTCCCCATCAGCATCGGTTTCGTCGAGGTTTTTGCCATTCACCGGTTCGTGAACGGGCAGACGCCGCCGCGCCCCTTTACCCATGAGTTCATCGGCAGCATTCTGGACGCGCTGGACGTACAGGTCGAGCGCGTGATCGTCAGCGATCTGCGCGAAGGGACCTTCTATGCACGCTTGGTCGCTAGGACTGGCGAGAGGCTCATGGAGTTCGACAGCCGGCCCAGCGACGGCATTGCGCTGGCGTGCCGGGCGCACGCTCCTATCTTCGTCGAGGAGCGCGTGATAAGTGAGGCCGCGCAGGACTTCGACTGAGATGCCCGGCCGGAAGCCCCAGCGGGGGCAAGTCCCCGCTGGGGCTTCAGCGGCCCGTCCCCCCTGATCCCTGCCCCCCCTCATTGCCCGCACGCAACGCCTCAATCAGGGCCATCATGTCATCTGGCACTGGCGCCTCGAAGCAAATGTCGCGGTCGAGCGCGGGGTGGTGCAGGCTCAGGCGCCGCGCGTGCAGCGCCTGACGCGCGAGCAACGGTTGCTGGGATGGGTCGGACTTCCCGCCGGTCAGGTCGCTCGGGTATATGCGATCACGCCGCCCGTAGGCGCTGTCGCAGACGATCGGGTGGCCCACGCTCAGCAGGTGCACGCGTATCTGGTGGGTGCGGCCCGTCTCGGGAAAGCACCGCACCACGGCGAAGCCTGTCAGCCTCTCCACCACCGCGTAGCGCGTGCGTGCTGTCCTGCCCACGTCGTGGCGCACGGCCATCTTCTCCACCTGGCGCGGATGCGGCCCGATGGGTACGTCGATCACGTCGCCGTCCAGTTCCGGCACGCCTTCGCATATAGCAATATATTGCTTCTTAACGCTCCGATGCTCGAACTGCCGGGCGATGCGCTCGTGGACGCGCTCGTCTTTGACAAGCAGGATTACGCCGGTGGTGTCGCGGTCGAGCCGGTGGACGATTCCGGCACGCAACTCGCCGCCGCGCAGGCTCAGTTGCTTGCAGTGCCAGGCCACTGCATTGACCAGCGTGCCGGTCCGGTGACCCCTGGCCGGATGCACGACCATGTCCGCGGGCTTGTTCACCACTATGAGCCAGTCGTCCTCGTAGATGATGTCCAGAGGGATGTCCTCGGGCTCGACGTTCCCGGTGAGAAGCAGGGGGATGCAAGCCACGATCCGGTCGCCCGGGCGCGGGGTATGCGAGGGTTTGGCCGTGGCGCCGTTGACGGTCACGGCGCCTTCTGCCATCAGTCTCTTGATGAAGGTGCGCGAGTAGTCCGGAAGGCGGGCTGCCAAGTGAACGTCCAAGCGTCGGGAGCCCGGGGCGGACCTGATCGTGAACTGATAGGTCTTCACTTCACCGGCCTGGTCGCTGGTCTCGTCCATTGCAGTGATCGGTGGGCAAACCGGCCCGCTCGGTGCGCAGCGCGGCGGGCGGAGCCGTCCTCAAGGGGAAAGCACCCCGGCGTAGAAGCGCAGCGTGGCCTCGGCCACCCTACGCATGTTGAACTTCTCGGCCACGGCCTGCTGGGCTGCGCGGCCCTTTCGGCGGGCGGCCTCAGGGTCCTCGACAAGCTCTGATATGGCGCGCACCAGGCTGTCCACGTCCTCGCGCGGGACCAGCATCCCGGTCTTCCCGTCCTCCACCAGCTCGCACGCCGTGCCTGTGTTGAACGCGATGACCGGCCTGCCGCGGCCCATCGACTCGAGAATGCTCAGGCCGGAGACGTCCACCTGGCTGCTCTGCACCACGATGTCGATGGCGCCGAGCACTTCGTCGTAGCTGGCGAAGTCGGTCGCGAACGTGAGCTTCTCATCCAGTTTCAACTCGTCGGCCAGACGCCGCAACGCCGGCAGTTGCTCGCCCCGTCCCGCCACGACGAAGTGAAGGTCTTTGGCCGAACGCGCGAGCTGGGCGGCCGCCTTCAGGAAGAGTTCATGCCCGCGCGCCTTCTCCACCGGCCCTACCGACCCGACAACGTGGCGTGTGTCGCTCAGGATCGGCCGCACCTCGCGCCTGGCCAGCGATGCCCAGTCGATCCCGTTGCGTATGACGACGATCTTGGCCTTGTCCACGCGCGAGGCGTTGACCAGCTCCTCCCGCACGTCCTGGCTGGTGGCGATGATGCCGCTCATGCGGGCCGCAAGGCGTCGGAAGGCCGCCGGCCTGCGTGGCGGGCAGTGAACCGTCAGGGCAATCGGTACGGAAACCCGCCGCGCCAGCAGTCGCAGCACGGCTCCGACGCGCGTGGTCTGCCCGTGGATCAGTTGCGGCGCGAACTCATCCACCGCCGCCAGAAACCGCTTCGCCTCCCTGAACCTGAAAAGGCGGCTCTGCATGCGCTCGAAGATCTGAAACGGGATCTCACAGCGTTCCATGACACCGACCATCGGCCCGGGGCCGCAGAAGACGGCCACTTCCACCCCGCGGCGCTGGAGTTCGCCGGCCAGATTGACGCTGTACTCGCTCGTGCCCCGAGGCTCCATCTCAGGAGCGACCAGGAGCACCTTGCGCACCTTGGACGTTTCCTCGTTCACGAACCTCTCCCTCGGGCGCCTCCGCCCCGGCGCGGGCGGCCCGGCCGCGGACGATGCTGGAACGGCGGGCCGATGAGGGGTATGATAGGGCTTTGTGGCAGGCCCGTAAAGGTGAATCCTTTCGGACCGCGTACGGAAGAGGCGAGCGGCAACGGGCGTTGGGGAAGTGTTCGGGGTGTCGTCTTCGACATGGACGGCGCGGGTGAGTTCGGAGCTGGACTTCGGGCGTATTCGCGCCGGCCGTGACGAACGGGTGAGGAGGACGGACAATGCATACGAAGATCGGTTTGATGGCGTCGCTGCTGGCGGCCACCTTGTTGATCTGTGGGGCGGGTGGTGTCGCTACGACAAACGAGTGCGATGGGCCGAAGGATGAGGCAGGGCCCGAGGAAGTCGAGAAGAAAAAACCCGACTACTTGGCGAAGCTGCCGCCGGAGCTCCAACGCATTCTGAAGGGTCTGGACGAGGCCAACGCGAAGGTCGAGGCCATGAGGGCCGACGTGGCATACGAGCGCGAGATCGAGCTTCTGGATGACGTCCAGAGGGCTACGGGCTACATGGAGTTTCTCAAGCCGGACATGCTGCACCTCTACCTTGGCAAGCCCCGCGACGAGGAGGTCTATACGGACGGCAAGCTCTGGTGGATCATCGACCACGACGACAAGCAGGTGGAGATCTACGAGGCCAGCGGCTCGGAGGGTGCCGGGGCCGAGGCGGCGTTCCTGACCTTCGGGATGAACGAGAGCGCCAACAAGCTGCTTGCCAGGTACGAGGTCGAGCTGGTTGACACGATCACGATCCTGCCCACAAAGGAAGAGAGGGACAAAAAGCCGGAGGTGCGTTATCGGCTGAAGTTCGTCCCCCGCGATAAGAAGGCCCCTGCCCAGTACGCCGCCGTCGAGGTGGAACTGCCCGAGGGGGTGTGGCTGCCGAGCCTCCTTGTGCTCCACGAGGCCGACGGGGAGATCGTGCACCGCTTCCGCTTCACGAAGTTCAACATGCAACCGGAGTTCAAGCCCAAAGACTTCCGCTACAAGTCGCCGCGCGGCTACGGTGAGATCGACATGACAAGGCGGTGAAGGGGGCTCGCGCGGTGGGTGATAGAGTCGACGGATCAGAAACGTGCCTGGATTACGCCAGCCCCTGCGGGCCGATCTGGCTGCTGGGCCGGGAAGGCAGGCTCTTCCGGGTGGTGCTGGGCGAGGGGGGAGGCGACCGGCGGAACGACGATGCGCTGATGCCGTTTGCCGGGATGCTCGACGCGTATTTCGGCGGGGCGGGGATCGAGTGCGATCCATCGGACCTGGCAACGGAGGACCTTGGCGCATTCCAGAAACTCGTCCGCCGCGAGTTGCTGCGCGTCGAGTTTGGCGAGGTGGTTACCTACGGTGAACTGGCGCGCCAGTGCGGACGCCCGGGCGCCGCGCGGGCGATCGGAGGGGCGATGGCGGCGAATACGCTGCCGATCTTCGTTCCCTGCCACCGGGTGGTGGCTGCGGGCGGGGGGCTGGGCGGATTTGGCGCGGGACTCGACTGGAAAGTGCGCTTGCTGAAGCACGAGGTAGGCACGCCTCCTGTGGGGGAGGGCGCGCCTAAAGTTGGATCGTGGCGGACGTAGGCGTGGTTGTGCGGGCGGTGAAGGAGACGGAGGCCGATGGCGAGCAAAGAGACCATATGCGTGTATGCGGGCAGCTTCGATCCGCCTACCCAGGGGCATATGTACGTAATTCGGGAGGGCTCTCAGCTCTTCAGCAAGCTGATCGTGGCTGTGGGCACCAATCCCAACAAGCACTGCACGTTCACCACCGAGGAGCGGCTGGAGATGCTGCGCGCCTGCACGGAGGGTTTTGAGAACGTGGAGGTCGACCACTTCGAGGGCATATTCCTGGTGGACTACGCATGCTCGGTCGGGGCAGACCACATCCTGCGCGGCATCCGCAGCCAGCAGGACTACGAGTTCGAGCGTGCCATGCGCAACGTGAACGAGGACCTTAACCCGGACGTAACGACGATCTTCCTGATTCCGCCGCGGGAGATATGCGAGGTCAGCAGCGGCTTCGTCAAGGGCCTTGTGGGCCCGGAGGGGTGGGAGAAGGTCATACGGCCCTACGTGCCGGCCCCGGTCTACGAGAAGTTGCTGAAGAGCGCGGTGCGGTGGCACACGCAGAGCGGCGGTCCGGCGACGGCGTCTGATTAGGGGCTGGGCGGGCCGGGCAAGAGCCGCCGGTTCATCTGCTCGAGCTGTCGCAGGCCCTCTGTCGGGTCGTCTGCACGGAGAATGGCCTCGGCCATCTCGCTGGCCTGCTCGATGTTCAGAGACCGGATGATCTTCTTAATCTCCGGCAGCACAACGGGCGGGGCGCAGCTGAACTCCTGGAGGCCAAGGCCCAAGAGCAGGGCGGTGAAGCCGATCATGCTTGCCATCTCGCCGCACATGGCGACGGGGATGTGCGCGGCTACGGCGGCATCGATGGTCATTTTGATGAGCCTGAGCACGGCGGGGTTTTCGGGGCGGTAGAGACTGGCCACGTGTTCGTTGTCCCGGTCCACGGCCAGCGTGTACTGAACGAGATCGTTCGTGCCGATGCTGAAGAAGTCGCAGTGGGGCGCCAGCATGTCCGCGCAAACGGCGGCGCTTGGCACCTCGATCATGATGCCTACCTCGAGCTTCTGGTCGTAGTCCTCCCCCTTCGCGTCGAACTCGCCCTGCACCTCTTCCAGGGCGGCCCGGGCCTTAAGCAACTCGTCCAAGCCCGACACGAGCGGGAAGAGCACCTTGACCTTGCCGTGGGTGCTGGCGCGCAGAATCGCGCGTAACTGGGTCCTGAACAGCTCGGGATGGCGCAGGCAGTAACGGATCGACCGCAGGCCCAGGAACGGGTTGGGTTCCGGCGATCGTGCCTGACCGGCCACGAACTTGTCCGCCCCGAGGTCCAGCGTCCGGATCGTCAGGGGGCGGCCGTCAAGCGTGTGCAAGGCCTCCATGTAGGCGTCGAAGTGGTCCTGTTCGCTCGGCGGAGTCTCGCGGGCGAGGTATAGGAATTCCGTGCGGTACAGCCCGATCCCTTCGGCGCCACATTCAAGGGCCCGTGATATCTCTCGGGGGGACTCGATGTTGCCCATCAGCCAGACGCGCCGCCCGTCGAGCGTTTCAGCCGGAAGGTCCCTTACCTCGTCACGCAGCACTCGACGAGTCTCGACGACCTGCGAGCGCCGTCGACGGTAGCGCTCGATGGTCTCCAGGTCCGGCTCGGTGACGACAACGCCGCGACTGCCGTCCACGATGACCACATCGCCGCCGGTAACCTCGCTCGTGATGGTCTCCAGCCCCACGACCGCAGGCAGCCCCAACGCAGAGGCGATGATGGCCGTGTGGCTGGTGGGCCCGCCCCCGTCGATGGCAACCCCTTTCACCCTCTCGACGTCGATGGAGGCCGTCTGACTGGGGGTCAGATCGTGCGCGACCAGAATGACGTTCTTTTGCAGCGTGGACAGTTCCTCCCGCTTCTGGCCAAGCAGGTTCCGCAGGAGTCGCCGCTCCAGGTCGTCCAGGTCCGCCACTCGGACGGCCAGAAACTCATCGCTCTGGAACAGCTTGCGCCAGTGGCGCATGGTGCGGGCGACGGCGAACTCGGCCGTGTAGAGCTTGCGAAGTATGCGATCGAAGAACTCCCGCCGGAAGGTTTCGTCGCTGATCATGCCGGCGTGGGCGACGAATATCTCCGCTATGTTCGACCCGGCCTTTGACCGAAGCCGCTCGGCCAGATCCTGAAGCTCCGCCTGCGCCTGATCCATGGCTTTGCGGAGCCGGTCGCCCTCGCACGTAGCGTCTTCGGGGGCAATGCAATGCTCGGGAATCCGGACGCCTTCCGCCTCCAGCAGAAAGACTTCGGCGACGGCTATTCCGGGCGAGACAGCTATGCCTTGATATACCTGCATGCGGGATTGCTCCCCCTCACGCGTCCGTCAGGAACCCGGTTCCTCATCCACATAGAAGCGCCGCTGCAGCAGCTTCTCCAGCACTCGGCGGGCCTGCTCCGCATCCTCGCCGTCGATGCGAAAGCTCACCTGCGACTTCGGCGTCAGGCCTACGCCGTTGACATCTTCGAAGCACCGCGCGTCTGCCAGTTTGCCGGCCACCCCCACGCGCACCTCACTCCTGAAGCACGAGGCAATCCCTACAAGGCGGCCCACGTGACGGTCTGCAGGCAGCACGCCCGATGCCCCATCCTCCACGAAGAAATCATTCTGCACTAGAAAGCTCAGAACGTCCAGTGCCTGCCGCGCATCCTCCCCGCAGGCGCTGACGCGCATCACCGACCCATGGACCGCCCGCAGGCTCATGAGGCTCATAACGCTCTTGCCCGAGGCCCTGCGGTCCTCCACGTCGACGTGCACTTCCCCGCGGAAGGCCTGCGCCAGTTCCGCAAAGCGCTGGATGGGCCTCACGTGGAAGCCCAGCGGGTTGGTGATCACCAAGTCCCGGCTGTGGGATAATTCGCTGCACATGAGAACGGCTCTGACGCCAACCATCAGGCGTCAATCGTGCCCCTTTCCGTCGAACCCTGCCCCGCACCTGCCCGCGGAACCTCAACCGCCCATCTCGCCGAGGGCGTCCTCCGGGCTTTCGGCCCGCAGGCCCGTGCAAACGGCTTCCTCGCGAAGAACCCCGAGCAGACCATGCACCCGGTTCTCGTCAAGGCGATCGTCCGCTTCACAGAGGGGGCACGATGCGTCCGCCGCAAGCTCCCGCCGGGGGGCCCCCGGCCTATTCGGGCCTTTTGGTGATCTCGGCCGCCTTTTGGGCCTCCCTCGCATGCTCATGGACTATCTTGCCGTGCAGGCGCGTAACTTGGCGTTCCATCTTCTCGAAAGCTTCTTCAATGGCGGCGTACAGGTCGTAACCCTGCGCATGGGCCACGAGTGTGGACCTGTGGCACTTGGCGATCACTTCCACATTCTCTCCCTTGGCATCCGTGGCCAAGGTGACAGTGATGTGTCGGATCTGGCCGTCGAGCCGCGGAAGCTTCTCGACATGCTCGGAAATGCGGTTCTCCATCGACTCGGTTACTTCCACGTGCCGCCCACTGATTGTGACCTCCACCATCCGGTCTCCTTTCTGCTCAGTGCACCGACCAGCGCACAATGCCCGGGCCACGGCTCCAATGCCGCGCCAGTGCGCCGAGCCACCCGTCCGGGGGGGCTCGGCCTGGGAGGTTCCCGCCTACTGTGATTCACTCCTATTCCTGTTCAGCAGTGCCTGCCTCAACCGGGCGCCCACGGACGGGTCGGGCCCTTCCCCTTCGTCCTCCGCCATGGGGACGGTCAACGGACGCTGCCTTGTGCCGGCCACCATCCCGGCGGTCATGGCGAACTTCAACGTGTCCTCCACGTTCATGTCGAGTTCGATGACGCTGTCTCTGGGCACAAGTATGACAAAGCCCGTCACGGGCGTCGGCGAGGTGGGCATGAAGACCGTCACGAAGTCCAGCCCCGTCTCGTCCTCGATTCCCTTGAGACCGCCGCCAGTTACGAGCCCGACGGTGTAGATGCCGCGCCGGGGATACTGCACGGCCACCACGCGGCGGAACTGCGGCCGGCCCGGACCCCCGAACATAAAGTCCGCCACCTGGCGCGCGTGCGGGTAGACGCTCTTGACGAGCGGAAACCGCTCGAAGAGCCTGTCCATGCGCCGCATTATCCGTGCCCCGAAATAGCCCCGCAAGAAGATCCCTGTGAGGTAGACAACGACCAGGGCCGCGACTATCCCAACGGTGACGGCGGCGAACCTGATGGACCACGGCAGGTGCTGATCGACATATTCTCTTCGCTTCTCTACGTCCTCATCCTCGACGATCTCGGGCGGAACGCCGGGGAAAACCTTCGCGAACAGGGCGGGATGCGTCACCAGGGCAGCCGTGAAGCCCCTGTTTATCGTCCGGTCAAGATGCCCGTAGACCCAACTGAAGAGGAAGAAGGTGATCAGTATTGGGAAGAGCGCGGCAATGCCGGTGAAGAAGTTGCGCTTGAAATCGCCAATGAAAGTCGTCTCGGCCATTTAACCGCCTGCTCAGGGCCTGTCGGTCCGCTCGACACCTTTCGGGACCAGCAACCTCCAGCCGCCACTCCTATTGTACCATCTCCACCGGTGGCGTCAAGGCCAACCGGGAGCGATCTCCCCAAGAACTTGTGCAAAAGGATGTTACGTATTTTTGTCGCTGCGCCCCGTAATGCCCCTCGCCCCGGCACTTTCTTCTCGTCCAAGCCGCATGCTCAGGCGAGCCCTGCCAGTTCCCTGCGCCCGGCGAGATGCCACCGGTCCGGGCAGATGGTGATCTTGCGTGCCTTGCCCTTCGCAGCGGTCATCAGAACCGGCGCGTTCTCCTCGATCTGCTCGTCAACGGCAGGGAAGTCGACTAATCCATCTGAACCCTCGCAACGGGGCGTCCCCCTCGGGCAGAGAGGCGGCGCACCCTTCTTCGCCCTGGCGGGGCTGCTTTGCGCGGGGTATAATGCAGATAAGGTTTCAAGAAGGATCCGGGCGAGGGAAATGGATCCGCCCGCCTTTTCACTGTGCTGAGTCCGCCACGCGCAGCCGGATATCGGGGAGGGCTTGGCCTACTTCGTTGTCCCCGTTGGAGAGGGGGGGGGCGTGTTGATAGAAGCCACGAAAGCAAGCCTCGACAAGAAGGGAGTCAACGAATGAAACGCTTCACTTGCCTGATGCTCTGCCTGATCGTGCCGGTCGCCGCGGCGCAAACGCGCCGTGGACGTCACCCCTTACAGCCGGCCTCGGCGAAGGGGAATGTCGCCCGCGTGTCAGAAATCCTTGCCAGGGACCCCTTGGCGGTGAACGTGGCCACGAGGGATGGAGAGACGCCCCTGCATTTTGCGGCCCGCGGAGGCCACGCGGAAGTGGTCGAACTGCTGCTGGCCGCAGGAGCCGGGATAAACGTCATCGACCAGATTGATCGCTCGACGCCGCTGCACCTGGCGGTTGCTGCGGGCCACAAGGACGTTGCGGCCCTTCTTCTGGAGGCAGGCGCTAACGTCGATGCCCCTACGGGGGTGGGTGCTACCCCTCTGATGCTGGCGTCTATAGCGGCGGCGAACCGGAACGAGCTGACTCAACTGCTGCTGCAGGCGGGCGGTGACGCGAACGCCCAGGATAGACGGGGCTTAACGCCCCTGCACTGGGCGAGTGGAGTGGGCAACGAGGAGACGAGCGAGCTATTGCTGAAGGCTGGCGCCGACGTGAACGCCGTGGATACCACCGAAAGGACGCCCCTGTATCTGGCGGCCAAGCGCGATTACTGGAAGCAGGCCGAATTCCTCATAGGAAAGGGCGCTGAGGTAGGTGTGTTCTCCGCTGCAGCTCTCGGGAAGGCAGATGTGGTTGCTGTCCACTTGCAGCGGGACGCCGGGCTCTTAAACGCACGGACGAAGGTGCATGGCCTGACGCCGCTGCACTTGGCGGCTGAGAAGGGCCGGAAGGACGTGGTCGAGCTGCTGCTGTCCAAGTCTGCCGACGCAAGCGCCCGGGGCGGGCGCGATGTGACGCCTCTGCACTTGGCCGCTGAATACGGTCACGAGGATGCCGCCGCCCTGCTGCTGGGAGCCGGTGCCGACGTGAGGGCAAAGGCGGATGCCGGAGGAACGCCGCTGCATCTGGCGGCCTATCTCGCCCGCAAGGAGGTGGCCGAACTGCTGCTGGAGGCGCGCGCTGAAGCAGATGCCAGGGACGGCCTGGGTCGCACGCCCCTCTGCTTGGCAGCCCTGCAAGGTCACAAGAATCTGGCCGAGGTGCTGCTGAAAGCGGGTGCGGACGTCGATGCCAGTGACTCGGGCGGATGCACACCTCTCTACGTGGCGAGCGAGAAAGGCCATAAGAACCTCACCAAGCTTTTGCTGGCGAATGGCGCCGACGCGAACGCCGATGACCAGCGGGGTCGCACGCCCCTGCACCGGGCTGCTACCGGAGGCCACACGGAAGTGGCCAAGCTGCTGCTGGCAAAAGGGGCCAAAACCAGCGCAAGGACGAAGGTCGGCGAAACACCCCTTCTGCGTGCGGCCCTTGGAGGCCACGCGGGCGTGGTGACGCTCCTACTGACCAAGGGTGCGGACATCATGGCCGGAGACAAGAGCGACCGTACGGCCTTGCACGTGGCGGCCCTGCACGGTCACAAAGGCGCGGCCAAAGCCTTGGTGGCGGCAGGCGCCGACGTGAACGCCAAGGACTCGCGCCGCGGGTGGACGCCCTTGCACTGGGCGGCTGGAGGGGGCCACAAGGGCGTGGCGACGCTCCTGCTGGCCAAGGGTGCCGATGTGACTCTTGAGGACAGGAACGGTCGGACGGCAATGCGTCTGGCGAAACAAAAGGGCCGCCGGAAAGTGGCGACACTCCTTAAGGAGCACGGGGCGAAGGACTGAGCGGGGCGGCAGTTGGCCGCTGGTTCCGAGTGGAGAAGTGCCACAGCAACCCTTGCTGAGGCATGAGGGTTTGTAAGCCTATAGCCACCGCTCGAAGAATGCCAGCATGCGCCGTCGCATGTCCGGGTTCTCGAAATGGCCCTGGTCGTAGCGCACCATTTCCCACGCCTCGGGCCGGCCGGCAGCGGCGTAGGCGGCCCTTAGGTGGTCGTCCACGCTGTCCAGCCCCTCCGGCGGGGTTAGGAGGTCGTAGTTGCCGGCGAGGCACAGGTGCGGGCGTGGGCAGATGAGCTCGTTGATCCGGGCCGTGCTGAAGTGTTTGAACAGCCCCGGCACGAAGCAGTAGAGCCCGTGCCCGTCCAGGCCCCGTGCCTGGACGAGCGCCTCGAAGTCCGTCATGCAGCATAGGTCGATGCACACGCGGATGCGTTCGTCCAGGGCCGCCGTCCACCAGGCCATCATCGAGCCCATCGACAGGCCTACCGTCCCGATGCGGGCCGCATCGACGTCTTCGCGCGTGAGCAGGTAGTCGACTGCGCGGACGCTGTCGAAGACCATCATGCCCCACATGACCTGCCCGCGCCAGAGCATCTCCTTGAAGATTTCGGACTCCGTGCGTCCCTGCCGCTCACCGAAGGCCCACGCATCGATGCACAGGCCGTTATAGCCCGCGCGCGCCAGCGCCACCGCATACGGCGGATCCTGCAGATAGTCGGCGCCGCCGATCAGCTCGTTCTTGCCGCGCTCGTAGCCCCCCCCGTGCGAGTGGTTGAACAGGACCGTGGGCCGTGGCCCCTTCGCGCCACTGGGCCGCACGAAGAAGGCCGGCACCGTTTCGATGCCGTTCAGCTCCAGGCGGAGGACCTCCAGGACGTAATCCCCGCGCTCCTGCACCGCCACGGCCAGGCCAGAGACTGGCGCTTCACGCCCCGGCAGGTCGCCAAGAAGCCCCCACAACTCATCCCTCCGGCTGGATGCGTCATTAGCCATGCGCCTTCTCCAAGTCCAGTACGGCACCAGTGCGCCACTCAGCCCCTTTCGCGTTCGATCTGGCGCTGGTAGCCGCTCTCCTCGTAGCCTTCCACCGGATCGAGGGGCAGGTCGCCCTCCAGGCGGGCCATCTGCACGATCGGGCGCACATCGGTCAGGAAGGCGTCCAGGAACACCCTGTTGGCCACGATGAGGTTCCGCTCGACCTGGGCCTGCGCCAGGCGCGCGCGGTCCAGGATCAGGGCCTTTGCCAGGCTGATCTGCAGGGAGTCGATCGAGTGCAGCACGGCGTGGATCCTGTTCTCGATGCTGGAACACTGGTCGATCATGTAAGCCCAGTTTTGCCCGGGGTCGGCGTTGCCCACCACTTCGCCCCTCACCAGCTCGCAGAATGTGGCGTACATGGGGATATTCGGCTCGACGGCGTGGTCATCATCGGCGGCGTAACGGCTGTTGAAATGCAGGCCGCCCCGCACGCCCGTGCCGATCAGGCGGGCCACGATCTGCGCCACGTTCACGCCCCAGGCGTGGTGGCCCATGTCCACCAGCACCCCCGCACGCTCGCCCAGGCTCCGCGCCATGTCCGTCGCGGTGCCCGCGTCGGGGATAGCCGTGGAGTAGGTTCCAGGCTCAAAGAGCTTGTACTCGATCAGGTGTACGATGCCGTCCGGAGCCGTCTGATATATCTCCAGGAGCGCCTCGCGCACCAGGCGCTCCTGGTCCCACAGGCCGATCTGGCCCGGGTAGCTCGATCCGTCCGGAAGCCAGTACGTCACAACGCCGTGAGCATGCTCGCGGGCGATCTCGCAGGTGACGATGCAGTGCCTGATGAGGCTCCGGCGCACATCGGCCAGAGGCGAGCCCAGGCTGCCGTGGTGCGTGCCTTCCAGGAACAGCGTCGGGTTTATGGAGCCCAGGTCGATGCCCTGCTCGCGGGCGTAGTCGCGCAGAGGGCCGAAATGCTCGACCCGGATCTCGTCGAAGGCCACCTCTTCGGGCTTGTCCCAACCCGTATGCATCGCCACATGCGGGGCTGCGCCGGTGAGCTTGTGCACGAAGGCCGCGTCACGAATCTTGGCCTGGGCGTCCGGCGCGCAACCCGGGGGCATGTAAGCCCCGAACCGCCCCCCCCCGAAGGCCCCGAACAGCCATGATGGCACCTCGACTTTGAAGGCGTCCACGGCCTGCTTGACCTGCTGGATGTCGATCCCCCCCTCGGCCAGCTCCGCGCCCAGTACCTCGTACGTTTTCCTCACGCGGCTCTCATTTGTGGATGACACGGCGGCATTCTCCCCTGCGGAAAGAAGAGGCGGACCTATCCGAAAGCGACGACAGGATACGCCCGTGCGCCTGCCGCGTCAAGCCCGAGAGATGGAAGCAGGGTCCGGCGCGAGTCGGCCGCCGGCTCCGGGGAGAGGGGGAGCTGCGCGAGGCTCTTCCCGCCTGCGCAGCTGCGTGAAGGAGCCTGCCATAGCAATGCCTGGGAAAACCAGGAAAATCTTTTCTGTAAAGTGGGCAAATGCGTTGACTTAGGGATTGCCTTGGAAGTAGAATGAGAACATTGGGTGTGTAAACGCGCACTTAGCACAAGGCTCATAGGCACTTGAGGGAATGCACGAGCGGCCTCCTGCGCGTTCCGGTCGCGTCTCATGCAAACACCCTGAACGAACCAGAAACAGGGTTGTTCAGCGAGGTTGCGAATGCCTCGTTTCTTTGACCCGCCACCTGTGGCTGGGCCTTTTTTATGCCCATAGGGGCCCGTTGTAGCCGCGAAAGAGGATCGTTGGAGATGGCCGGAGACCACGAAAAGGACGCGAACAAGGCGCAGCATGGTGCGTCGTGCGAGGACGGTGTGTACCGGATTGACTCCGACATGGACGTTGATGGCCAGTACGAGCACACTGCCCTGGAGATGACGGACACGGAGCTTCGCCGGGTGGCTGGCGAAGAGGTGCGGGAGCGTATTGCGTGCAAGGACGTGGACCACGTGCGGTGCGTCGAGTTCATCGGCAACGGCATGATAGAGGCCTGGCTCCACGACGGACGCGCAATCCGGCTCATCCGCTACTCCAAGTCCCTTTCAGATTACTTCGAGAAAGCCGAAGCGGAGATCAACACCCGCCTGGGCAGGGAGTTGACCGAGGAGGAGCAGGAGAAGAAGGCCGCCGACGGCGCCCACGAAGCCAGACTTGTCTACCGGTGTCCGAATTGTAGCTATCCGTTGAGGCACCAGACGGACGTGTGTCCCAAGTGCGTCAGCGTTCGGCTGCAACTGCTGCGCCTGCTGAAGTTCCTGAAGCCCTACTGGCTGACGGCGGCCTTCAGTTTGCTGATGGCCTCGGGCATGACGGCACTGGCGCTCGTGCCGGCGGCCTTGTCCAGAAAGCTTGTCGACGGCCCGCTTCACACCCCGGACGTGGCCGAGGGCGCCCGCCGAACCCACGAGAACGCGTTCGTGGACATAGAGGCCCGGGAATACGCCGACAAGTACGGCGTGGACGGGTCGATCGTGATAGGGTCCGGTCCGCGTAACCTGGTGACGAAGAAGGACGTTGACGTTTACCGGGATCAAAGCGGCCGTTTTGCGACTCCGGAAGCTCAGAAGACGGCGTGGGAGGGGCTGGTGAGTCCCAAGGTGCTGGCGGGCACCGGACCGGAGGGGGGTATCACCGAGCAAGACCTTACGGAGTATCTGGCCGAAGTAGACTTGCTCCCCGCCACCGGAACGGCGCGGAAGCTGGCCTTCCTGCTGGGCCTTGACCTCCGCGAGATCGAAGGAAGCGGGGCGGACGGTGAGATCACGGAGGGTGACGTCAAGGTAGCCAGCATGCCCGCTCGCTATGACTCGCTGGCGTGGCTCGTAGGGGCCCTGCTGTGCGTCTTCATAGTCCGCGCCATCTTCAGGTGGGCGCAGACGCGCCTGATGGGTTGGATGGCCGTGAGGCTGATGTTCGACATCCGCTCCAAGCTCTACCGCGCTCTCCAACGCCTGAGCCTCTCGTTCTACGACCGGGAGCACACCGGACGCATCATGTCACGCGTCACGGGCGACACGGCCGAGCTTAATGGCTTCGTAGTATCCGGGTTTCAGACCATGATCATTTCCGTCCTCACGATCATAGGCATCTGCGTCCTGATGCTGACGAGGCACTGGAAACTGGCTGTTCTGACGCTGCTGCCGACTCCGATGATGGTCCTGGGTTCGTACCTGTTCGCCAAGAAGATAGGCAGTATCTACAGCCGCATCTACCGCCGTAGGGCTGGCCTATACAGGGTTCTAAGCGACACCATTTCGGGCATCAGGATAGTGAAGGCGTTCGGGCAGGAGAAGCGTGAGATAGGCGTTTTTGAGGACAAGAGCAGGGAGTTCGCCGACGCCGAGACGGAGTCGATCAAGCTAAGGAGCGTGTTCAGTCCGACGATGGTGATGCTGACGGCCCTCGGCACGCTGGTCATCTATTCCTACGGCGGCTACCTGGTCGTCAGCGGGAAGGAAGGGCTGACCATAGGCGATCTGCTGATGTTTCTTACCCTTATGGCTCAATTCTATGCGCCGGTGCAGACCCTGACCGAGCTGACGAACACGTTTCAGAGCGCCGCCGTGGCCTGCGAGCGCGTCTTCGGCATTATCGACGCTCCCAGCGAGGTTGCCGACACGGTTGATGCCAAACCCATAGAGGAGATGAAGGGGCACTTCGTGCTGGACCACGTCCACTTCTCCTACGAGAAAAGCGAGAGAATCCTGAAGAGGATCAACTTTGAGGTTCAGCCGGGCGAGATCATAGGGCTGGTGGGCGCCACCGGCAGCGGCAAGAGCACGCTGGTGAAGCTGATCTCGCGCTTCTACGATCCGACGCGCGGACGCATCCTGCTGGACGGGCGGGATCTGCGCGAGGTCAGGCTACAGGACCTGCGGCGACATATCGGCATGGTGCTCCAGGAAACGTTCCTTTTCGGCAGCACGATTCGCGAGAACATAGCCTACGGCAGCCCTGACGCGACCAACGACGAGGTCGTGGCGGCTGCGCGCGCCGCCAATGCCCACGGCTTCATCATGGCCATGCCCGACGCCTACGACAGCCGTGTGGGCGAGAGGGGACTGTCGCTTTCGGGCGGGGAGAGGCAGCGCGTCGCCATCGCGCGGGCGATCCTGATGGACCCGACCATCCTGATCCTGGACGAAGCCACCAGCGCCGTTGACACCGTCACGGAGCTTCAGATCCAGGAAGCCCTGGACCGGCTCATGAAGGGACGGACCGTCTTCGCCATCGCACACCGCCTCTCTACCCTCAAGAACGCCCACCGGCTCATGGTCATGGAAAAGGGTGAGATTGTGGAGACCGGCACACACGCGGAGCTGATGACGAAGGAAAACGGCATCTACAGGAATCTGGTGGAGATTCAGAACCTGTTCGCCCGGAGATCCCCCTCCGAGGAAACGGAACAGGAAGAGGAAGAGGACAGCCTTTCTCAGTTCAATGCATAAGAGGTGAGGATCATGTCAGCAGCGACCCTTGGCGAGAATGCTATCCATGCCAAGCAGTACCGTGACTTCCGGGCCGGCACGGACGAGGTCACGCTACGCCGTCCGCATGAGGGCAAGAATCTCGAGCTCTCCATCAATGGCGAGCAATACAAGGTCGGCCGCATAGCCAGCGCGTTCCCGCTCTCCTCGGTTCTGGATACGGTCGCGTTCTTCAATCTGGACGGCGAGGAGATCGGCTGCATGAAGGCGGGCCCGGGCTTGGACGCCGAGTCCAAGGAAGCCCTCCAGGAGGAACTCGACAAGGCTTACTTCATGCCGCACATCCGCGCCATTCTGGCGATGGACGAGTATCTGGGGATCGAGACTTGGAAGGTCATGACCAACAAGGGCGAGCGCGAGTTCCAGGTCCGCGACCCCCGGAACAGCGTCCGCCACCTGCCCCACGACCGCGTCCTCATCAAGGACGTGGACGGCAACCGCTACGAGGTGCGCCGCTGGCGGGAGCTGGACCGAAGGAGCATCTATCTACTGATGCGACACCTGTAAGGCGCCCGACCGTCCCGGTCGGGCTTGGGGTGAATGCCACCCGCATCGCGAGGGGACCGAAAGGCCGGAGGCCTATGTTCGACCTGCATACCCACACCGTCTTGAGCGACGGCGTCCTGTGTCCCGCGGAGCTCGCACAACGCTGCTTCGTGAAGGGCTACCGGGGCCTGGTCATAGCGGACCACTGCGACCACGGGACCGTCGGGATGGTCGTGCCGCCGTTGGCGGAGTTCTACGCGGCCATGGACGGGCGCTACGGACAGATGCGTATCCTGCCGGGATGCGAGTTGACGCACGTGCCGCCCGATGCGATAGCCGAGCTCGTGGGGCGGGCGCGCGAGCTGGGCGCCGCGGTGGTGCTGGTGCACGGCGAAACCATCGTCGAACCAGTCCGGGAAGGGACGAACCGTGCGGCGATCGAGGCCGGCGCCGACGTGCTCGTCCATCCGGGCCTGATCACGCCCGAGGATGTCGCTCTCGCGGCCGAGAAGGGCGTGCGACTGGAACTCAGCGGCCGCAAAGGCCACTGCTTCACCAACGGCCACGTGGCGCGTCTTGCCCTCGAGCGCGGCGCACTACTCGCCTTCGGTTCGGACGGCCACGCCCCCGGCGACTACCCCTCGCGCGACCAAGCTGAGCGCATCCTCAGCGGCGCCGGCCTCTCCCACGACCAGGTCTCCGCCGTCTTCGGCAACAACTCCGCATTCTTCACGAATGGCTGCTCGTAAGAGAGCCAGGAAGAGCCTTCCGCGCCCGGAGTTTCGTCATTCGGATTTCGTCATTCGTCATTGAGCCTGATTGCCATTCCTGCGTGGCGTGGTCGATGGCGAGCAGGGAGTAAGCGGTGACGAACTCCGGGATGCGCTCCATCCACCGCCCGTTCTCGTTCACCCAAGACCCGTCCGCGTGCTGGACCCTGAGCAACTGGTCCACCAGCTCCACTCGCCAGTCGTGCCGGTCCCCGCGCGTGTCGACTACCACGTCCTGCCCGTAAACGCGCAGGGCTTTGACCATGGTCTGATAGTAGTAATAAAGCCCCTGCTGCCCCATGCCAGGGTTCTCGGTCACCGACCAGTGCGCACGCGCCCACTCGAACGCGGCCCTGACCCGCGGATCGCCGGACTTCAGGCGCGCGTGGATCATGCTCTTCAGACCCGCGTAGGTCATGCTGCCGTAGCTGCGCAGGCCCCCGTCCGGGCACTCGCCGGCCTTGCTTTCGTCCGGGCGGTAGATGAAGCCGCCATCATCGTTCTGGCACCGCATCAGGTATTGAATCGCCCGCCCGTAGGCCAGCTCTGTCAGCGTTTGCTCCTCGTCCTCTTCCTCATCCGGCCGGTCCTCTTCGGCGGCCTCTTCCAGCGCGCGGACTGCCTCGATGGCCATCTGGGTGTTCGACAGGTCGGGGCGGTGCCCCTCCTGCTCGTCATCGCCTTTCTCGTATCCCCAGCCGCCGTGACCGGGGTTGTCCCCGGCGATGCCCTCGCGCTCGTCCGCCTGGAGTCCGAGCAGGAACCGCCGCGCCATACGAAGAAGCTCCTCGTCTTCGGCGAGCCCGGCCTCCACGAGCGCCATGGCGCAGATGCCCGTGGTGTAGTTGGGATAGAACTTGTCATAGATGCCGCCGTCTGGTCGGGCAAAGCTGCGGATATATTGGAGCGCGCGCTTGACCGTGTCGCTGCGCACGCCGAACTCATCCTGGCCGGCACCGAGCATCGCGGTGACCACCAGGGCCGTGATGGCGGGGTCCGCGCGCCACGAGCCGTCATCCTGCTGGGCCTAGCAAGGTACCGCAAGGCCCGGCGAGCCGCAGCACGGCTCTCCAGCAGGAGGGACTTGTCCCGCCTTCCGGCGGCTGGCGTCTCTTGCTTCCCAGCACTCGCCGCGTCCGCCACGGCGCCCCACGCGAGCGCCAGCACAGCGCATCCGAACACAAACGCTTTCCTACTTCGCAACACTCTCTTCCTCCTGATTCCAGTTATCGACGGCGTCCCGGTCGGGGTCGGTCCCGAACAGGCCCGCTCCGTGTGCCTCCATCGCTGCATCTATCCCCTCCTGGAAGGTGCGCATCCCCTTCAGCCTCTCGCCCTTTGCATCGTCCGGATCCACAAGCCGCACGAGAATCGCCCTCACTCGCTGCGGATGCCGGGCCTTGAGTTCCGCATAGACTTCCGGATCACTTCCGGTGCTGTCGCCGATCAGCACGAACGCTGCCCCGCCATAGAGTTCCATGAGGACCCCGATGCGCTCGACCTGTATTTGCGCAGACACCTTGGCGGAGAAGCGCCTGCATGCTGTGCTGCGTATTCTTGCCCGTGCG
>CAZHPE010000037.1:0-19559 GCA_964534775.1 uncultured candidatus Brocadiaceae bacterium
TGCCCTTGGATGAGACCCTGCAGGCCGTGCACGACACATCGAGCAACGAACTCGTGCGGCACACCTTGACGAGGGTCCAGGAGGCCGTGGCCGCTGGCGGCAGGATTACGCCCGTGCTGGAGAAGAGCGGCATGTTCCCGGCGGTGGCCTACGACCTGACGGCCATTGGTGAGGAGGCCGGCGCGCTGGACCGCGTTTTCTCGCGGATGGCCGACATATACGAGGAGAAACTCTCCACGGACGTGGCAGCCCTCGGCAAGTTCGTCCAGCCGGTGGTCGTCATCTTGCTGGGCCTCATCGTCGGCTTCGTCGTCATCGCCATGTTCAGCACGTATTCTTCCGTGGTGCAACAGATTCAGATATAATAGCGCACGTGGCCTGCCGCCGTTGCAAGCGGCCTTTGGCCACAGGCGCCCGGTTGCACCGCGCCGGAATCACGTAGGAGGGACTTCATGTCCCCCTTGGACTGGCACTGGGAGTTTCCGTGGGATGGGTGCTCTGAGTGCCGAGTGGAATCGGATCCGGCGAGCCGGGAGGGAAGAGCATAGAGGGCGTGGTCGTCAGCGTCCTCTGTGTATCGACGGTATAGCCGGCACTTGGAGCGCCCGTCGGAGCCTTCCACATTGTGCCGGCTACCCAGGGTGCCCGGGTACGTTCCTGTACGAACATCGCATCGGCTCCCCGGTGTTTCCCCGCGCTATGGCTTCTTGTCCACTTGTGATCGTGCCGGGAGCGACGCTGCCGCCGTGTCAGCGCGTGCCGGTGCCTGGCGCTCCGGGTGTCACACGTAGCACTACAGATAAGGGATTGCAGTCATGAACTCAGGCGTTAAGGTTGGCGCGAGCGTACCTCCGGGTGTTTGGGGCGCAGGGCTGGTTCGCAAGCTGAAACTCGGGGATTTCCTTCTCACGCAGATGCCATTGGATTTCGATGAGGCCATTGCCCTCGCCAAGTTCTGTCGCGAGAACGAGATCCACTTCATCTTCAGCGAGATCCTCAACCGGGGGCATGAGACCGCCAACGTGACGCGCTTGAGCCTGCGCGGCCAGAACGAGATGGTCCCGCGTGAGGACTTCTTCTCGCCCGAGCAGGCGCGCAAGGTCTTCGCCGAGGGAGGGAAGTTCTTCCTGGGGCGCATGGTGCTGGGAGAGGTCGGGGGGATGCTCTACTGGCCGAAGGAATACACGATCGACAGGGCCTGCGGCAACTTCCTTGCCTTCCCTCCCGCCAAGACGGTGCAGGAGGCGCGCGACATGTACCTCGACTACATGAAGGAGACCGTCGCGTTCGAGCGGGAGCTGGCCGACTGCACGCTGCTGGATGTCGATTCGAGCATGACCTTCAAGTACCATCTCGAGGCCGGTGTCGACATCGCCTGTATCGAATCCATGCCGGGGGACTGCGACCTGCTGTACGGCGCGTTGCGGGGTTGCGCGCGGGCGTACGGGACTCAGGAGTTCGGCGCGCATATCGCCATGCGCTGCTACGGGGGATGGCGGAACGTCGACCGCCTCTGGCTCCAGCGGTGGCGGGTCAGCCTCTATTTCTCCTACCTCTCTGGCGCGACCTTTATCTATCCCGAGAGCGGCCACTTCGGCCATGGGCGGGACGGCTTCAACAGCAAGGGAATGAAGGATTGCCGGCTGACGCTGCGGGAATTCAGCCAGTTCGCAAACGTTCACACCCGTCCGCGGGGCGGCCCGCATGTTCGCATCGGCTTCGTCCACGGGCACCTTGACGGCTACCCGGGCCTGTGGAACAAGTATGCGTGGGGCCAGTACCTGGCGGGGCCGGACTGGCTGCACGGCCCGCCCGAATGGGGCTGGGACCACCTCAAGAACGTCTACCGCAAGGAGGACTGGCATGATCCGGACGTGGTCGGCGAGCACGACTTCTCCGGCCATCTGCCCGGCGGCATCTATGACGTCGTGCCGATCGAGGCCCCGCTGAAAGTCCTCAAGCGCTACCCGTGCCTCGTCTTCCTGGGCTGGAACACCATGACCAGGGAGATATACAAGAAGCTCACGGAATATGTCGAGGCGGGCGGGCACCTCCTAATGTCGGTCCCCCACCTCAGCACGCACACCGAACGGGCCGGGGAACTGAAGCTTTATCGCAAAGGCGACTTCTCCGAGCTCTTCGGCGTAAAGATCACCGGTAAGCATGAGGCGCGCGTCACCGGCGTGAAGTCGCTCAACGCGTGCTCGATCCCGTCCTATCCCACGGCTGAGTGGGGCTGGGTGGGCGATCCCAAGTTCATCGGGGAGATGACGCCCGCCAAGGTCAAGCTTGCTGGAGGGCAGGTGCTCGTCGGCGCTCAGGGCCGCCACGCCCTTCGCAAAGAGGAGGCGGAGGAGCTGCCGCTGCTGGTGGAATATTCCCTGGGCAAGGGGCAGGCGTTCCTGATCACAACCTGGGACTATCCGGGCGCGCGAGGCGTTCAGGAGTTCGTGGGAGCTGTTCTCAACGCGGTATATGCGGGGGAGCAGGGCCAGTCCAGCGGGCCACTGCAGGGCCGGATTCGCGTCAACGGCAGCGACAGGGTCCGCCATGCGATCTACGCTCAGGGTGGCGTAACGACCGTCTATCTGCTGAACACCGATTTCGATACGGCGCAATCTGTCACCCTCTGGCTGGGGCGCAAGTGCGTCGGGGCCATAGAGGTGCCGCCTGCGGGGCTCCGTCTGGCATATCTGGCCCACGGCCTGGCGCTCTTGCCGGCGGACAAGTTCGTGGACGTGAAGGAATGGTACTGCAAGGGCGACAAGCACAGAATCACCTACACGAGTCTGAACGCCCAGAAGGCGGTCCTGGTGAACCTGAAGAGGCGAACGCAGCGGGTGCTGATGGGCGAACGGTCGGTTTCGTGCGCCAGCGGCGAATCGCTCAACGTTCCGCTCCGCCGGCTGGTCGACAAGGACCGCAAGGAGTTCTTCGCCAGGGACTTCCTGGATGAGCCGCACGTTCAGTGGAAGGGCGGCAGCACCCCGTACTGAGAGGCGGACGGAGAAGTGCCAGGCGCCCGGCACTTCGCATTCGTCGTTTGGGGTGTGACCTGATGGAACGAATTGAGCGGCTTGAGAAGGACTTTGACCCCGGCACGTGCCTCGTCAGGTGGCGCGGCGGGAAGGCGAGTCCCCGCGCCTCGTTTGCCTTCGCTAATCTTCTTCTTGAACGCGACGGTCCGGGCGACCGCGATCGCGCCTGCCGGGTTCTTGACGCGGTGTTGGAAACCCCGCTTCTGGAACCGTCGTGGGAGCGCGGGCGCTTTCCCATGCTGATCGAGGAAGAGTGGCGCGACCTGAACTCCAACCTCTTCCTCATGCCCGACTTGATCGGTATCCTCGCCAGTCACCTGGACAAGCTTCCGGCCCGTCCAACGGGCGCGTGGGGCGACGCGCTCGCGGGGCGTTGTGAAACGGCGGGGCGCTTGGCGGTCGAATTCGCCGAACGGCGCTGGGACGACGAGGTGTTCGACCTGCACAGGGATTTCAAGGCCTACAGTAACATATTCGTTCTCTGCATCCAGTTCCTGCTTCTTGCCGGAACGCATTACGAGGACGAGAGGCTGCTGCGAAACGCAGAGGCCCAGTGGCGGCGCTGGTTCGACCAGATCGCCTACTACGGAATCGATGAATGCGCCTCGCCCACCTACAACGCTGTCGTCTACGAAGGTCTTCTGCGCACTCACGATCTCACCCGGAACGAGAGAACGCGCGCCGAGGTGTGTCTGGTCCTCGATCACCTGACGACGCTTCAGTACGCGATCGCCCATCCGACGCTGGGTATGCCGCTCTGCGGGGCCTCGCGCGATTACCGCCAGTTCCGGCCGCCGGGCGCCGTCGCGGAGGAATACGGCAATCGCACGTTCCCGCACGCGGCGAGAGGCCGGGCGACGGCCGTTCCGTTCCGCTTCAAGAGCTGGCAGGACGAGCACTCCGGCCAGCAGATCAACCTGCCCGCAGCGGTGGGACGAAGCCCCACAGAAAGGGCCGTGGCTTTCATCCCTGGAGGCGTCGGCTGGAACACGACTAGCGGATACGTCCGGCAGAGGGGCAGCCAGGCGCTGTGCGTGTTCGCTCGTCTGCCCAACAGCTACTACCGTACGCAGGTTGTTACGGCCGACGCGGAGATTCCGAGTGCTGACCGGCATCCGCACGGCCTGGGTCTGACCGACGGCTGGCGGGAGGAGGCGAACGGAGTCGGCCGGCTGGTCCTGTCCGCGTACGGACACGTCCTTTCCCTTTCTCCCTTCGTGCTCTCGGACGATGAGATCGTCCCGATCATGCTGGAGCGGGCGGCGACGAAGGACGCGTATTCGGGCGCCAAGAGTTCGGGGTATTCATTCCCGGAAGATGCGCAGTGGTTCGGCTGTCTCGTGTCGCTGTTGCCTGAGGGGGGATCGGCACCGGAGCCGGAGATGGACTGCTATCGCTCGGACCGCGAAGTGGAGGTTGCCGCAGCAGGGGGATTGTCCATCCGGCTGTTCCTCCAGCCGTCGGGAGAACTCACCGAACTGCATGAGGAGGACTGGCGCACCACGCCCCTGCTGGATTGCCCGACGGGCGTGCTCTGGCCGGGCCAGTTGGCCGAGCGGGCCGCCATTCAGAACTCAGGACCGGGCTGAGTGCCCGCCCCGGGCGGAGCCGTAGTATTCACGTTTCTTGCAGCAAAGACGGTGGAGAGAAAATGGGCGGTTCAACTGAGCGCGTAGGGAAGGCGTTTGCACATGAAGATCCGGATCGCACGCCTTTGTTCGAGATATTCCAGCCCTGTCATCCCGTCTACTGGGATGTGTGTGGCCACACCGTCGGCACCGACCACGCCATGTTATGGGATGCGATGGCCGATGGGATCGCTTGGGAGGAACTCTACGAAGCCACCGTCCAGGCCCAGTACGCGCTCACCAAGCATTTCGACCTCGACATGGTCCGGCTTAGCGGCGTTCAGTGGGGGGACTATGCGCGCCCCATCAAGACCGGCGAGACCACCTGGATGCGGAACGGGGTTGAGCACCAACTGAACGAACGCACGCGCCTGGTTGAGGTCGCGCATCCCGCGCAAGCGGCGGCCTACTCCAAGCGGCGATCGGAAGGGGAGCTGGTCAAGGAAGTGGAGGAGTGGGACGGCTCGGCCCCGGAGCCGCCCGCGGGTGGCGACCCGGCTTTGAATGCAATTCAGAAGCGTGCCGAGGCCGATGGGCTGGACTGGGTCTACATGGCCGAAATCGGCGCCGGCACGGGCGTAGCGTTCTACCCGCCGTTTCTCCTCATGTGGACCATCGAGAAGCCGGAGCTTCTCCGGCGGTGGATCGAGAAACAGAAGCTCAATGGCTTCGCGCGCACAAGGTGGGCCGTGGCGAACGGCTGCAGCGTCATCGCCATGGGCGGCGACGTGAGCTGCGACAAGGGGCCATTCATCTCGCCGGCGCACTATCGCGAGTTCATTCTGCCGGTGATCCAGGAGCACATAAGCCTCATCCACGACCTCGGCGCGAAGGCCGTCTACACGTCGGACGGCAACCATTGGGCCATTAAGGACGAGATGTTCTTTCAGTCCGGCGCCGACGGCTACAAGGAGGTGGACAAGGCGGCGGGCATGACCTGGCCGCGCCTGATCGAGGAAGGAGTGGCCGAAAGGGTCTGCATCGTCGGCAACATGGATGCGCGCTACACGCTTTGCCAGGGGACCACGGAGCAGGTCAAGGCCGAGGTGGTCGAATGCCTCAAATACGGGCAGCGCACGCCGGGCGGGCACATTATCCACGCCAGCCACTCGGTGCACGAGGATGTGAAACCGCAGAACTACCGCGCGATGATAGACGCCTACCGGGAGTTCTTCGGTCTCGAGAAACTGCCCCGCTGAACGGGGCGCGTTCAGAAGCCCGGAGCGCCTACTGCTATGTTTTCGGAGTCAGGCGTTCCTTGACCTTTATGGCCCGCCCGGTGCGCTCCCTGAGGTAGAAGAGCCTTGAACGCCGGACTTTGCCCCTGCGGGTAACCTTGATGTCGACGACGTTCGGTGAGTGCACGGGAAAGACACGCTCCACGCCTTCGCCCTGGACGATGCGGCGGACGGTGAAGTTCTCTCTCAGCCCCGAACCGGTGCGTGTGATGCAGGTGCCGACAAAGGCCTGAACCCGCGTCTTGTCGCCCTCCTGGATCCGGACGGACACCTCGACCGTGTCGCCCACGCAGAAGGATGGAATCGCGTCCTTGGCGGATTCCATCTCGACGGAGCGCAGCAACTCCTGTCCCTTCAGCTTCTTGCTTTCGCCAGTCTGGTTCTTTGCATCCTCAGCCATCGCTATGCTCCGTCCTTTGCTTGTGCAGCAGATCGGCTCGCCGCTGGCCCGTGCGTTCGGCGGCAACTGCGCGCCTCCAAGCCTCAATCTCGGCGTGATTGCCGCCGAGCAGCAGGTCTGGCACGCGCATGCCGCGGAACTCAGGCGGCCTGGTATACTGCGGGTAGTCCAGTAGTCCGTTCGCAAAACTGTCCTGTGCGGCGGAGTCCTCGTGGCCGAGGGCGCCCGGCAGCAGCCGCACCACGGCGTCAATGACAACCATGGCCGCCACTTCGCCGCCGCTCAACACGTAATCGCCAATAGATACCTCCTCAACCGGCAGCCCGAGGCTTATCCGCTCGTCGAAACCTTCGTAATGCCCGCACAGGAGGACCAATCGGTCGGCCCGCGCGTACTCTCTCGCCGCTGGATCATCAAGCCGCCGCCCCTGGGGCGTCAACAAAATCAGACGCCCAGGCTCCGGGGCCATATCCCGCACGGCCTCGCACGCCCGGAAGACGGGTTCGCACCGGATAACCATTCCCGGTCCTCCGCCGTACGGGCGGTCATCCACCTTGTGGTGTTTGTCCTCGCTGTAGTCGCGTATGTCATGCAGGTGGTAATCTACAAGCCCCTTGGCGGCGGCCAGACCGAGGATGCTGCACTTCAGCGCGGGCCCGAACACCTCGGGAAATAGCGTCAGCACGTCGAACCTCAGGCGTCGTGCACGCTGCTGGCACACATTGGACTCCCCGTCCGGTTCCCGCCGCTGCTGCTCGGGCTAAACCTGCACGCCGGCTTTCTTCAGGAGACTGGACACCGTGCGCGAGGGCTGGGCTCCCTGCTTGAGCCAGTACTGCGCGCGCTCGGCGTTCAAGTGGACCTTGTTTTCGTCCTTCTCCTGGTGGGGGTCATAGTAGCCGAGGTATTCGATCGGCCGCCCGTCCCGACGGGTTCTGGCGTCGAAGACGCCGACCCGCCACTTGGCCAGGTTCCGTCGACCGGTCCTTGTCAGTCGGATTCTTACCATTTTGCTCCCATTCTCAGTCGATATGCTTCTGTGCCACTGCCGCACTCGGGCGGCCTCTAACGCCTGCGTCTCTTGCGAGCCTTACGCTTGCTCTTCTTGCCGGACGAGGCCTTCGGCATCCCGGGGATAGCCCCCTGCATGCCATCGGGGAGCATGTCACCCAGTGCGCCCATGTCGCCCCGCGTCATCTTGCGCATGACTTTCTTCATCTGCTTGAACTGCTTGAGCAACCGGTTCACGGCGACCGGCTCGGTGCCGCTTCCCCGGGCGATGCGTTGCCTTCGGCTGGCGCCGATGAGTTCCGGCTGGTGGCGCTCCGCAAACGTCATGGACCCGATGATCGCCTCAACCGTGTCCACCTCTTTCTCGTCCAGTTCCAGATCGCCAAGCTGGCTGCCCACGCCCGGCAGGAAGCTCAACAATTCCCGCATCGGTCCCATCCGCCTCATCATGCCGATCTGCTTGCGGAAGTCTTCCAGGTCGAACGTGGCCTTCCTGAGCTTCTCCTCCAGCGCTTGGGCGTCCTCTTCGGCGATGACCTCCTGCGCCCTCTCCACCAGGCTCACCACGTCGCCCATGCCCAGAATCCGGTCGGCCATCCTGTCGGGGTAGAATGGCTCGAGCTTGTCCATCTTCTCCCCGACGCCGACGAACTTGATCGGCTTGCCGGTGACGGCCTTGATGCTCAGGGCCGCGCCGCCTCGGGCGTCGCCGTCCAGGTTCGTCAGGATCACGCCGTCTATCTCGATCTGCCGCTTGAACTCCTCGGCGCTTACCACGGCATCCTGGCCGCTCCTGGCATCGGCGACGAGGTAGACGATGTCGGGCTTGATCCGCCGCTTGAGCTGGCGGATTTCGGCCATCATGCCCTCGTCGATGTGCAGGCGGCCGCTGGTGTCCAGTATCAGCGGGCTGCAGCTCTGCTCATGGGCCTCGAGACGGGCCTTCATGCAGACGGTCAGCGCGTCCGCCCCGCGCTCGCTCACCACCGGTACGTCGAGCTGCTTGCCGAGAATCTCCAACTGGTCGATGGCGGCCGGCCGCTGCACGTCCGCCGCAGCGAGTATGGGCGAGCAACCGAGGGTCTTCTTCACGTACAGGGCCAGCTTGCCCGTGGTGGTGGTCTTGCCCGAGCCCTGGAGCCCGGCCATCATTATCACGGTCGGCCCGTCGCTCTTGATGGGGATTTCGTGGCTCACCGGCCCCATGAGGTCTTCCAGCTCATCGTGCACGATCTTGACGATCTGCTGGGCCGGATTCACACCTCGCAGGACATCTTCCCCGACGGCCTTTTCCGCAACCCTTTCGACGAATCCTTTCACCACCCGATAGTGCACGTCTGCCCCGAGCAGGGCCACGCGAACCTCCCGGAGGCCTTCCCGGATGTTGTCCTCTGTCAGCCTGGGCCGCCTGCGGATCTTGGTGAAAAACCCCTGCAAGGTGTCGCTCAGCGTGTCGAACATGCGGCCTGACCCTCGCAAACCTTACGGCAAAGGACTCATACCGGCTTCTCCCAACAAGCCCGCCGAGGTGCTGGCGGATACTGGCTGCCGGTCGGGTGGGGTAGCAACAGAACTGATTGTCCCGCGTCGGCCCTCAGCCCTGGCCGGGTGCAGACGCAACCTCACGCACCGAGATTATAGCAAATGCGTGGCCGGATTCAAGCGAAACTGCTTTGCCCAAGCCGGCTAACGACGGCGCGCGAACGCCGCAGAAGGCCGAAATGTTCGCTTCACTGAGGAACCGAAATGCCTTCGACCGGCGTGTCGACCAGCAGCACGACGCCGAAGCACTCAGGCTGATGAAAACGCTCTACGCGCGTGGGCGACCACGCGATAAGCGTCGGATCTAACCCCGGATCGCCGATCCTCTCGGGCGTGTCGTAGTCGATGCGGTAGAGGTTCATGCGCAGTGGGACGCCGTCCCTGACACCGCCCACGGTCTTCCGGCGGAGGGCCACGTCGGCGATCGGGATGGCCATCTCCACCGTATATCCCCCGTCCGGGTCGGCTGGGTCGTTGAGGACCCCTTTGAACTTGGTGGCGGCGCGCAGCTTGGAGCTGTCCCAGTCGATCAGACCATGGTAGGGTGCCACGAGATACATATCGAATGTCTTGCTCAGTGGGCTTACCTCGTACTCGACAAACAGGCCCATGCCGTAGTCCATTTCAGATATGAACACTTCGCATACGTCCTGGTTGTAGAGCGGGTCATCGTGGTCCTTGTAGGTGGCGTAGATGTCCCGATCATCGCACCAGAAGGCGACGTAGAGGAAATCGTCGTCCCAGACCATCTTGGCAGTCGTCCGGCTCGGGCTGGCGGTCACACCGTCGTCGAGCATGAACTCCCCCATGCCGGGAGCCTCTGCCCAGGACCGTTCGTTCAACGCGCCGTCGATCTTTATGTCGCCCAGCGACCTGTAGCACGCGTACTGTGCCACGGGCACGCCTTGGCACCCCACCGCCAGCGCCAGAAATGTGGCCAGCACGAGTGTTCTCATCGTTCTCCCCTTTCCTTTAGGCGAACGCAGGCAATCCATCTGCCGGTGACCTTCGCCGCCACGCTAGAGTAGCATCCTTTGGCTTTCCAGTCAATTGCAGGTCTTCGGCGGCGGGTGGTGGGCGGGGTTGGGATGGTTGGATTCCGACGCTCCAGGGCGGTAGAATCAGCATACTTGGAAGCGGAGTCTGTTGTGGCGGGCGCGCGGTCTTCGCGTGGCCCATGGCCCCTTAGCATAGAACGGGGAGAGGCATGCGGATCGCATGCCCGAAGTGCGGCAAATCGGTTGAGTTGCCGGATGGGACGGACCGTGCGGTCTGCGGGCACTGTCAGAACCGTTGGACGGTGCCTTCGGCCGTTGTCTCGGCGCAGGGCCGAACGGTCTTGACCGGGCACGAACCCGCTGGCCGTGACGGCCTCCCGGGCGGCGGGGAGGCCCCTGCCGTGCAGACGATCTGTCCAAAGTGCGGCGCTTCAGTGGCCATTGAGCGCGGCGCGGTGGAGGTGGTGTGTGCGGGGTGTGGCGCGGCCGTGTTCACCCGGGGGCGCACCAGTGGTGGCCCTGTGGGGGACCCGGGGAGGGGGAGCCAAACCGCCGATGGGGCTACCCGGTTGTCTGACCCGCAGGACATATCCGGCAAACCGACGATCGCAAGCGGCCCTGTGGCGGGCGAACGGCCGGCGGCTGCCGGCAACGCTGCCGGTCCTTCCATAATGGATAAACGGACGGTTCCATCTGAGCTCGCCGACACGGTCATAGCCGACACGGTCATACTGGAGGATTCCGGCATCGCCTGGTTGCGCGAGCACCTCTCCGGCCGCTACGAAGTGCTTGGATTCGTTAGCCGCGGCGGGATGGGTGCGGTCTACAAGGTGCGACAGAGGCAGCCGTCCCGCGTTGTTGCCTTGAAAGTCATGCTGGGCGGCTCTTTCGCCTCCGAGAGGCACCGCAAACGCTTCGAGCGGGAGGCCCAGGCGGTCGCCAAGCTTCAGCACCCAGCCATCGTGCCGATCTACGAGGTGGGCGATGTGGGGGGGCAGCCATACTTCTCCATGGAGTTCGTGGAGGGCAGCGGCCTGAGGGAGTACGTGCTGCGTCAAAGGCTGGACCGGCGCCAGATCTGCGAGTTGATGATACAGATCTGCGAGGCCGTCGACTACGCACACGCCCAGGGCGTCATCCACCGGGACCTCAAGCCGGGTAACATCATGGTGGACGGCCTGGGGCGGGGCCGCATCCTTGATTTCGGGCTCGCGCGCATCGCCCGGGAAGAGGATGAGGCTGCCGGCAGCATCCTCACCCTCTCCGGGGACGTGATGGGGACGCTGCGCTACATGAGCCCCGAGCAGGCCCTTGGCAGGCCGAAGGAGATCGACGGCCGCACCGATGTCTACAGCCTGGGCATTGTGCTCTATGAGTTTCTGGTGGGTGTGCCGCCGTACAACGTGGACGGACTGCAGGGATATCAGGCCCTCGACACCGTTTGCACGACCGAACCGGTGCGCCCGACCCGGCTTCAGCCCGACATGTCCGCCGACCTCGAGGCCATACTGCTGAAGGCCCTTGAGAAGCAGAAGGCCGACCGGTATCGCACCGCGAGTGCGCTTGCGGACGACCTGCGCAGCTACCTCGATGACAGGCCCGTGAGCGCGCGGGCGGCCACCCGCGTCTACCGATCCCAGAAGTTCCTCTGGCGCAATCGGAGGGTGGTTCTGGCGGGTTTGGTTCTGCTCGCACTCGTCGGCGGGGTGCTGGGTGGCTTGTGGTATGCTGCCGAGAAGAGGAGGGACGTGGCAGAAGGGCACACCCGGGGGTACCGGGAAGGATGGATTGACACGAGGACAGAAGTGTTGGATCTGGTGACGGTGGGCGATTGGGCGAGGGCTCATATTCTGGCAGAGAACGCCGAAAAGAAGGCCCCAGATGCTGCCCAGAGGGAATTCCGCCTGCATGGCCTTGCACAGGCCGTTCGGCGGAGAGCCGATCAGGTGGCGACAAGGCGCATGGCGGCCATCGATGAGCTGATCCGCGCGCAGGAATACGAGGACGCCAGGCTGGAGGCGATGAGTCTGTCGGCTGAGGCAGCGGACCTGCCCTGTGGCGACTCAGCGCTCAGAGAAGCCGCACTCGCCAGGGCCGGGAGTTTCCTGGAAGATTGCTGGACAAGCGTCGATCAAACCTTCCCAGTGCCCTACTGGTCCGAGCCCAGCATCTGGTTCCCGGATGTGTCGGACAGTTACCGGGGTGCCCGCGTCTACACTAAGACCCAATGCGAAGCCTTCCTGGATAACTACCTTGCTCAGGACGACAAGGCGCATACCGAAGAGGCGGCGGAACTGCGGGGCCGCGTTGAAACCGAAGGGGCCGAGTACTTCCTGAAGAGGCGGCGCGCTGTGGCACGCCTGTTTATGGCGGACATGGCGTGGGAGGGTGCGTTCGTCACGCTGGAGGGATGGGCTCAGGTGGTGGATGGGGCCCCGGACCTGTCGGAGGAGCAGAGGGGGCGGTGGCGCGAAGAGTTTCGCACGCTGGAGGGGGAGATCGGGCGGACAATCCGCCCGACCAATGCCGACTGGGTGGCGGAGCTGCGAAGGATTGACGTCCCCAGCGACTTCGTTCGGGGGGTTGCGTTCCGCCCCGGCGGCGGTGGGTTGGCATACACAGGGTCGGACGGGACAGTCCGGATCGTCGACGTCGATACCGCTGCAGAGGTCCGGCAGCCCTTCGGGCTGCCCGGCAAGGCAATCCCGAGGGCGCTAGCGTTCTCGCCGAACGGCAAGCGGCTGGCGGTGGGCGCCGAGGACACGACGTGCCACGTGTACAACCTGGAGAGCGCCGTGATGCAGACCTGGGCGTCGGGTCACGTGAGACGACTGAACGAGGTAGCGTTCTCCGTCGACGGCCGAGTTCTCCTGACGGCGTCGGGCGATGCGGTGAAGCTGTGGGACGTGATGATCCCCAGACCTCGCGAACTGATTGAGTTCTCCGACGGTGAATGGCCGGTAGCGGTCCTGCGCCTCGCAGCGGGCAAAGGCTACGTGGGCGAGAAGACCATGCGCGGTGTGCTGGCGGCAAGCATTAGCAGCGGTGACGCGGTGGCTATATGGGAGCTGGGATCCGAGAACGACCCCATAAGGCTCGTCTGTGATACCAAGCCGATGTCCCTTGCTTTCTCGCCCGACGGACGTCTCATGGCGGCCGGCTGCCGAGGTGGCTGGGTGAGGCTTTGGGACTGGGAGAAGGCCGAATTGCTGGCCGAGGGGAAAGGGCACGGGAAACGGAGCGTGCTCGCGCTGGCCTTCTCCCCCGATGGTCGGGTGCTGGCTACCGGTGGCAACGAGGCGACCATACTGCTCTGGGACGTGACGGGTGTGCGGCGCGTGGAGCTGGACGAGTCCGAGAGCGAAGGCTCGAGCGTTCCGGAACTCCAGCGCCTGGGCAAGGAACTCCGCGGGCACGGCTCGAAAGTGAAGAATCCGGAGGTTACCGTGGGCGAGTCATGGGTCAACTCCCTCGCCTTCTCCCCGGACGGCAAGCTCCTCGCCTCGGGTGGCAACGACAACACCATCCGCCTGTGGGGGATTTCGGAGGAAGAACCGCCCTCGAAGGCGCCTTGACCGGTGCCGTAATCCGCTTTGGATGCAGGCGCCCGCGCAGGCGGCGCTCTGCGACCTTTTTGCGCAAGACATGGAGACGGCGATGTCGATCAAGTTCAATGCCGATGAAGTATTCGAGATGGGACAGCAGATCGAGCGCAACGGACGCCGCTTCTACGAGAAGGCGGCGCGCCTGGCCGGGGACGATGAGGTGCGAGCGCTGTTGGAGCGGCTCGCCGAGATGGAGGCCGCCCACGAGGCTCTCTTCGGCGAGATGAGGGTCGCCGCGGCAGGCCAGGGGCTCCCGCAGACCGAGTACGATCCGGACTTCGAGGCCGACCTGTACCTTAGATCGGCGGCTGATTCCAACGTCTTCAACGTGCACAAGGACCTGGCGGAAGTCCTCACGGGCGAGCAGACGTCAGAAGAGGTGCTCAAGATCGCTCTCGGCTTCGAGAAGGACACGATCGTGTTCTTCCTGGGGCTGAAAGAGATGGTGCCCAAGGGGCTGGGCAAGGACAAGATCGAAGGCCTTATCAGGGCCGAGATGTCACACATTGTGGACATCTCCAGTCGACTTCGAGCCCTGCAGCAGTAGTGCGCCGGGAACCCGCTTCGGGCGCGCATTGACCCGCCACCCGTCCGCTTCGGCGGAATGCTGAAGCGCCTTGTACCCAGTGCATGGGCCCGTCTATCCGCGGACTCGCAGGCCCGGCTCGAAATCCACAAAAAATGCGGGCGGACTGGGGTAAGTCCGCCCGCAGAGGGGCTGCCATCGGGGAGGGCGGCACGCACGGGGCCAAGTAGTTTGAGATGTTTCGGATGGCGAGGCGGGGGGGCGTGCGCTGGAGGTGCGATCGACGGAAAGCTGAAAGCGCGTGCGTTGAAGAGAGCCATCTTGTGCTTCATTGGCTGGTGGAGGCTGCTTGAAAGGGCCAGTCCAAGGGCGTATAGCTTCCCCATGATGGGGGGCGCGTGAAGTGGCGCCGTGCAGGAAGGGGGGGGCGGGCAGAGAAACCGTGAACCTTCCTGCCCGTGTGGCGTCTAATGTAAGCGTAGCGGGGGTGTTGCCGCGGGGCCGAGACTTGGCGGCGGGCGTCACGGGCCCCCGGACTGGTGCCGTGCGTGCAGTGCGGAGCGGTTCCGGGCGGGCCACCGGCAGAGGGACAAGATCGCATGGAACTCTCAAGGGAAAGCCTTGACGCCTTGCTCGAGAGGCACCAGAGCACGGGGGAGAGCTTGGGGCTGTGTCTGGTCGCCCTGGGTTGGCCGGACGAGGGTGACCCCTTCCCTCCTTTTTGCCAGTTGTTATGAGAGAATTGGATGGGGTTTCCTCGCTGGCTGGTCTGGAGGGAGGGGCGGAGCCCCGACCGGAGGACCGACCAAGGACGCGGCGAACGCAACAGGCGTGCGCCAGTTCAAACCACTATGCGGACGGCGGTGGTTATACTCATCGCGCCACTCGTCCAGCACATACCTTGCCTCCGGCAGGCTCAGGAACAACTCCCGGTCCAACAACTCATCCCGCAGCTTGCCACCCGAAGCTCTCCACGTATCCGTTCTCCCAGGGACTGCCTTTCTTGATGTAGAGTGTGTCGACCGCCGTACTTTTCGACCGGCGTTCACGAAGAAGGACGAAAGGCCGATAAGCAACCTGATCGGCAAGGTGCACGTTGTGCCGGATATCCGCACGAACTCCCTGCTCATCACCACCGCATCGCAGAACTTCGAAGTGCTTCGGCTGCTGATCAAGAGGCTGGACATCGAAACGCCGAAGGTGCTGCTCGAGGTTCGGCTCGTGGAGGTCATACAGACCACGGCGAGCCGAATAGGCACCCGATATTCTTCTGATGGCAGCATCTTCGAAAGCAACGACTTCAACAGCGGCTTTCTGAACTCGTTCGGTCTCACGTGGGAGGAAGTCACCAAGGACAGCGTGCTCACCGGCGAATTCAGCCTGGCTGTCCTGATCCAATTTCTCCAGCGCAACTTCAACGTCCGCGTCGTATCCCAGCCGAAGCTGGCAGTGAACAACAACAAGGAGGCGAAGACATTCGTCGGCTCGCAGGTTCCTTTCATTACGAGTAGTCAAACACCAACCGGCACAGTGGCCACCGAGGCAAGCTTCGAGTACAGGCCGGTGGGTATCACGCTCAAGACCCGGCCACACACAAACCGGAACGACAAGGTCGTAACGGCTGTCGAAATCACCTCCGGCCAGTTTCGAGAGGGCGAAGCCCTGTTCGGCGGGTTTGTCCTGGGTGAGCGAACCTACCAGACCGAACTCGCCGTAGAGAGCGGTCAGGCCATGATTATTGGGGGGATCCTCCAGCATGAGGAGAGCGAATCCATCCACAGAGTTCCCACTCTCGGCCACATCCCTGTGCTTGGTCTGCTGTTCAGCAAGACAGGCAAGACGATTACGACCACGGAACTCATAGCGTTCATAATTCCCACCGTGCTGAGAACGCGCGCGGATGACGACGCCGCCACGCGGCGAGAGGATGAGCAGATAGAAGAAAGCAAACGGCACGAATCCCGCGACGGTGAGAACAAGAATGGGCCGGGCAAACAGGCGCGTCGAAATCTGATTGGATGGCCCGCCTCACCCGAGCTCGATGACCTGGCAGACGCCGGCTGCGGGCGGTACCCGCACTTGCCGGCCGTCCACCGTAATCGTGACTTCGTCCTTTGCGTCAGTGAAGTCGGTCCTGCGTACAAGGACTTGCCGGCCCAGCCGAAGCCCTGAAACGACGGTTCCCGGGCTCGGCGGAACCTCAAAGCATATGGGTTCTCCGCCGTCGAGGAAGTCGCGGTATTCGAGCGCGGCGGCGTACACCTCGTGGAGGGGCTTGATTTCCTGCGCAAGCTCGTCGCCGGGGCACCAGAGGATGAGGCCGTCGCAGCCGCGCAGCAAGATGTGCCACAGGAGTTCCTTGTACTTCTCGACCCCAAATTGCTTCACGATCGCGTCCGGCGCGTCAGGGTGCCAGATGGTGGTGAAGTGGACGAAGCCGATGATCGGGATGTCCCTCGGCGTGCTCTTGCAGACGTTCGTTGCGGTCAACAGGAGGTTATAGAACCATCGGAAGTCGGAATCGGCGAAATCGTACCATTTGTAGGCCCAGCTCCACGTGTAGAACACGGGCAGCGCGAAGGTGTAACCGGTGAGCGGGAACTCGTCGAACCACTGCCTGTAAGTGGCCCTTTGATCTGGCTTGTGCGGTATGTTGTCAGGGACCCTCTTGTCTTCGAAGTGGTCCATCCAGTAGTGGTAGCCATCGTGGGGGTAGACGCCGTAGTTCCCCACAAGCGCGTCGGGGAAGCAGGAAAGCACGGTGTCGGAGAGAACCTTCTTCTGGAGGTCGCTGCGGATGGTGCGAAGCGCCGCCTGAAAGGCAGTGAAATCGTCTATGTCAGAGATATTCTCCCGACAGCGTCGGCACCGCTTGGCGTTCTCCCAGGCCTTGTTCCATTCAACCGGGCCGTCGGCCTCAAAGTCCACGCAGATGAAGTCGATAGGGGTACCGTTCTCCTTGTAGGCCCGCACGAAGTACTCAATCTGCTCCTTTATGGGCGCATAGCGCGAAACGAGCGCGAATGGACAGCCCATCTTTACCCTGCCGAAGGAATCGTCGAAGAAAGCCCAGCCCCCCTCTGTTATGTGGGCGGTCTGCTCATCACCATTACAGAACTGGCCCATGCACGAAGAGGCGTTTATGCTCACCCGCAGCCCCAGCCTCTTATGCAAGGCGCCAACACGCAGGGCGCTTGCCAACGATTCCTCCCGGTCCTTTACGTTCCAGGAGGTGATCACGCCGATGCCCCTTGCGTCGAGTTCGCGTAGCACGCTCTCGCTTTCGGGGCTGTCGTCGCTCACTGCGTTCTGGAGCGGCCAGACATAGAGGGGCAAGCGTCCGCCGCGTGGGGACTCAAGCGCTTTCGTTTCGTTCAGGGTGACCTGCACCATCTCGTTCGTTGCCATCTTTGCGTTCCTTTCAGCGCAAGAGACGCCCGACCGTCAAGCGAGAGCGGACGCCGCGCAAACTGACATCACAAAAAGCTGTCTTGTCATCCAGTCCCGCTGCTTACGGACCCGGCCCATTGCAACCGGCCCACGCTTCGGGCCATTGCCGGCACGTCACCTCACACCCCTGGCCTCTCGCGGCCAGCGCTGCGACGTAGCCGGGTCCGGGCAGGAGGTCCAGCACCCACCAATCGGCCCCCTCTCCCGCACCCGCACCGATGTGGACCTGACGCTTGAGTCTGCCCAGCTGTGCCGAAACCTCAAACCGATCGAGCGGGATGGAAAGCCCCTCGCCGACGGCCTTGACGCATGCCTCCTTGCGGGTCCAGCACTTGAAGAACGCCTCGTGTCGTTCGCCCTCGGGAATGGCCCGAATGGCAGCCACCTCTCCCGGCGAGAAGAATCGCTCCGCGATCTGCTTGCAGTCCATATCTTCACGGACAAGCTCGACATCGACACCCACCTCCAGGCCGCGGGCTACCGCGTAGAGAGCCAGGGCGCCGGAGTGGGACATGTTGAAGCGAAGATATCCCGAGTCCGGCCCGTTCGCCAGGGCGGGCTTTCCGTGCGGGCCGTAGGAGAACCGTATCTGCCCTGGCTCCACGGCAAGGTGGCGGCCGAGAACAGCCCGCAGCATGCCGTGTGCGGCGACGAAGTTCCGCCGATCCCGTTCAAAGGCAAATTGTGCCGCGCGCGCGAGTTCCGCTTCGTCCAGCGTCTGACGAAGAATTCCCAGGCACTGGGGACTCACGTCCAAGTCGGCCCCCCACACATGCACCTCGTCGAGGTTCAACTGTGGGGATTCACGTGGCGGTAGCCATACATCAGGAATCACAGTCGTATCCCCCCTAAGCGCCTCGCCTTGTGTGTGTCCTGGCATCATCTTCTTGTGAGCGCGCCGCTCAACCCCGCCCGTCGGCAATATCACGCTTCAGCTCCATGTAGTACATGAAGTTTTCGTAGGGTATGTCGGGCGGGATGCTGTGGTCAATTGTCGGGATGAAACCGCCGCTCTCCAGAGCCGGGCGCATGTGTCGGTCAAGCTCGTCTTCGATCTCTTTCTTGCCCTTCGCCAGCGCCATCTTGTCGATGCCGCCTGAGAGCATCAGATCCCTGCCATACTCCTTTCGCAGCTTTACCGGGTCCATGCCGGCTGCGATCTCGAGCGGCCAGTGGCCGTTCACGCCGACCTCCAGCAGGAGCGGGATCAGCAGCTCGGTGTTGCCGTCGCTGTCGACCCAGATGAACTCCACTCCGTGGCGGCGAAAGTGTTCGATAATACGCCGGTAGGCGGGCAGCAGGAACTCCCGGAACAATCGCGGCGAAAGGAGCGGCCCCGTCTTGAAGGCGAAGTCTTCGGAGAAGTTGAAGTAGTCGAAGTCCACTTCGCCGAGGGCCGGTTCCGTCAGTTCGATGAAGAAGTCGGCGAGCAGCTCCACCATCTCGTGCACCATCTTGGGCTGGTCGTAGAACGCCAGGGACAGGTTCTCCGTGCCCATCCACTTGCGCAACGCGAAGTACAGGCCGAAGCTACCGTTGGTCGTCAGGCACAGCGGACAGTCGCGGCGCCACCAGCGCTCGACACGCTCGGCCCAGTCGGGCGGCCGCCGCCCCGGAGCGCGGGGGTCGAAACGGGCCTTCATGGGCTCGAAGTCCTCGGGACATCTCACAGGAAAAGAGATGTACTGATCCATCGAAGCGCGCGTGTCCTCGACCGTGCCCGGCTTGAGCGCCTTGTGGAGCGCGCCCCAGGCATCGCGGAAAACCTCGTAGCGGTCCGTTTCCTCTATCGTCTCCCGCTTGAAAGGAGGCACGGGGCCGACGTTGAGCGGCGCGAAGTCCCGCCGATCGAGCCCCAGGAACTCGCAGCCACAGAACCAATCGCCAGTCGCATCCTCTGGCATGCCGGCGGCGATGTACATCTGTTTCGTCTGCCCCCAGAGGCCCAGCTCGTGGTTGGGAACGCGATCTGCGGCCTGGAACCGCATGGTCGCCAGAAATCGCTCTCTATCCGTCATCAGGGGCTCTCCTCGTCCGGCAGCCGCACCCAAGTTGGCGCTCGTGCGTACAGAATATCGAAGAAACCCGTCTCAACGCAAGCGCTGTAGGAGGGGACTGCCGGC
>CAZHPE010000038.1:0-19203 GCA_964534775.1 uncultured candidatus Brocadiaceae bacterium
AGTCGCGCGCCGCCGGGTTTATCGGCTGGCCATGGACGTCCTTCGCCACGCCGCCCAGCGGCGGGGGGCCGCCGTCAAGGGGCCGCCCCAGCCCGTCGAAGATGCGCCCGAGCATCCGCCGGCTCACCCGGAGCGAGAGCGACCGGCCGATGAAGCGCACGCGCGTGCTTCGGGTCGACAGGCCCGTCGTGCCCTCCAGCACCTGCACCACCGCCGTCCCGCTGCTGACCTCCAGCACGGTGCCCAGGCGCTCGCGGCCACGCTCGTCGCGCAGCACCACCAACTCGTCGTAGCCCACGCCGCGCGCGCCGCCCACGAATATCAGCGGCCCGTCAACACGCTCCAAGCCGACATACTGAACCGGATGGTCTTCGATCACCGGTACTCCGCCTCCAATGCGTCGAACTCCGCCTCCAGGTCCCGCTGCAGCGCGGCCTGCGCCTCAGTGTCGCCGTTCTCGATGGTGAAGCGCGCGCGTGTAAGGTTCGCCACGATCTTCATCTCATGCACGCGGATCACTGGCGCGCCGGCCTCGATCAGCCTGCGTCCCCGCCGATAGAACGTTACCATGGCGCGCAGCAGCAGGGCCTGCCGTCCGGGGTCGCAGAACGTGTCGACTGGGTCGAACGCGTGCTGCTGCAGGAAGCCGTCGCGAATGAGCCGGGCGGCCAGCAGGATGAGCCGCTGCGAGTCGGGCAGCACGTCCGGGCCGACCAAGTTCACGATGGCGCGCAGGCGCTCCTCTTCAAGCAGGACGCGCATCATCTCCCCGCGCAGCTCCGACCAGTCCGGCTCTATCTCCCGCTCCCACCACGCCGCGACTTCCGAGGTGTACTCGCTGTAGCTGCGAACCCAGCTCGCGCTCGGGAAATGGCGCGCGTAGGCCAGCTCGCGGTCCAGCGCCCACAGGCAACGCGTAAAGCGCATCGTGTGTTGGGTGACCGGCTCGCTGAAATCTCCGCCCGGTGGGCTCACCGCGCCGACCACCGTGACGCTCCCAGTCGGCCCGCCGAGCGTCTCGACCATGCCTGCACGCTCGTAGAACTGCGCCAGGCGTCCGGACAGGTAGGCGGGATATCCCTCCTCGGCCGGCATCTCCTCCAGGCGGCTGCTCACTTCGCGCAGGGCCTCCGCCCAGCGGCTGGTGGAGTCCGCCATCAGCGCAACGTCGTAGCCCATGTCGCGGTAATACTCGGCCAGCGTGATGCCGGTGTAGATCGAGACCTCGCGCGCGGCCACCGGCATGTTCGAGGTGTTGGCCACCAGCACCGTGCGGTCCATCAGTGAGCGGCCCGTGCGGGGGTCCTCCAGCTCGGGGAACTGGCGCAGGACGTCCGTCATCTCGTTCCCCCGCTCCCCGCAGCCCACGTATACGACGATGTCCGCATCGCTCCACTTGGCGAGCTGCTGCTGCATGATTGTCTTGCCGGTGCCGAAGTCCCCCGGAACCGCCGCCGCGCCGCCGCGCGCCAGTGGGAACAGCGTATCCAACACCCTCTGGCCCGTCGTAAGGGGCTCGCACACCCGCAGCCGGCGCCGGAACGGGCGGCCCTGCCGGCAGGGCCAGATCTGCACGAGCGTGAGCGGCACCTCCCGGCCAGCTTCGCCGTCGCCGGGCTCTATCACGCACGCCACCTCCAGGACCCTCCGCTTTCCGGCCGGCTCGATGCGCACGACCCGCCCGCTCAGGTCCGGCGGCACCATGAGCCGGTGCTCAACGCTGACCGTCTCATCCACGCGCCCCCAGACCTGGCCGGCGGCCACGTGGTCGCCCTCCTTGACCAGGGGCTCGTAATCCCACTGCTTCTCCTCATCGAGCTGGAACGCCTTCGCGCCACGCGTGATGAAGGCCCCGACCTGCTCGTGCAGCGCCACAAGCGGGTTCTGGACGCCGTCGTAGATGCTGCCGATGAGCCCCGGCCCGAGCTTAAGCGAGAGCGGATAACCCGTCCGCGACACCTCCACGCCCGGCGTCAACCCGCCGGTGTGCTCGTAGACCTGGATTGTGGCCACGTCGCCCACGATTCGGATAACTTCGCCCACCAGGCGATCCGGGCCGACCTCGACGACCTCGTACATCCCCGCGCTGGCCATCCCCGCCGCCTCGACGATCGGGCCCGCCACTCGGACGAGCCAGCCCGATTCCATCGATATGTCAGTGGTGCTCACGCATGTCCTCTGTTCTCAGCTCGGCGCGGGTGCCACGGCCAACGGACCACATCGGTTTTGCTCATGCCTTCATTTCTCTCCGTAATACCTGTCTACCAACGTGACCGTTGCAGTGAGTCCTCCCAATGCCATCAAAGCCGCAAAGATTGCTCGCCACCACATCCAGACCGGGCATGCAAGGATGCCGCCCAGACCCACAAAGAACAAGAGTGCTCCAAGCATCAACGCCGTCCGAGCTGCCCTTCTCTCGCGTGTGGCAGCCAGAATCGCTCTGACTGCAATGAAGCATGCCGCCACGATAGCTATTACCCCGACCAACGCGGCCACTGTGACGTTCAACTCCCAGAACGCGATGATTTGCATCCACACGTCTCGCGTCTCCAAATGGCATTATGCGGAGGGGCCGGGATCAACCGCCCGATCCGTATGCTCGTTCCCGGCGAAGAGGTCCTCTGCCACCTGCTCCCGCAGCCCGTCCCACAGGCGCGCCAGGCGCGCCTCGAATGTCTGGTCGCAGAGCATTCGCCCGTCGGCGCTCCAAACGAGCAGCCCGCCCGTCGTCCGAACGGTGCTGTTGGAAAGGCCGACCTCCACCCGCCGGGCGGCCAGCCGCCCCTGTTCCGATTCACCGACGCCCAGGCGTTCTCCCAGGGCCCCGACGACCAGCCCTTGCAGGGCCTCAACGACCTGCGCCCCGTGGGCCTCGCGGTCCTCGGCCCGCATCACCAGCTCGATGCTCTCCGAGGGCATCTGGATGCCATCCGTACGCATCTCACGCGCCGCCACCGTTGCCAGAGCAATGAGCACTGCCGGGTAATCGCCCGAGCGGGCCAGCTCGGCGAGGGCCTGCATGGCGCGCTCGCGCACGGCGAGCAGTATGTCTTCCGCGCTGCGCCGCGCGATGTTCGCCACTTCGAGCTGGGTGCGTGCGCGCGTCTTCCGCTGGCTAACTTCGGCTTCTCTTTCGGCACGCGCACAGGCCTCCTGGCGCTCGCGTTCGGCGCTTTCGCGGGCGCGATTGGCAATACGTTCCACCTCACGGCCTGCGCGCCTCTTTATGGGATCGGCCTGCTTGCGCGCGTCGGCCAGAATCTGCTCGGCCAGTGTGTCAGCCTGATCGCTCATGGCCTGTCCGTAGGCGACTGATGAATTGTGTTCGCGCTTGCAGCCGGCGACCCGCCCAACTCGATGCCCACGGCATCGCGGATCAGCCGGTAGAGGCTCGGTGTTTCGGCCTCCGGGCCGCCGCGGCCGGGTATCTCGACGATCAGCGGCAGCGCCTCGCCGAAGCGCACGGCGTCGATCTGCTCCCGTACCAGGTGCGCCACGCCCCCAGAGATAATGAGCACGCCGTCGGCCTGTTCGACGCTCTTTTCGAGCGCGGAAGCGGCCTCTTCGGCGCCGGAGACCGCCGTGCCGGGCACGCCGGCGAACCGAAAGCCGATGACCGTGTCCTCGTCGCCGATGACGAAAAACCGCACCGCGCCCTCTCCTTCGGCCGGCAGCCGGCGTCTAGAACTTGAACAGCAGCACCAAGGCCGCGACGACGACCCCGAAAACGGCGATCCCTTCGCCCAGCGCAACCAGCACAATGCTGCGTGCCAGCAACTCCGGCCGTTCGGCTGCAGCGCCCAGGGCGGCCGCGCCGACCTTGCCCACGGCGTAGCCCGCCGCCAGGCAGGGCAGCCCTACCGACAGACCCACCGCAATCCCTATGTCCCACCGGACCGGGCTCTGCTTCTGCACGACAATCGTGCCCCCCGACCCCGTCTCTTGCCCGCAGGCCGCGCGGGCGCCGACGCCGCAAAGCAGCGCCAGCCCCAGAACGGCGGCGGCTGCCAACGCACTCCAACCCTTCTTGCGCATCCGTTTTCCTCCTAATCAAGCCGGAAGGGCTTGAAACGTGTGCCTTCCGCGCGGAAGAATTTACTGAAGAACTCGTAGTATTCGAGCCGGCAGACCTGGATGGCAACGATCAGCCCCTCCAGGCCGATGATGAGCGCCGTTCCAAGCACAAAGACGATGGAATACCAGAGGATGGCCGCCGGTCCCTTCACCATGCCCTGGATGACGAAGATTGTAAGGCACAGCGCCCCGTGGCTCAACGCGAACGCCGCCACGCGCAGGAACGAGAAGGTGTTCGCCAGGTATGTCATGGCGGTCTCGAAGGCCTCCACCACGCCCTCCAGAAGGCCGATCGCCGGGGAGCCGTCCCAAAGCTTCTTACGGCGCGTGAGCAGGGCGTAGATGGGCTCATGCAGCGCGAGCAGGACGAGTGGGACGATGAGCCCCATTGCCAGCCACAGGTCCGCACCGCCGGGCCCCGCCACCGCCAGCTTGACCGCGAGCGCCAGGGCGCTCCAGTAAAAGACGATGCCCACCACGCCGAAGCGTCCCAGAAGCCCGCCGGCCAGGTCGCCCCTGCGCACGCAGTTGATGACATTGAGGATCACGCCCGTGCTGATCAGCACAACCCCCGCCACCAGCGCGATGGCCAGGTAGCGAAGCACGTTGGCCCCGGCCCCGGCGGCGTCCTCACCCGGCGTCCAACGCAGCGGTTCCAGGGCGAGCGTCAACGGCCAGCCCCAGTCGTGCAGCGACTTGCCGAAGAACGCGCCCTGGAAGAACGTCCCGAACAGGGCGCTGCTGCTGCCCGCCGCCGCGATCACGTAGCCCATGTCCCTGGCGGCCGGCTTCTTCGACTTGAAGTAGGTGATGAGACCGATTGCCAGGAGGCAGAGCCCGTGACCCAGATCGCCGAAGATCAGGCCGAACAGGAGCAGGAAGCTGATCGCAAACAGCGGCGTCGGCTCCACTTCCCGGTAGGTGGGCTCGCCCATGCTGTGGGCCAGCCGGCCGAAGGGCTTCAGCCACCGGGGCTGCTGCGCCAGGGTCGGCACGCGCCCTTCCTCGATGTCCTCGGCCGTGGCCTCGCTGGATTCGAAGACGGCCTGACCTGCGGTGACGCGCTCGACCTCCCCCCGCACGGCCTCGACCTTGTCCGCCGGGCACCAGCCGGTCATTATGGCCGTCGCCCAGGTGGCGCCGAAGGACTGCGCCGCCTCCGCGACGCGCTCTTCCACGCCCACGGCGCGGCAGGCATCGGCGAGCGTTGGGGCGAGTTCGCGCCCCTGCTCGCGCAGGGGCGCCTGCACGACCTCCTGTTCCCTGGCAAGTTCATCCCTGCGGGCGGTAGCGGCCTCGTGGATGGTGGCCGGGGCGCTCTCGTAGGCGGCGGGCAGATCGCTCGGCCTGAACTGGCGCTCTTCGAGGATCGTCTGCACCGCGAAGCGGCTGCGCAGGCTGCTGAGCACCAGCACCCTGCGCAGTTCATGCCTGTCCGGCGCGCCGGTCTGCTCGGGGCGCGGCGCCACCCCGAGCGGCACAAGTATGGCGTCGGCGGGCAGGACCGCGCGGCAGGCGGGAATCTGCCAGTCCGGTATGTCGCCCGCCACAACGTTTAGCAACGCCGTCTCGGCCAGCTCGCGCGGCGGCACGTTCAGCTCGCGGTATGGGGCGAGCTGCTCGATGGCCTCCTGCACGCGCTGAGTCTCCTCGGCGAGGGCTTCCAGCCGGGTGCCGACGGTTTCGGTGCGCGCCTCCACGGTGCGGATGAGCGCCTCGACATCTTCCAGCGACATGCGCTCGCTGCCGGCATCGGCCGGCGTTGACGGCTGTTCGACCCCCAGCCAGCCCATCAGCGCCCCAAGGCGCGAATGCAGCTCTCTGCAGCGCTGAATCCGCTGCTTATTCTGCCCCGGCTCAGCTGCCTCAGCGGGAGGCGCCGCCGGCCCGGCGGTTTCGGTGAGCTGGAGCACGCCGAGCCTGCCCACGGCCTCGGTCAGGGCGTCGGTGTGCCGCTTCAGAACGATGATGCGCACCTTGTGCATCCGCGCACTGACCAGCATGTGAATATCCTCCCCGCGCACGCATCCCGCGCATGCGCCTCGCCGTTACGCCCCGGAACCGTCGCCCTCCCGCCAGGGCGGGCGCCTGCCGTAGTGGAGCGCTTCCACCAGAGCCGTGAGTTCCTTCATCTCGTTTCTTCGCACGTAGAAGTAACTGACCAGTGTGGCCGGCCCCTCCAGCACAGCGTAGTAGAGCCGGTTCGCCAGCCGAAACGTCGCCCGCCAGCACATGTCTTCCAGTTCCACCAAGCTTGCGCCGACTTCACCCGCGGCCTCTGCGCGTCCCCTGCTGCGCAGGCCGGGCACGAGGACCGCAGCCTTCTGAACGGATGGGTCCGCGTGAAGGGCGCGCAGGGCGCTCTCGGATGGCTGCGCGCCTTCATCGGCGTGCAGCCGCGGGTCGCAGGCCGGCAGTATCCTCTCGACGTCCTCCCATTCGACACCGTGAACGCCGGTCGCCCGAAGCACGGTGAGCAGCCGCGTCGACCGCAGCTCGCTCAGCACCGGGCGGGCGCAGGCCTCGCGCCATCGCGCCGGCAGCCCGGCCAGGGATCCCGTCACTGCCTCCCAGAACGCGCGCTCCACGGCCATCTCGGCGAAGGCCGCCGAGTCGGTCCGCTCGCACAGGTCCAGCGAGGCGAGGGCCGCCTCTGCAAACCCGCCGGGCAGCCCGCTGCAGAACTCATCCAGCCCGCCGCTTGCCATCAGCGCCCCGACGTCCAGCGCGAGCGCCGGCGGCAGGTCAGGCAGAAATCGTTCCGGCGCCGGCTCTTCCCTGCCCCCGGCGAAAAGGCGCAGGAGCGTCTGGATGGCATCGACCTGAAAACGCCGCACCAGCGCGAGGTAGAACCCCTCGACCTGGGCCGACAGATAGTGCAGGAAAAAAGCGAGTTCGCGCAGGCAATCGGCCCGCAGCCGCCGCTCCAACCCCAGTCGGCCGCCGACGGCCTCGCGCGGGCAGAGACGTCGCGCCAGCTCCTCGACGCTGCGGACCTCGGCCACCTCCCCGAGCCTCGCGCCTTCGTAGACCAGACGGCGTCGGCCCCGCAGCATCGCGTTGAGGAATTCGAAAGGCACCCCCATCAGGGCCTTCGTTCCGGGGCTGGCCGGTGCTCTTGCCACGAAGCCCACCCGAACAAGTTCAGAGGAGAAGGAGGCCTTACCCTGCGGCCGCCCGCGGAATCACGGCGGCGCGTCGGTTTCGCGCCGCGCAATGACCTGGACGACGCGATCGACGGCGTGCTTGTGTCGGTCCGGGTCGGTGCTCTCGATGCTGACGGCGCTGCGGCCGGCCTCGTCCAGCGCGCGCTGCCTTTCGTCCCGGGCCTCTTGCTCCCGGGCGCGAACGATCTCATCGGCCTCGGCGCGCGCCGCCAAGCGGGACTGATCCACCGTGCGCCGGGCCTCCAGCCGGGCATCCTCGACGAGGCTGGAAGCTTCCTGCCTGGCCTGCTCGATGATGCTCTTGGCCTCTTCTTCGACCTGCAGAAGGCGCTGGACGACGTCACTCATCGGTGTTCTGCTGCGCCTCCGCAATCAGGGCGATCAAGGCCTCCGCATCCGGGGCCTCGATGAGCTTGGGGTAGAAGCTGGGGATCAGCACCAGGTGCCCGATGTCCGCCAGGGCTTCCACGTTCAGGTCGGGCCGTGCGGGGGATGCCATGAGCAGGAAGATAAGGTAGACGGGCCCGTCGTCGACGGCCTCGAACTCCACACCCTCGCGGCTGATGCCGACGGCCAGCGCGATCGTATCGAGCTCGTCGCTGCGGGCGTGCGGGATAGCCACCCCTTCGCCGATGCCGGTCGAGCCCTTGTCCTCGCGCGCCATGAGGGCGTCCAGCATAACCTCGCGGTTCTTCATCTTGCCGGAGCGCACGAGCAGTTCCGCCAGTTCGGCGATCACCTCGTCCTTGCTCATGCCCTCCAGGGGAACCTTCACGACGCCGGGGTGAAGCAAGCTTGCCAGGTTCATCGCGGCCTACCCTGCTTGAGAAAATGAGGCGGGACGGTTCGTGGCTGGCCTCATTGAAATGAAACTTGTGATACTCGTGCCGAATAGAGATGATCATCGTAACCGGACGATGGCGAAAAAGCAACTCCTCCGCGCCGCGCCGGGCTTCTCGCGAGGGCGGAATCAGCCGGCCCGCATGGCCCGCATCGAGCCGAGACGCTCGCCTTGACAATCACGCCGCCGGGTGCTTGAATGTGGCAGCAGAAAGCGAGGTGCTGCGATGACGATGCCGGAGAGCCAGCCAGCGATGTTGCCGGAACTCGTCGGCCAGGAGGTGGTGGTCGACACGAAGGGGCCCTTCGTCTATATCGGGCGCCTGGAGAGCTTCGACGCCGACAGCGTGGCGCTCACCGACGTGGACGCCCATAATACCGCCGAGTCCAACACCCCGACGGACCTCTATCTGGTCCAGGCGCTGAAGCACGGCGTGCGGGCTAACCGTCGCCGGATCCATGTGTTGGTGCGGGAGGTGGTGAGCCTCGCGCTGCTCACCGATATCGTACCTTACTGACGGTCCCCGTGAAGCTCAGGGTCCGCCGTCCGATCCCTCTCCAGTATCACGCTCAGGACTGCGCCGTACTCCGCCAGTGCAGCAGCCTTCCCCTCCGTATGAGGCAACCGTCCGTAGGCATTAAGCAGGGCGTCCAGCCGTTCCGGCCTGGCCAATGCTGCCAGACGCGCCGCCGCCCGGGCGGCCGGCAGGTATCCCGGATCGGTTTCGACGGCCTTCCAGAACGCCGCCGCGGCCTCGTGGGACGCCTGCTCCGCGGTGCTTCGCCACACGCCGAGGAGGAAGTGCGCGCGGGGCGAATGCGGATAGGCCTCGAGGTAGTCCGCGAGGGCGGCCCGGATTGCAGCCGGGTCCTCGCCCGCCATGGCGTCCAAGGCGCCCGCGAGCTTTTCCAACTCGCCCCAGAGCCCGTCGCGCCGGCCCACGGGTGCGGGCTCGAAAACCTGCGCAGCCTCCCATTCCTTGGCCGCCCGGTAGAAGCGCTCCAGGACCGCGCAGGTCGCCGACGGCGCCTCGCCGCCCGGCACCGGCTCGATGGCCTCGAGCGCCCCGGTAAAACGCCCGTCATACTCCGCCGCCATGGCCGGACCGACCAGCCGCCAAGTATGGGCGTCCTCCCACACGGGGCCCTCCGGCCAGTGCTGCGCGGCTGGCGCGCCGGGTCCGCACAGCTTATCGGCCCGGCGCACCAGCAGGTTCTTCATCGCCGGTCCGAGCACGGCCAAGTCGTCCGTGCCTTGCTCGGCGGCCACGCTCTCCGCAATGCCCGGGCCCTTGTCGCGCAGGTCCACGATGGCCAGTTTCCACTTCCGCCTCCCCAGCCCGGGAGAATGGGTGACGGTCAGTAGCAGCCCAGGCGTCCCCGGTATAACGGGCCCCTCGACCGGCTTTCCGGCGGCGCGAAGCGCCTCGGAGAGGAATGGATCGGCCGCTACCAGCCCGTCCACGCACGAGACCTGCGCGGCCGCCATGGCCAGCAGGCTCTGTCGCATCGCCACCGGGAGGGCCTCGGCGCCCGACCCGGTGGCCGGCCCGAGCAGGATGACCACGCGCGCGGGGGCGCCAATGTCCACGGCCCGCGGCTCCTCTGTGGCTTCCTCTTTCCGCTTGAGCAACATGTATGTTGGAGGTATGGCGATCAGCACGGCCATCACCAGCGCCAGGACCAGCCAAAGCGTGGTGCGGCTCATCAGCGAGCGCCGCTCCTCTTTCGTGGTGACTGCGCTGCGCACACGGCCCAGCTTCCCCTGCTTGCCGAGCGGCGCGGCGAGTTCTCTTAGCTCTGCCAAGGCGGCTTCGGGACCTTCCGGCCTGTCCTCGGGCCGGCGCGCGATGAGGCGCGAGACCAGGGCGGCGACCGGTTCCGGGAGGTCCGGCACTCGCTCGCCAATGCGCCACGGGGAGCCCGCCAGATGGGCGTCCAGCACCTCCTGGGCGGTCCGCCCCTCGACCGGCCGCGCGCCACTCAGCGCCTCGTAGAGCGTCACGCCGAGACCGTAGAGGTCCGAGCGCGAATCGCCCGGCGAGAGGTCTTCGGCCCTTTCCGGCGCGAGATAGAAACACGCCCCGGTCAGCCCACCCTTCTTGGTGGGTGAGAACTCGTAGAGGTCCTCGCGCATCACGGGGCGGCCGAACTCGGCAAGCTTGCACGTGTCGTCGTAATCCAGCAGGATTACGTCCGGCCGGATCAGGCCGTGGGTCAGGCCCGCCTCGCGGCCGGCCTGCAGCGCCATGAGCACCTCTTCCGCCACGCGCAGCGTCTCGCCCGCCTTCATGGCGGCCCCGGTCTGAGGGGGCACGCGCGCACGCACTGAGCCCGCGCCGAGCCATTCAGTGACGACGAAGTCGCAGTCCTCCCCGCGGCCAACGTCGATCAGGGCCACGACGTTCGGGTGGTGCAGGCGAGAAGCCTCGCTCAGACCGTCCAGGATCGTGACGACCCGTTCCCGCCGGTAGCCGGGCAGGTCGCGAGGGAACACCTCGACCAGCACGGGCATGCGGAGCTTCAGGCTGTCGGCCTGATAGCAGAGCGAATCGCGGCCCGCGCGCACGCGTCGGCGCAATCGGCACCCGGCGATGGTGCGTTTGCGCCACGGGTCTCGGGGTCGGCGGCGGGCCGGTTTGCCTTTCGCGCCCGGGCCGGTGCTGGCTCCATGGCGCAGCTGCTCCCCACACCGCGGGCACCGGACGTCGGCGGGGCCGAGTTCGCGCGCCAGCTCGTAATGCCTGGTGCACCTGACGCAATGCAGGATCAATCCTCCCATACCACGCCAGTGTAGCCCAGACCGCCTCGCGGGGCAAGGCCGCCGCGCGGGCTTGCCGACTCGATTAGATGGGACCTGCCAGTCTGGCAGGCGGCTGGAGCACGGGGAGCGATCGCTTGTCAGATTGGCACCGCCGCTGGCCGGCCGCAAGGATGCGGATAGCGGGTGGAGAAGGCCTCGCGGGGCGATATGGGCCGCTCTGCGCGGCTGTGAGGGCAGTCGCACGTCGCCGGGCCGTGCGGCGGCCCGGGGAGGCGGCACGTCTTTTGCGCTTGAGAATGGCGCAGGGATGCTGTACGGTATCCCTTGCAGTGTGTCAATCGAACTAAGGGTTTGCTTGGAGGATTCAACTTATGGCTAAGATCAAGCCGATAGGCGGCAAGATCCTGGTCAAGCGGCTCGAAGCCGAAGAGAAGACGGCGGGTGGCATTGTTCTGCCGGATGCGGCCAAAGAGAAGCCGAAGGAAGGCAAGATCATCGCGCTGGGCGTTGGTAAGCTCCTGGATTCCGGCAAGCGCTGCGAGTTCCAGGTCAAGGTGGGCGACCGGGTTATCTTCACCTCCTATGCCGGCAGTGAGGTGACGGTGGACGGCGAGGACTACATGCTGATGTCCGAGGACGACATCTTGGCAGTCATAAAGTAACGGAGGTCTAACAGGCATGGCTCCAAAGCAGATCGCCTATGAGATGGAGGCCCGCGAGGCCATCCGTCGAGGCGTGAATAAGTTGGCGCGGGCGGTGATGGTCACGTTGGGCCCCCGCGGCAAGAACGTTGTCATTCAGAAGAGCTTCGGCGCTCCCACGGTCACCAAGGACGGTGTGGCGGTGGCGAAGGAGATTGAACTCGAAGACAACTTCGAGAACATGGGCGCCGAGATGGTCAAGCAGGCGGCTTCAAAGACCAGCGACGTGGCGGGCGACGGCACCACCACCGCAACCGTCCTGGCGGAGGCCATCTTCGAGGAGGCCCTCAAGAACCTCGCCGCCGGCGCCGATGGCATGGCGCTGAGAAGGGGAGTGGAGAAGGCCGCCGATGCAGTCGTCGATGAGCTTCAGAAGCTCAGCCGGCCCGTCAAGGGCAAAGAGGACATCGTCTTCGTCGGCACCATCGCCGCCAACGGCGACAGCGAGATCGGCACGCAAATAGCCGACGCGATGGAGAAGGTCGGCAAGGACGGCGTCATAACGGTCGAGGAAGGCAAGAGTCGCGAGACCGCCGTGGAGCTGGTGGAGGGGATGCAGTTCGACCGCGGCTACCTCAGCCCCTACTTCATCAACGAGCGCGAGAGCATGGAATGCGTCCTTGAGGACGCCTACGTGCTGCTGCACGAGGAGAAACTCTCCTCGGTGCAGGACCTCATCCCGCTGCTGGAGAAGACCTCTGGCGCGGGTAAGCCCCTGCTGCTGATCGCCGAGGACGTCGAGGGCGAGGCGCTGGCGACGCTGGTTGTCAACAGGCTGCGCGGAGTGATCCAGTGCGCCGCTGTCAAAGCCCCCGGTTTCGGCGACCGCCGCAAGGCCATGCTCCAGGACATGGGCACTCTCCTTGGCGCAGAGGTCATCTGCAAGGACCTTGGCGTGGACCTGAAGACGGTCGATATCGCCGATCTCGGGCGGGCCAAGAAGATCGTCATCGACAAGGACAACACCACGATCATCGAGGGCGGCGGCAAGACGGCTGACATCCGCGGCCGCATCGCGCAGATCAAGAGGGAGATCGATTCCACCACCAGCGACTATGACCGCGAGAAGCTGGAAGAGCGGCTGGCGAAGCTGGCCGGCGGCGTGGCGCAGATTAACGTCGGCGCAGCGACCGAGGTGGAGATGAAAGAGAAGCAGCACCGCGTCGAGGACGCCGTTCATGCCACGCGCGCGGCCGTCGAGGAGGGCATCCTGCCCGGCGGCGGCGTGGCGCTGGTGCGGGCCTCCAAGGCGTTGAATAATCTGCAGTTGGACGGCGACGAGGCCGTGGGGGTGGATATCGTTCGACGCTCCCTGTGCAAGCCACTGGTGCAGATCGCTGAAAACGCAGGCGCCGAAGGCGCAGTCGTCCTCGAAAAAGTGAGGGCGGCGAAGGGCAATGTCGGCTTCGACGCGGCGGTCCTGGAACACACCGACCTTGTCAAGCGCGGCATCGTCGATCCCACCAAGGTCGTGCGCACCGCCCTGCAGAACGCGGTCAGCGTGGCCGGCGTCCTGTTGAGCACCGACGCCGTGGTGGGCGAACTGCCCAAGGATGACGAGGTTAGTGCGCCCGCAGATATGCCGGACTACTGATCGGCTGGCGGGCGTATCGGGATGAACCGAACCCCCTGTGTTCCCACCGGGAACGCAGGGGGGCTCTTTTGCGGATATAGACGGCGAAACCCCGAGCGCGACCGGCCATGGGGGGTGATCGCTTGGGCGGGCCTGCTATTCCAGGGCTAGCATGGAGACCGACCTGAGGCCGGAAGGCGCCACCCCCTTCCGCGGGATATCCACGCAGATTCGCAGGCCGTCGGACGCGCCCGCACCGGCAGGCAGGACCGAGGCCCGGCGGGCGTATTCCCACTCGGCCTCAGCAGCGAGGCGCACCGGCAACCCCGTCCTTTCGGTGAGCCTGCGGCAGAAGGCCGCGACCCGTCCCGGCGGGACGTTGACGGCCGACTGACCGGCCCCGCCCTCGGGCCGCTCGAGGCCCATGACGCGGGCAAACTGCGCCGCCGTGACCGGCGCGGTGCTGAGGTAGAAAGGCCGGGACGCCCCTGCGACGAGGTGGTCGTCCGCTGGCACAAGTGTCAGCGGCACCGCGATCCCCTCTCCCAACGCAATCGTGGTTTCCGCAGGCAGGCCGCCCCGTCGGGCCACCCTCGTCCGTTCCGGCTGCTCATTGCGGTGGCCCATCGAGGTCGTGGCCCCGGGGGCAGCGTCCGTAGGCGCAGGGCCGGTCCAGCGGGCCATGTGCCACGCCAGCGCCGCCGTGAGCGTCACGGCCAGCACGCCGGCCGCCAGGGCAGGTACGAAGGCCACACGCCGCCCCAGGATCGCCTTGCGCAGCCGGTAGAAGGGCGCCGCGGCCCGCGCCTCCACGGGCAAGCCCTGCACGTATCGCCGCAACTCGGCGGCTAGGTCCGCAGCGGCGGGATACCTGGCCTCCTTGTTCTTGGAAAGACACTTCATGATGATGGCTTCGAGGTCGGCATCGACCGCGTGGTTCACCGTGCTCGGCTGCCTGGGACGCGCCTGGCGGATGGCATGGGCGGCCGCCAGCGGATGGGCGCGGTACACATCGTAAGGCAGCTGCCCCGTGAGCAGCTCGTAGAGCATCACGCCGACCGAGTAGATGTCCGTGCGCCCGTCGATCTCGTCGGGCCGTCCGAGCGTCTGCTCCGGGCTCATGTACGACGGGGTGCCCATCACCTCCCCTTCGCGCGTGGCGCGGGGCATCTTGCCGTCCCCGTCCTGGAGCTGTGCCAGCCCGAAGTCCAGCACGCGCGGCATCCCGTGGCGGTCCACAAGCACATTGGCGGGCTTCAGGTCGCGGTGGACGACGCCGCGTTCGTGGGCGTAAGCGACTGCGTCGCAGACCTGGCGCATCAGCCCGCAAACCTCCCTCTTGCCCAGTGCGTAGCGACTGGCGTATTCGTCGAGCGCATACCCGTCCACGTATTCCATCGTGAAATAGGGCTGCCCGCCGAGGCTGCCGCACTCGTGGATTGAGACGATGTTCGGGTGCCCGAGCCGGCCGATGGCCGTGATCTCGCGCTCGAACCGCTGGCGGAACCTCGCGGTGGCGAACCGCCCCCCGAGCATGAACTTCAGCACCACGCGGCGCGAGGGACGCTTCTGCTCGGCCCTGTAGAGGACTCCCATGCCCCCCTGACCGATGGGCTGGATGTCCTCGAACCGGCCGGCAAGCTCCTGGCGCAGAAGCTCCGGCACTTCGGTGTCGGGCGCGGAAAGTGCTCCGGCGGCGCGGGTTTCCTCGCTCAGGCCCGCCGTCGCGGCCCCTTGGCGCCTCATCCCGGGCCGTTTTGCACCCGCGAGCGGCCGATCTATCTCGACTACCTCGCCCTCCGTTGGGGGGGGGATGGTGTCCGGTAGCTCGGCCTCCACCCCTGGACTCTTGGACTCTTCGACATCCGTTGAAGGGTCGATGGGGCGTGGCAGCTCGGGCTTTACTCCGGGACTCTTGGACTCTTCGACCTTCGTTGGATCCGGCGGCGCTTTCGGTTTCCTGCCGGCTACCTCGAAACGCGTCCGGCAACTCCCGCACAGCACCGCGTGCGTCCCGTGCGGGACCTGAAGCAAGGCGCTGCAACTCGGGCAACTGGTGCGTTCCGCGCGCGGGAGGTCCACCGAACCGCCGATCTCGAAGTTCCGAAGGCACCGGCCGCACCGGGCAATCTTAATGTACGACGGCACTTCGAGGGCTGCGCTGCAGTGGGGGCAGTTCGTCACCATGTGTCTTGTGTTCCGATACAAGCACGCCGTCCCCGCACACAATGACACATCATGACACGCGGTGGAGGCGCGACACTTAAAGTCAATGATAGTGCCGGCCCCAAAACCGGATCAAGATGGCGCCGGGAGGCTGCCGCCGATAGATGGCGTTGATGCCGCCCACAAGCCCCACAGAGCCCTTTCAGGGCGCCATGTGCGACTGATGCTGGGCGAAAACGGCGCCGGGAAATTCACGCCTCCCGCCCCCCTCGGCACCTGAGTGAAGGCGCCCCAAGGCGCTGCCTGCAAAACCCCACCCTGGCTTCGGCCGACGGAGAGGCTCTGCAACAGCGCCTAAACGACGAAGTTCAGCTCTTCTCCGCACGCGCCGCAGCGGTCGCCCTTGAGCCCGACGATCGAAGTTGAGTAGCCCAGCCGCTCGACGAGCATCGCCCCGCAGTCGGGGCACACGCTGGCGCTGCCCTCGGAGGAAACCACGTTGCCCAGGTAGACGAACTTGAGCTTCTTCCCCGCCAGCCGATGGGCCAGCTCCAGCGAGGCAAGTGGCGTGGGCGGGCGGTCCATCTCGTGGGCGGGGTGGTAACCCGAGAAGTGGACCGGGATGTCCGCGCGTACCCCTGCGACGAAACCCACCCAGGCCGAGATGTCGGACTCGGAATCGTTCAATCCCGGAATGAGCAGGTTTGTAAGCTCCACGTGAATGCCACGCTCGACCGCCGTGCGGATCGTCCGCAGCACGGGCTCGATGTCGCCGGCGCAGTAGGTCCGGTAGAACTCGTCGCTCATGCTCTTGAGGTCGATGTTCATAGCGTCTACGACGTCTACGATATCCTCGAACGGTCCCGGCGTATAGTAGCCGTTGGTCACCAGCACGTTCTTGAGGCCCACCTCCCGCGCCAGGCGCGCCGTGGCCAGGACGTACTCGAAGCTCACGTAGGGTTCGTTATAGGTGTAGGCGATGCCGATAGAGCGCTGCGAGAGGGCCTCCTGCACGGCCGCCTCGGGCGGCAGAGGCTGCTGCCGGATGGCGGGGTCCAGGAGTTGCCAGTTCTGGCAGAACGCGCATTTGAACGTGCATCCAGCCGTGCCTATCGACAGGATGCTGGTTCCGGGATAAAAATGGTAGAGGGGCTTCTTCTCGATGGGGTCCATGGCGAGCGAGGAGGCCATCCCGGAGGTCATGGCGATAAGCATGCCGGCCTCGTTGACGCGCACGCGGCACAGGCCGACCTTGCCCGGCGGGATCGAACACTCATGCGGGCACAGATGGCAGCGGACCCGCCCCGCGTCGAGCTTCTCGTAGTGCTGCGCCTCGGTGCTGCGCGCGCGCTCCCTCATGCCCGCTCACCCCTTGATGACGGCCATCGGCTTGAGCCTGGCGACCTTGCGCGCGATGCCCGCCGAGTGCATGACCGCCACGACCGCGTCGATGTCCTTGTAGGCGTAGGGCATCTCCTCCGCGAGGGTCTTCCAGCCCTTTGCCTTGACCACCACGCTCCGGTCGCTCATCTCCTTCTTTAGGTTGCGGCCTTGGGCCTCTCGCGTGGCTGCCTTGCGGCTCATCATCCGGCCCGCCCCGTGGCACGTCGAACCCCAGGTCTCCTGCATAGCCCGCTGTCGCGGTAGGGTTCGGGCACGTCGGGGTGGCCTGGCGGGAAGGCGCGTGTGGCGCCTTTTCGGTGGACGCAGAGCGTGCGCTTCTCGCCGTCGACGTCGTGCTCCTCGAACTTCGCGATGTTGTGGCACACGTCGTAGACCTGCCGCCAGCCCATCGCGGCCGGCTCCGCCCCGAGCACCCTCCCGACGGCGCGTGCGGCGAGCGTCGCGATGACCTGCCGGTTGCACCAGGCGAAGTTCGCCGCGCACGCCATCGCCGAGAAGTAGCGCCTGCCCTCGGGGGAATCGAGCGGCGCGCAACAGAGCTGGCGGTCGGGCAGCTCGATGCCGTACTTTTTCGAAGCGCGCTGCATCACGTTCAGGTAGTCGGTGCATATCTGGTGGCCGAATCCGCGCGAGCCGCAGTGGATCTGAAACACGGCGAGCCCCTTGCGCACGCCGAAGGCCTCGGCGACGCGCTCGTCGAAGACCTCCTCCACCACGTCGACCTCCAGAAAGTGGTTGCCGCTGCCGAGCGTGCCCATCTGTGGCGCGCCGCGCTTGAAGGCCTTGTCGCTCACCACGTCGGGGTCCGCGCCGGGCAGGGCGCCGCCCGCCTCTGTGCGTTCAAGGTCCTCCTCGGTGGCCAGACCCCCGCCCGCGGCCCAGCGCGCGCCCTTGACCATGACGTTGCGCAGGTCGGCGCGGCTGAGCTTCGGGATGGCTGCCTCCGAACCCACCCCGCACGGCACAGCGCGGAAGACCTGCTCGACGATCTCGGTCAGCCGTGGCCTCAGCTCCTCGGCCTCCAGGTCGGTTCGGATAACGCGCACACCGCAGTTGATGTCGAACCCGATGCCGCCCGGGCTGATGACACCGCCGGCCGCCGGATCGAAGGCAGCCACGCCGCCGATCGGGAACCCGTAGCCCCAGTGCGCGTCTGGCATGGCGTAGGAAGCCCGCACGATGCCGGGCATGAAGGCGACGTTAACGGCCTGCTCGAGCGCGTTGTCCGTCTCGATGTGCTGGATCAGTTGCGCGTCGGCATAGACGCGCAACGGCACGTTCATGCGGCCGGACTGCGGCACCTCGTAGACGAAGTTGTCGATCTTCTTGAGCTCGAAGTGGCCTTTTTCGATTGGTTCCCTCCCCCCGCGTTCGGCCATCAGACGTCGAAGATGATATCCACCTCGAAGCCGCCCGCGCCGCGGCGGATCTCCAGGTTGTGGTACGTGACGGCCTTGACGGCGCTGTGCGCCTCGTGGCGGGCCCCGTCGAACGCCTCCCCGCAGAGCCGGCCCCGGGCCGTCCCGTCACCGGCCTGGAGCATCTTCACCTCGGCCGGCGTGAAATGGTCCACCTCGAATGCGAACAGCACCTCGCTGAGCCACGCCACCAGCAGCATCTCATCGTCGTCGCCCGTGGCCCGCAGTTCCACGGTCCTCTCGGGCCTCACCGCTGCCGGGTCCATCATCAGCTCGATCATGCCCCGGGCGGCGTTCTCGAACAGGTCGGCCAGCGTCTCCCCGCGCACGCGCAGCCCGAGGTCCGCATCGTGGTCGAACTGTTCGTGGGGTTGTTCTCCCATCATGCGGTCTGCCAGCTCCAGATACGAGGCGACCATGGCCACTACCTCCTATCGTGCGGCAAGCACCCTGGCAAGTCAAACCGAAAGCCGTACCTCCAGTGCAAAGCCGCGCGACCCCGAACCCGGCAGCCGCATCCTTGCGCGCTGGCGGTTGGGTCGTTATGCTTGGCGCTGACGGATGAGAAGCAGAGAGAATTCCTGCCGGTTTGGGTATCCTGCGCCTCGCACGTGAGCGCGGATGTATGTCACCGTTTGTGCTCTTGCCCCGTTAGGAGGGCAGCTCCATGCCAGTTGTCGCTGGAAGCCACGGAGAGCGGATCTTGTTCAAGGCTCCGGCAAAGTGGGAGCAGAATGTGTTTTGCCACTCGCCGGGTTACGCCCAGCTATCCGACTCGGCAATTGAATTCATCCCACATTCCAGCCTGAGCCTTGTCGGCAAACACATCCTCATCCCAATCGGACTTGTGGCCGAAGTGACAGAAGGGGATAACTTCCTCTGGCGATGTGTCGTCTACGCGAAGCTCAAAGAACCCGTTCTTGGTCGCTTCCAGTACAAGTTCTTCCTGGGGGCGAAATGTAAGGAGTTTCTGGCTCTGGTCGAAGACGTAATCAAGGACTTCAACTTGGAAGCACAAAGCAACGGCAATGATCCTATAACCCCGCATTTCCCAGATGGTCCTGTTTTTCGGCCGTGGCAGAGCGAAGAATGGTGC
>CAZHPE010000039.1:0-16168 GCA_964534775.1 uncultured candidatus Brocadiaceae bacterium
TATTTCGGACAGATTTTTGCCGGATAAGGCTATCGACCTGATGGACGAAGCAGCCTCGAAGCTGCGCATGGAGATCGACAGCATGCCGGGCGAACTGGATCGGGCCCGCCGGCACATCCTTCGGCTTCAGGTCGAGCGCGAGGCCCTTCGCAAGGAAAAGGACGATGCGTCACGCCAGCGCGTCAAGAACATCGAGAAGGAACTCAGCGACCTTGAGGAGGAGCAGAAGGGCCTGCGCGCCCAGTGGGAGAACGAGAAGGGCTGCATCGCGGCCATCCGCGAACTGAACGAGGAGCTTGACCGGGTCCGCGCCGAGGAGCAGGCCGCCGAGCGCGAAGGAGATCTGGCGAAGGTCGGCAAGCTGCGGTACGGCCGCGCTGGCGAAATAGGAGAGAAGCTCAAGGAGCAGCAGGAGAAGCTCCGGCAGATCCAGTCCGAGCGCCGCCTACTCAAGGAGGAGGTCGAGCCGGAGGACATTGCCGAGGTGGTCAGCCACTGGACCGGGGTGCCCGTCCAGCGGATGCTGGAGGGCGAGAAAGAAAAACTCCTGCACATCGAGCAGGAGCTCACGCGCCACGTGGTGGGCCAGCAGGAGGCCATCACCGCCGTGGCCAACACGGTGCGCCGGGCACGCGCTGGACTTCAGGACCCGAACCGGCCGCTGGGATCGTTCCTGTTCCTCGGCCCCACCGGCGTGGGCAAGACGGAGCTGTGCAAGGCGCTGGCCGAGTTCCTCTTCGACCACGAGAGCGCCATGGTCCGCTTCGACATGAGCGAGTTCATGGAGCAGCACTCCGTGGCGCGCTTCATCGGCGCCCCGCCGGGCTATGTGGGTTACGAGGAGGGCGGGCGCCTGACCGAGGCGGTAAGGCGGCGGCCATACTGCGTCGTGCTGTTCGACGAGATTGAGAAGGCCCACCCGGAGGTATTCAACGCCCTCCTACAGGTGCTGGACGAGGGTCGCCTGACCGACGGCAAGGGCCGCACGGTGGACTTCAGGAACACCATCGTCGTCATGACCTCGAACGTCGGCAGTCAATGGGTGCAGGACCTTGCCGAACCGGGCAAGAGGGAACTGCTGGAGTCGCGCATGCGGCAGACGCTGCGCGAGCAGTTCCGGCCGGAGTTCCTCAACCGCATCGATGAGATCATCATCTTCAACTCGCTCTCGCAGGAGATGATGCGCGGCATCACCGACATCCAGATCCGCTACCTCAAGAAGCGCTTGGCCGCGCACAACCTTCGCCTGGAGGTGACGCCAGCCGCTAGGGAGCTGATCTCGCGCGAGGGTTTCGACCCCGCCTACGGCGCCCGCCCGCTCAAGAGGGCGCTACGGCAGGAGATCGAAAGCCCGCTGGCCGCGCAACTGATAGACGGCGAGTTCCCCGAGGGCTCCACCATCAAGGTGGACGCGGAAGGGGGCGAGATCCTTTTCCTCAAGGAGACCAACGAGTCGGGGGCGCGGCGCTCCAAGCGCCCGTGGCAAGGGCCCACGACGGGCGGGGACGAGGACGCGGCATGAGCTCCGTGCTGAAAGTCGCAGCCTTCCAGATGGCCACGACCGATGATGTGGCCGAGAACGCGCGCAAGCTCCACGGGGCAATTGACGAGGCGGTCCAACCGCCCGTTGGACGGGCCGCCGAAAGCGGTGCGCACGTCCTGATCGTCCCTGAGTGCGCCCTGAGCGGCTACCTGCCCCGCGCGGACTTGGACTTAGGCGCCGTGGCGCGTGCTCAGGACGAGCTCTCCTCGCACGCTGCCGAGCGGGGTCTATGGCTGGCTCTGGGCACAACGACCAGACGCGAGGGCCGCCTGTTCAACACAGCCCTTATGTACTCCCCGAGCGGCGAGCTGGCGGCGAGCTATGACAAGACGCACCTCACGCCCCAGGACGAGCCGGTATTTGCCGGGGGCGCAGACCTGTCCGTGTTCAAGCTCGGCGAATGGACCGCGGCCCTTCAGATCTGCTTCGACATGCGTTTCCCCGAGAATTGGCGCATCCTGCGGCGTCAGGGGGCCGAGCTGGTGCTGCACATGTCCAGCGCGTCCACGGGGATGGGGTGGAAGGTGCCGGTGCTGAACGGGACGATGCGCTGCCGGGCCGCCGAGAACGGCATGTTCGTGGTCACGGTCAACGACGCGCGCGCGCCACAGATGATGGTGAGCGCGATCTGCGATCCCGACGGCCTGCACCTGGCGCGAGCGGCGTTCAACCGCGAGATGCTCATCACCGCCGAGCTGGACCGCACGAAGGTCAAGGACGACTTTCTCGCCGCCCGCCGCACCGACCTGTGGGATCGACCACAACACCGCAAGCTCCTGCTCGAATGAGCACGGCCGCGCCACCACCGCCCCGCCCATACATCATGCATGCCCCGTCCGCCAGCCTGCCAGTGGCCTTCCATTGTTGTTCCACGGCCACCACCACGACCCCGCCCCGGCATCATACATGCCCCATCCACCTGCCAGTCAGGGCCATCCAGTGCTGATCCCCGGCCCAGCCACCCCCGTTCGCCAGTCGGCCCTGCCCCTACTGGCCCGGCACTTGAGAAAGGCGGCGATCCTGCGGTTTCGTATGTGATTCGCTGTTCACACCCATCACCCGAACCGGAGGGCTCGCCCATATTTTGCGATGACACCTCTGACCGCGTGCGTCAACAGAAGATCTGGCACTTCCTCCAGGAACGCGTCGCCCACGCACTCAAGCGCCTTGTCGAAGCCATGATGAAATACGAGCGGGACGAGTGCCTCAGGTGCGCCCCGCACCAGCGCACCCCGAAGAGGTGAGCTGGGACAGGGCCTCCTATCTGGTGTGGAGGAACCTCAAGAACCAATGGACACGCCCCCACAACGCGCCAACCTGCCAAAACCCCTTTTACACGAAACTCTTGACAGCATCCGGCGACTGCTGACCTTGACAGTCCCGCATGCCAGACTATAATCTATGTGCCCTCGCGGATGTGGCGGAACAGGCAGACGCGCTAGGTTCAGGACCTAGTCTGGCTAACTACCAGGTGGGGGTTCGAATCCCCCCATCCGCACCAAACTCCTCCGCCTACTTTCCAACTGATTCCCACCTAATGACTTACGGCCGTGCGCGCTTTCTTATCGAGGAGGCGTGCTACCCATTGCCGTTACGGCTAACGGTTCGCGCACACGATTGCACGGATTACTCAAGCCCTGTTCCTTGCCGTGATCTGTTGGCCTTAGAATGTGCACTGGCGACATGTTACACTTATCTGCTGGCATCGCAACGCCTGATAGTCTTGGCCCTGCCCCTTCCCCGAGAATTGATCCAGGAGTTGTGAGAGAATCCCGAGGTGTGGGGGGGGAAGGAGGATTCTCCGCTGAAGAAGGGTTTGTAGTGCAGAGCAGGTAGTGGTGAAGCTGCGTCAGGCTGCGCGGCAGCAATGCGGGCGGCATCGTTCGGCAGGGGGCGAAACGCCCGAATCACGTCTGGGGCCATGACTTCTTGGCGGACCGCACCGAAGACGGCCGACAGCTGAAGCTCCTGGAAGTGATCGACGAGTTCACACGGGAATGCCTGGCGATTGATACGGGCCGGACGTTCACGGCCCGAGACGTGAAGTTGACGCTATCGTATCTGTTCGCGATCCGGCGACAACGGCCCGGAGTTCCTCGCCGTGGCGTTGGTCATGCCGGGTACGATATGTTAGAATCGACTTCTTTGCTGGTGGCGGATGTTCTTGCCGATCCCACGGATGGCGGCGCCCCCGCGCGCGGCCCGGAGGTAAGCGATGCACGTTGCGGTTCTTGCCGGTCTCCTGAAGGCGGTGGACCCGGACTGGTTCGAGGCGATGCGGGTCCTGGATGTCAACTCGGTGGAGCTCACGCTGGAGAAGTCCTGCACGGTGGACGCCGCCGGCCTGCTGCGTGACGGCGAGGAGCCCTTCGACCTGCGCACGAGCGAGGGGCGCGCGGCCCTGAAGGGCCGGTTCGACGAGAACGGCGCGATCATCAACGCGTTCATGCTCGGCACGGACTTCGCCGCCGAGGACCTGGAGGCTGAGACCGACTGGCTGGTGACGGCCTGCGAGGCCGCCGACGAGATGGGCCTGCCGGCGGTGCGCGTCGACTGCCTGCCGCACCGCGAGATGGACGGCAAGAAGTTCGAGGACCGCTGCGTCGGGGCCATTCGGACCGCGCTGAAGGCCACATCCAGCGTGAAGCTTGGAATGGAGAACCACGGCCACGTGTCCAACCGGCCGGAGTTCATCGAGAAGATGCTCGACCGCGTGGGCGACGGGCGCATGGGCCTCACGCTCGACACCGGCAACCTCTACTGGTTCGGCCACCCGCTGGAGCACGTTTACGAGATCATGGAGCGGTTCGCCAACCGCGTCTGCCACACGCACGTCAAGAACATCAGCTTCCCGGCGGAACTGCGCAACGTGCGGCGCGAGATCGGCCTCGGGTACGCCGAATACGTCTGCCCCGTCCACGAGGGCGACGTCGACCATCGGCGCGTGGTGCAGATATTGAAGGCCGGGGGCTACGACGGCGACCTGTCGCTGGAGGACGAGAGCCTCAGCAAGTTCAGCCAGCAGGGGCAGAAAGAGAACCTGAAGAAGAGCGTCGAGCACCTCAAGTTGTGCCTGTGAGGCGCGGGCGCCGCAGTCGTGATCGTGCCCGTCCGCGTCGCCGCCGGCGAATCGGTCGGAACTGAGCGGCCAAGCCGCCGGTCGGCAGGAGGATATAGATGTCCCAGGGCCTCTGGTTTCTAAGCGGCCTCGCAGCCACCGTGGCTTTGCTGCACACGCTGTCGGGCCCCGATCATTACCTGCCGTTCATCGTCATGGCGCGCGCCAGGAAATGGTCGACTGCCAGGACCGCGCTGATAACCATTCTGTGCGGGCTGGGCCACGTGGGTAGCTCCGTCCTGCTCGGGACGATCGGCATAGCCCTGGGGATAGTCCTCACGAAGGTGGAGGCCGCCGAATCGGTTCGGGGCGGAATCGCGGCGTGGGCCTTCATCTCCTTCGGGCTGGCGTATTTCGCTTGGGGCGTGCGCCGGGCGATAAGAAAGCGGCCCCATGCTCATGGGCATGCCCACGGGCCGGAGAGCGAACACGAGCACACACACGCACACACACGCGGGCACGTGCACGTCCACGCCAGGGAAGGCTCAGTCAACCCCACGCCCTGGGTGCTCTTTACGATCTTCGTCTTCGGCCCCTGCGAGCCCCTCATACCGGTGCTGATGTATCCGGCCGCAACCGGCAGCCTCTGGGGCGTAGCGCTCGTAACCATCATCTTCGGCAGCGTGACCATTGCGACGATGCTCGCCGTCGTGCTGGTTGCCTCCCGTGGGGTAAGCCTCGTGCCCATGGGCCGCATGGAGCGTTACAGCCACGCCCTCGCCGGCGCCGCGATCGCCCTGAGCGGCATGGCGATCGTGTTCCTCGGGCTGTGATGTGGATGGGCCGCCTAACCACGAAATCTCTGGACGCAAGGAGTTGCTATGGACAATCTGATCGGCACGGTGTCGGGCTGCCTGGAAGCGCCCTCGCCAGAGGAAACCTTCGAGGTGGCGCTGGACTACGGTTTCGGCCGCATCGAGTGGTTCGAGTCGGAGGCGCCCACATTCAGCGACGAGCCAGTCGCCGGCCTCATTGCGGAGCTGGCCCGGCAGCACGGGATGACGAATTCCTACCACGCCCCCTGGGTCGGCCGGTGGAACATGGGACAGCAGACCCCGGAAGGGGCGAAAGAGACGGTGACCGAGATGCTGCGGAGCGCCCGCCGGCTGGAAGCCCACATGATGACGGTGCACCTGGGCATCCACGCAGAGGGTGCGGACCACGGGGAAGCCGTCCGCACGGCGGCGCGCGCGTTCCAGGTCTGCACGCCGCTGGCCGAAGAGTTCGGCGTGTGCATCTCCGTGGAGAACTCCCCCGGCCCTTCGGTGCACCAAAAGCTCGGCGTGGACCTGGCTGATTTCGATGCACTCTTCGAGATCTGCTCCTCCCCGCACATCGGCCTGACCCTGGACACGGGCCACGCGAACACCTCCGGCACAAACATGGCGCTGCTCGAAAAGCACGGCGCGCGGATTCTGAACACGCACATCCACGACAACGACGGCTCCGGCGACGCGCACCTGCCGCCCGGCGCGGGCACCGTGGACTGGGATGCCGTGTTGGGGAAGGTTAAGGGGCTCGCGTATGCCGGGCCGTTCATCCTGGAGTACCAGAAGGTGCACGGCCGGTTCCGCGACTTCATGGCAACGCTGCGGGAGCTATGACCCGGAACGCGCCGGGAGTACCCGAAGGAGACTGACGCATGACGACGGAGATGACGCCGAGAGAACGGTTCATCGCGGCCCTGGAGCGCCGACCCCTCACGGGACGCGTGCCCCACTTCGAGCTGGTCTTCTACCTCACGATGGAGGCGATCGGCAAGATCCATCCGCTCCAGCGCGCCTACGGCCAGTGGGACCAGATGGAGGAGCGAGAGCGCGAGCTTCACCGCAGGGACATGGCGGACGTCCTGATCGAGACCGCCGAGCGCTACGAGCACAGCGCCATCTTCCTGCACCCCACTCCCCGCACCGACGAGGAATCGCTCCGCACGGTCGACCTGATGCGGGAGAAGACGGGGGACCGCTACTTCCTGGCCGTTCACGGCGACGCCACCTACGGCGTGCCCGGCGGCTCGCAGATGGTGGACTTCGCGGTGCGGCTGGTCGAGGAGCCCGCGAAGGTCAAGGCCGAGGCCGCCACCATGGTCAGCAAGGCCCTGGAAAAGGCCGAGCGCTACCAGCGGCACGGCGGGCTGGACGGGTTCGCGCTCTGCGCGGACTACTGCTTCAACGACGGCCCGTTCCTCAGCCCGAACCAATTCGCGGAGTTTGTCGCACCGTACCTCACGGACCTGATCCGGGGCTACCGGGAGATGGACTTCTACACCGTCAAGCACACCGACGGGAACATAATGCCCATCCTGGACCAGCTCGTGGCGGCCAACCCGCACGCGCTCCACTCGCTCGACCCGCAGGGCGGCATCGACATCGCGGAGGTCAAGCGCCTCTACGGCGACCGGATATGCCTGATCGGGAACGTCAACTGCGGCCTGTTGGACACGGGCACGGACGAGGAGGTCGTGGAGTCGGCCCGTTACTGCCTCAAGCACGGCATGCCCGGCGGGGGCTACATCTACTCCACCTCGAACTGCGTCTACACCGGCATGCGGCTCCCGCGTTACGATTTGATGCTCGATGTGTGGCGCAAAGAGGGCAACTACCCGGAGTAATCGCGAGCCGGCCGGCTCGCCTTCGCGGAGACCTCTCGCCTCGGTCCTTCGGTCCCCTGCCAGTCCCTCCGGCACTGGCAGGGGACCATTGAATCGGCTATAGTGGAATGTAGGGTCTGTCGTATCGCTGTGGGGCGAGCAGGCGTGCCTGCGAGGACACGATCGGACGCATCATCGAGCCGGCCGTCAAGCGTGCACGCGACCGGCAAGTGAGAGGACCACGACATGAAGGACAGGGACGACTGGCAGTGGCAGCTCGCCAACCGCATCACCTCCGTCGAAGGTCTTGAACGCTACATCGAGCTGACCGGCGAGGAGCGGCGGGGCATCGAGGCCGCCAGCCAGCGCTTCACGTGGGCCATCACGCCCTACTACGCGGGCCTCATGGACAGGACGGACCGGGGCTGCCCGATCCGCCTCCAGGCGGTGCCCCAGGAGGATGAGCTTCACGACGAGCTCGGCGTCCCGGACCCGCTCGATGAGGGCAAGCACTCGCCGGTCGAACTCATCATCAGGGTCTACCCCGACCGCTTGGCATTCTGCGTGGGGAACCGCTGCGCGGTCTACTGCCGGCACTGCCTCCGCAAGGAGACTATGGTCGGCAAGCCGGACTTGGCTTTCTCGGATGAGAAGATCACCGAGGGCATCGACTACATCCGCGCGCATCCGAAGATCCGCGACGTCCTGCTGACCGGGGGCGACCCGCTCCTGGCGACGGACGAATGGGTCGAGGACATCCTGGCCCGCCTGCGGGCCATACCGCACGTGGAATGCATCCGCATCGGCTCGCGCACCCCGTGCATGCTGCCGCAGCGCATCACGCCGGAGCTTTGCAGCATGTTGGAAAAGCACCACCCCATCTACCTCAACACGCAGTTCAACCACCCCAGGGAGATCACGCCCGAGGCAGAGGCGGCGTGCGGCCGGCTGGCCGGCGCAGGCATACCGCTTGGGAACCAGTCGGTGCTGATGCGGGGCGTGAACGACAGCGTTGAGGTAATGAAGGCGTTGTGCCGGGAGCTGATGCGCATCCGCGTGCGGCCATACTACATCTACCAGTGCCAGATACTCAGCGGCACGCGCCACTTCCGCACGCCGATCGAGAGCGGGTTGGAGATCATGCGGAACCTTCAGGGCTATACCTCCGGCCTCGCCGTGCCGAAGTACGTCCTGGATACCCCGTACGGGAAGATCCCGATCGCGCCGAACTACGTGATCGGCCGCGAGGGGGACGACATGGCGCTGCGCAGTTGGAACGGCAAAGTCTGGCGGGAGCCCAACCCCCTGCCCGAGGCGGTCCCGGCCGAATCGGACTGCCATCAGCCCGATGCCGCTGAGGCTGTCTGCTGCGGGCCCTGCGAACCGTGCGGGCCATGCGAGCCGTGCGGCTCCTGCCGCGCCAACGGCTGAGGTAACTGCCCGCTCAGAGCGGCCCCTATGCCCGACCTGGACCAGCTTCCAGAATTCCCCGGTTTCACTCCGCTGGAGCGGGAGCACAAGGACCTGCTGGATTCGGCCTGTGCAGCCTGCCAGCCGGACATCAGCGAGGCTGCTTTTGCCTATCAGTGGATCTGGCGCCCCCACACGCGGTGTCGCCTCTCGCGGCTCGGCGGGAGCCCGCTGATAATGCTCGACTCCGCGTCGGGCACGGGCACATTCCTGCTCTCCCCTATCATGGCGGACTGCGCCGAGGCTGCCGAGGCCGTCAGGGCGGCGCTGAGCGGAGGGATCGCGGCCGAGGCGGTGGCCCGCGTGCCAGAACCCGTCGTCAATCTGCTTCGGGGCGATCCGGCGCTCTCGATCGCCGAGCAGCGCGACCGCGCGGACTACGTCCACGTTGCGGATGAGTTGCGGGAGCTCCCCGGCCCCCGCTTCCACGCCAAGCGCAACCACATACGCCGGTTCTGGGCCGCGTGCCCGGAGGCCCGGTACCTCCAGATGGACCGGCGGCTTTCCGAGCTGTGCCCCGGATTCTGCAGGGACTGGCTCGCCACTCACCCCAAGCGCGACGTCCCGGGCCTCCAGCGGGAAGTTGAGGGCACCCTCGCAATGCTGACGGACCGGGAGTGGCTCGGGCTGCGCGGGGGCGTACTGGTCGCCCGGGATCGGGTGCTGGCATTCGCCTTGGGCGAGCCGCTCAACGGCGGTACGTTCGTCGTGCGCGTGGAGAAGGCCGATACGTCCGTTCCCGGCGCATACCAGGCGATCAACCAGGAGTTCGCCCGGCACGCGGCCGCCGGGTTCCAGTGGATCAACCGGGAGCAGGACCTCGGCATGGCCGGCCTTCGCCGGGCCAAGCAGTCATACTACCCGCACCACCTCGTGCGCAAGTACGAGATCAGGGTCGCCCGCTGAGCGCGGCCTTGTATGCGCTGCCGGCAGCCTCGGCGGACTCCAGGACGGTGCGGCTGCTGCGGCCCCGCGTCTCGGGATAGAGCCGGTCGTCGGTCCACATGCCGGCCACTTCGTTCCCGTTGACCTCCATGATGCGCGCCTCGCCGATCAGGTCGATCCCGAGAAGATAAGGGACGGCGTACGTCGTGCCAGCCCCGAGCGGGCGCCAGGGAAAGTCGGGGTGGAGCTCTTCCGCATAGCCGGCCACAGCGCGGAAGGCGCGGCATGATACCTCGTCGAACAGCGCCAGCAGCGCCTCGCCCTCCGGCCCGCTCATGCCGCATTGGGTCAGCATCTGCCGGTCGGGAACCATCTCCACGTCACTGCCGTGCCCCTTGCGCGCGAAGCGCCCCACGACCTTCGGCTCGCCGGAGGGGCCGCCGGCAACCAACACCCGCCAGTTGAAATCTTCGTCCCCACGCGGGCGCACCCTCTCCTGGATGACGGCGCCCGATTCCAGCGCAAGCCGCGCGGCGTGCCGGACGGCGGCATCCCGCCCGGCGGGCAGCTCGAAGAATTCCACGTCCCGCGCCTGCTCGCCGCGGGCTGGCTTTACGACCGCTTCGCGAACGCCCCGCCGCTCCAACCTGCCCAGGGCCGCGTGCGCCGTTTCCTCGAGACGATCCAGATCCACCGGGATTTCGGCGGGTGGGACCCCTTCCTCCGGGATGAGCGGAAGCTCCACGCCTGCGCTCCGGGCGTACCACTCCAGCGCACGGGTTACGTTGAGCTTGCCGCCGACGATCTCGAGGGTCAGGCCCGAACGGAGCACCGGCAGCCCCAGCTCGTGCGGCGGCTGTCCCGTCCATTCGTGCGGGCAGGCGAAATGCAGGACGGGCGGCCGCCTGAAAGTCGCCAGAACGTAGTCGTCGGCGTCACTGGTGCGGAAAAGGCCGGCCGTGGCGAGACGCACGCTGCGCCCGGCCTCACGGCCGTAGAGGCCGGCGCCCGGATGGTCGAAGGCGACGAATGCGTTCAGGCCCGGAAAGTGCTCCGCTTCGCGCAGCACGCTGAAGGTGCTGACGTTCCACCCGCCGCCGTAGATGATGGCGAAGTTGACGCGCCCGGGCGGGACTTCCACGCCCTCCCTAACCTCCGGCAGCCGTCCGATGCGCTTGGCAGATTCGTAGAGCCCCTCGATCCGCTCATGCAGGCCCCGCCGGTCCGGCCGCAGAGCGTCAATACCCAGTTCGAAATGCGCGGCCGTCGGCACGTTGGGGGCGTGCTCGCGTATGAACAGCCGCGTCCAGTCGTAAAGGGCCTTGCGCTCCAGGTCGAGCAATCCCTGGAGCCGGTCAATGGGCGCTTGGCCGACTCGTGCGGTCGCGCTTTCAATCCTATCCCACTGCCGCCGCAGGCGGTCCGTGCGCAGCCAGACGGCCTCCCAGAACTCAACCTCGTCGCTAAGAACGGGGAATTCGCGGCCGTAGAGGCCCTGGAGACCCGAAAGGCGCCCGATGCAGGAAAGCGCCGGACTCAGGTCCTCCGGAGCGGTGACGAGCCCCCGAACGATCTCGTCCGTGAGCTCCGTCGCTTGGCCAAGGAGCTCGTTGTGCTCGTCCCGATCCATAATATGGTTCGCCCTGTAGGGGACCGAGAAGCCGCGGCGCGGGAGGCGCCTTCGGGCTACGCCACCTGCTCTGCGCCGATGAAGACGGCCTCTACGTTCAGGTCTCGCCCGCAGATCAGGAAGTCCGCTTCCTTGTCCGGCTCGAGGCTCCCGAGGCGGTCCTCGACGCCGAGGATGCGCACGGGCACAAGGCTGGCCATCGCCACCGTATCGTGCAACGGGAGGCCCGTTATGCCGATCACGCGCCGCACCATCTGAAGCTGCGTGATGGCCGTGCCGATGAGCGTGCCGTCCAGGTAACGGGCGGCCCCGTCATTGACGGCGTAGGTAAGCCCCCCGTAGCTGTAGGTGCCGTCGGGCATGCCCATCGCACCGATGCCGTCGGTGATGATGGCGCAGTTCTCGAGGCCTTTCAGCCGGATGATCCATGACATCATTTGCGGGTGCAGGTGGATGCCGTCGGCGATGACCTGCGCGCTCAGGACTTCGCTCATCAGCGCGGCCCCGAACGCGCCCGGCTCCCGATGGTGCATGGAGCGCATGGCGTTACCGATGTGCGTTACGTGGCTGATGCCCGCCTCGATGCCGCGCGCGGTCTCATCGTACGTGGCGTCGCTATGCCCCAGGGAAGCCACGATGCCGCTCGCGGTGAGGTCGGCGATTATCTCCAGCGCCCCTGGCAGCTCCGGCGCGATGGTCATCATCCTGAGCCGGCCGCCGCACAACTCCTTGACCCAAGCGTAGCGGTCGCCGTCGGGGGCGCAGATGAACCTCTCTTCAATCATGCCCCGCTTCTCGATGCTGACGAACGGGCCCTCCAGGTGGATTCCGAGCAGGCGGGCGCCGCGGCGCGGGGCGGCGGCCTCGCGCAGAACGTGGCGGACGTGGGGCTGGTCCCCGGTGGTGACGTCGATGGCGGTGGTCGCCAGGAAAGACGTCGTTCCGAACGAGGCGAGGTTGCGCCTTACGCGCGCCACGTCGTCGGGGTCATCGCTTAGAATGTCGCAGCCGCCGGCTCCCTGCACGTGCACATCCACCAAGCCCGGCAGCACCAGCCGCCCGGCGGCGTCGACCGAACGGGCCCCGCTGGCCGCCTCTTGCGGGACGCGCCCGAGCATCCTGATTTTGCCGCCCTCAACGAGCAGGTCGCCCTCGACCACGCCCGACGGCGTCACGATCTGCCCGCCCTGAACCAGGAGCCTATCCGTCATGCAGTCTTCTCCAGGCGAGGGAAGGTGACCTAGTTGGCCGAAGCCAGTTCAGCCAATTGCCAGTAGACCGCTGCCTGCATCACGCAGGAGATCGGCATCATCCTCGCGTCATAGCCGGCCAGTTCCACCGCGGCGTCGTATATCTCCCAGAACGGGTCTATGTAGACGTTGCGCGGGCTCTGAGTAAACTCGGCCGGCGCCTTGTGGCTGGAGCTGAGCACGCACGCGCTGCCGGCCTCTGCCAGCTCGCGCGTCTGCTTCCATGGGAACTTCTGATACTCCAGCACGATCGTCGCGTCGCCCGGCTTGGCCTCATCGTCCGGCGTGCCAGGGAGGAACCACGTGGGATTCTGCGGCGTCCGCATCTCGTTCGGCATCATGTGCGAGACGGAGAACACCCGGACAACGTGTCCCCCTTCGTGGGCGGCCCGGATCAGCTCGGCGGCGCGCTCAAACGCGTCCTGGTTATGCTCCCACGTCATCGTCAGGGCCTTGCCGGCCGCGTCGAGATAGCGTTCGCCCAGCCCGGTCGCAGCTTCGGGCATAACGTTTGTCACCTTGTGGAAACGGCCCTCGTCCCAGGCCGTCAACGTTCCGGCCCTTTCGATTCCGCCCGGCAGGCCGTAGCTCTCGTATATGCACGGCATCTTGCCCTGCGCCACGCACTCGGCGATGAACTCACCCGTCCAGGCCCACAGTGCGACCGCGTTACTCACCGATTCGATGCTCAGTTCCGACGCTGTCTCGCCCTCGTCGAACGGCATGCACGGCAGAGCGGTCAGGACCATGGAAGACGTCCCCACCCGATCGCGGGCTGCACCTGCGAACAGCACCATCCCGGCCCCGGCTGCGTCCGCACGGTCAATGGTTTCCCGCAGGCTTGCAAGGGCCCGTTCATCCTCAGCCCCCGTCATGGCCGTCAGGACCGTGTCGCGCTCGGTGAGTTTGACCTTCGGGGCGTACTTCTTCATCAAGATCAGCCCGCCGGAACGCACGTAGCCCTCGATCACGAAACTGTGCTGCGGCCCCGCGATGTAGAGGTTGCCGCCGGCAAGCACCCCGTTGGCCCCGGCCCGCGCCGTCTCTCTCAGGGCGGGTAGCTCCATGCGCCACTGCGCGACGCGCCTTTGCAACCGCGGGATGTAATGCCCGCCCGCCGTCCCCGTCAGGGTCTCCGCAATAGAAGCCGTCCTAGCCACAGTCGGGCACTGCAGGCAGCACCCTCCGAGCAGGCCGGCCATCGCCGCCAGTATCACCAAGCATCTCGAATGCCGCATAATCCCGCCTTTCTCCAGATCGGCGATTGCCGCGGAACGCCTCCGCGCTGCACAACGCCTCCTCGCCTCTTGGTAACCGCATACTATCTTGGGCGTCGCCGCGTTGCAAGAAAACGCGTGAATACCGGTCCTTGAAGCCCCCCCACGCCCATGTGGCTGCCGCACTTCTGTGATAGGATGCCCCCATGATGAGTGCCCGATGGGGACGTCGTACGGTCTGGATGAGAGCAGCGCAAGCATGGCGGGCGCAGTCAAGATAATCCTCATCGCCTTCGGCCTCGCTGCCGACGCGTTCGCCGTATCCATCGCGGAAGGGATCGTGGTCGAGGAGGCCACGCACCGTCATGCGCTACGCGTATCGGCGATGTTCGGGATCTTTCAGGGCGTGATGCCGATCCTGGGCTGGCTGGCCGGTGAGGCCGTCAGGCCCAGGCTGTCCGGGGTGGACCATTGGGTGGCCTTCGGGCTGCTCGGATTTGTCGGCGGCAAGATGCTCGTCGACGCCGTCTTCGGCATCGAGTCGAGCGGCAGGGGGAAGGAGAGCCGCGGTCTGAGGCTGCTGATGCTGGCCGTGGCGACGAGCATCGACGCCTTCGCCGTCGGGCTCACCCTGGCCATGATGAACATCGGCCTCTGGGTGCCGGCCGCGGTGATCGCGCTTATCACGGCGGTGCTTTCGGCCATCGGCGTGCAGGCCGGCAGCCGCGTGGGCACGCGGTTCGGCCGCAAGGCGGAGGCCGCGGGCGGCGCAGTCCTCCTGGGCCTGGCCTTCAAAATACTTATCGAGCACCTGTGCGGCGGCGCGTAATCAAGCAGTCCGCGAGCCCCGGCGTGGATCGTGACAGGCTGCGGTCGCGGCGGCAAGGGGGCACCAGACCGGACGTTCACTGCGCCCCGGAGGCAGAGGCATCTGCAGACCTTCCAATGAGGGCCTCAAACGCCGCAAATAGAATCAAGAGATAACCGACGAGCTCGCTGCACTCCTCCATCACACGGGCAGCAAACCGGGCATTGCGCACTCGGGTTATCGCTTGCCAGAGGACCTTTTGCCCCAACAACTGGGCAAAAACTACGCTGACCAGGAAGGCGCAGAATAAGAAAGCGAACGATCTCGTCTGAATGAAGGCAGCCGTTTGCTTCAAAATGGCGCGGAAGTCCCGATACAACAGAAATGCGAGGCCGATAAGCAGGAGAAGCACGGTCGTCTCCCACGCATCTTCAAAAAGGCGACGTCCCAAGAAAGAGTCCATCTCGCGCGCCCCGAATATCAGCGGCAGAATCGCGAGGCAGCGGAACAACTCGGTTCTGTCTTTCCTCTTTTGCGCAGCCACATAGAGGAGCACGGCAGCCAACACCAGGCAACCGAACTGCACCCATTCCACCACGCAACCCTCTTTGAACAGGACGCGTGCATGCCCATGCCTTGCCCCCCAGACAAACGCTTCCAGCATTCCAGCAGGGATGGCAAGATACAACGCGAACCTGCCAAAGAACGGAAATCCGAGATCATTTCCAGGTTTCTCTGTTATCTCCGCCGTCAGCGCCAATCCCTCCAATCAAGGTCTGATTTCATTCGCTGCATGCGTCGCACTGCGTGAGCCGGGAAGAGCGTTCCGGGCCTTCACACCGCGCCATGGGTTAGTGCGCCGTCCGGATGCCCCATTGGGCCCGGGAAACCTGGCGGTTGAGACACCGGCAACGGTCGACACCGGCGGCGGTGGGGCACTGAGCACGCCAGCACACCATCCCTCGGGCCATTATAGCCCCTGGCCCCTGTCCCGAAAAGCACCTTTGCCGCGCGCCGATGCGCAGCCCACGCCGGCACGGGGTTGACCGGCCGCAGAAAGGGCGATAATGTGTCGGTCTCAGGGGGCAATTTTCGCGGACCGCAAGCAGCGAGACAGCAATGCCTAGCATCATCTCACACGGGCTGTTGGCCTACGGAGTGACCCGCCTGCCAGCCAAGCAGGGAGAGGACTCGGAGTTGCTGCTGAAGGCGGCTCTCATCGTCTCCATCCTGCCGGACATTGACGGGCTCTTCATGCGCTGGATCCCGTACGAGCACTCCTTCGGCCACCGGGGGATTGCGCACGGGATGCTCTTTGCGCTTATATCGAGTCTGACGGCAACACTCATCTGCCGGCGGTGCCGCAAGCGGTTTCCGGGCGGAGCCTGGGGTTTGGGCACGGTGTTCGTGCTGCTGGCGGCAAGCCACGGCTTTTTCGATGCGCTGACCGACGGCGGCCTGGGGATCGGTTTCCTCAGTCCTTTCTCCAACCGGCGTTACTTCCTTCTCTGGTCGCCGATCCCAGTGGTTCAACTGAGCCCACTCTACTATTTCAGGTATCCGAGTCTCATAGCCGGCTTGATGGTGGAAGCGGCGATGTTCTGGCCCGTTTCACTGGCGCTGCCGGTCCTGCGCTCGCGCTTGAAGAGGCCGTGGA
>CAZHPE010000039.1:16178-19046 GCA_964534775.1 uncultured candidatus Brocadiaceae bacterium
TGTCGGCTTGCGTGCTGGCGGCCGTGAGCATTGCCGCATGGGTCGCACGGATATAACCATCACGCCGTGGAGGAGGAATATGACGCAGCGGCTGGCCAAGTTTCTTGAGGGCTGCTACGCGCAGTACAACGTGCGCGCTTGCCGGGACAGCGATCCCGTCTCGTTCGTGCACGAGCACGACGACCCGCTGGAGCGCGAGGTGGTCGGTCTCATCGCGGCGTGCTTGGCCTACGGCAAACTCGCCTCGATCCTCGCGAGCGTCGGCAGGGCGCTGGAACGCCTGGAGAACCGGCCGCGGAGCTTTCTTCTCCGCCGCAGCGAGGCGGAGATCAGGCTCGCGTGCGAGGGGTTTCGCCACAGGTTCACGGGCGGCGAGGCGCTCGCCAGACTCCTGTGCGGCGTGAGGCGAGTGCTCAAGCGGCGGGGTTCATTGCGCGCGTGTTTCCTTGCACACGACGGCGGCTCCTCCTCGACCGTGCTCCCCGCCGCCGGGGCCTTCGTGGCCGAGGTGGCCGGATCGCCCGATGGGATTCGCCACCTGCTGCCGAGTCCCGCAGGTGGGAGCGCGTGCAAGCGGCTGTGCCTCTACCTGCGCTGGATGGTCCGGTGCGACGAGGTCGATCCCGGCGGGTGGGATTGCGTCGGCCCGGCGCGCCTGCTCGTCCCCCTGGACACGCACATGGCGCGCGTCTGCCATTTGCTCGGCTTCACCCGCAGGGAAAGCTCCCCTGACATGCGTGCGGTGCGCGAGGTGACCGAGGCCTTCCGCCACATCCGTCCCGACGACCCCGCCCGCTACGACTTCTCTCTCATGCACAGGTCGGTCGAAGGGGGCCCCGATTTCCCCGCTATCCTGCGGCGCGCCGCCGGCGCCTGAGGGCAACCCGGTGGGTTCCTGCGCCGCGCGTACCTGCTTGGTCAAATGCCGACCGGCCAGCTTGCGTTTGAGCAACCAACCCGCGGCCTATAGAATTGATGACCTGTAACCATCTCATAGAACACGCGTTACGAAATGCCCCCGCTTCGCCATCTCTCCTGCCGGAGCGCCTAACGGAGATCGCGGTGGAGTTCGAGGACGTGCCGAACATCCTGTCCCGCACGGTCGAGCACGTGCCGTTGGAGCCCAACGTGCTGAAGATCCGCGTGCAGCCGGACGAGGGAGTGTCGCTGCGCATCTTCACCAAGGCGCCCGGGCTGAGGCTCGACATCCGGCCGACGGAGATGGATTTCCCGTACGCGAGCATGTTCAAGTCGAACTCGCCCGAGGCCTACGAGCGCCTGGTGCTGGACGTGATGGCTGGCAACGCCACGCTGTTTGCGCGCAGGGATGAGATCGAGCTGGTCTGGCAGTTCGTGGACCCCATTCTCGAGCATTGGGCCGGGCGCAGGCCGGAGTTTCCCAACTACCCGGCCGGCACGTGGGGCCGATAAGGAGTCGGGACTTCTTCCGCGAGGACGTCTGTCACATTGAGGCGCCGCGGCGGGGCATCGAGTGGCCGGGTCGCAATGGCAAACGAGCGGCGGTGACGGTGCGTTCGGCACTCGTATCCCATCATTCTGCGCGGCTGCTTGCGCCGGATTCCGCGCCCCGTATAATAGGGGTTTCCCTTCGTCGGAACTCGGTAACAAATGGCTGACGAACACGCTGGCGGCGAGTGCCTTCTGGTGCTGGACTTCGGCTCGCAGTACGCGCTGCTGATCGCGCGGCGCGTGCGCGAGGCCCGGGTCTACGCAGAGGTGGTGCCGCACACCATCACACCCGAGGAAGTCCTGGCGCGCGGCGCCAGCGGCCTGATCCTGAGCGGGGGGCCGGCGAGCGTCTACGCCGAGGGTGCGCCTCGCTGCGATGAAGGCCTGTTCAGGCTGGGCATCCCCGTGCTCGGCATCTGCTACGGGCTCCAGCTCGCATGTCAGACCCTCGGGGGAAAGGTCAGACAGGCCTCGCGGCGCGAGTACGGCCGGGCGGTTCTCGAGGTGGCCGAGCACGGCGACCTGTTCCACGGCTTGGGCGATCATCTCGCGGTATGGATGAGCCACGGGGACCAGGTAGCCGAGCTTCCCGACGGGTTCGATACGCTCGCGAGCACCGACACCTGCGCCCACGCGGCCGTGCGCAACCTGGAGGCCAAGTACTGGGGCATTCAGTTCCATCCCGAGGTGACCCACACGCCCCAAGGGGCCGAGATCCTGTCGAACTTCCTCTATCGCATCGCCGGATGCGAGGGCACGTGGGAGATGACGCAGTTCATCGAGCGCACGGTGCAGGAGGTGCGCGAGCGCGCGGGCCAGGCGCGGGTGGTGCTGGGCCTCTCGGGCGGCGTGGACTCCTCGGTGGCAGCGGTGCTGTTAAGCCGGGCCATCGGCGAGCGACTCATCTGCATCTTCGTCGACAACGGCCTGCTGCGCGCTCAGGAAGCCGAGAGGGTGGAGAGCGTGTTCCGCGAGCACTTCCGGATGAACCTTCGCGTCGTGGACGCCTCGGAGAAGTTCATCTCCCGCCTGGCCGGCGTGGAGGAACCCGAGGAGAAGCGCAAGATCATCGGGCACTCCTTCATCGAGGTGTTCAAGGAGGCGGCCGCCGACATCGAGGGGGCGCGCTTCCTTGCGCAGGGAACGTTGTATCCGGACGTGATCGAGAGCGCCGGCATAGAGGGCGGCGTCGCGGCGGTGATCAAGACACATCACAACGTGGGCGGGCTGCCGGAGGAGTTGGGCTTCGAACTCATCGAGCCCCTCCGCTACCTGTTCAAGGACGAGGTGCGCAGGATCGGCGAGACGCTTGGGCTGCCGAGGGAGGTCGTCTGGCGCCATCCTTTCCCGGGGCCCGGGCTTGCGGTGCGGATCGTGGGCGCGGTGACGCCGGAGCGA
>CAZHPE010000040.1:0-10795 GCA_964534775.1 uncultured candidatus Brocadiaceae bacterium
TCCTGCCCCTGGCCGGCGAAGAAATCGGCGATCGCCTTGCGGACGGATTCGCTCCTGTCGCCGGCGGCCTCCCGTCCCCGGGCCGGATCAGCCTCGGAGGTCAGGGAGACCTGCGGCGTCAATTTCGCCTCCCGCAGGGCCTCGCGCATCGCCGAGAGCAGGCTGCCGTGCACCTCCCGGGCGTGGCGGAACCTGACCTCTATCTTGGTGGGATGGACGTTCACATCCACGTCGGCCGGGTCGACCGTGAGGAACAGGAAGCACACCGGCCGCCGCTGCGACATCATCAGCCCGCGATAGGCCTCGGCCACCGCGTGCAGCAGGCCCCTGTCGCGCACGTAGCGCCGGTTCACGTAGAGATACTGCATCGCGGCACCGGTGCGGCTGACCGATGGCGGAAGCAGATAACCCTCAATCTCCAATCCGGGCGAGCGTGCCGAGAGGGGGATCAGGCGCTCGCCGATCTCGCGCCCGAAGAACTCGCCGACCCTCTGCGCCAGGCCCTCGGCCGGCGCCAGGTTAAAGACGCTGCGCGTGTTGTGCGTCAGCACGAAATGCACCGCCGGGTGTGCCAGGGCCAGGCGCGTGGCGGCCTCGATCACGTGCGCCATCTCCGTAGCGTCGCTCTTTAGGAACTTGCGTCGTACGGGTACGTTGAAGAACAGGTTACGCACCTCGACCTTTGTGCCCGGTGGTGCGGCGCAGGCGCGGGCCTCCCCGATGTCGCCCCCTTCGGCATGGATCTCGTAGCCCTCGTCTGCCTCGGCCGTGCGGCTCACGATGCGGGACTGCGAGACGGCGGCAATGCTGCTGAGCGCCTCGCCCCGGAAGCCCATCGTGTGCACGCTGAACAGGTCGGCCTCGTCCCGGAGCTTGCTGGTCGCGTGGCTCAGGAACGCCAACGCAAGGTCGCCGGTGGCCATGCCGCGGCCGTCGTCGCTCACGCGCATCAGCTTCGCCCCGCCCCCCTCGAGTTCCACCTCTATGCGACTCGCGCCGGCGTCGATGGCATTCTCGATCAGTTCCTTCACGACGGACGCTGGCCGCTCGATCACCTCGCCCGCCGCGATCTTGTCCGCCAGTGCCTTTGGTAGAATCCGTATGCCCATCGTTACCGGCGATGGTACCCGACGCAGCCCCGTTTGGCAACCGGGCGGGAATAGCAGGCCCCGAAACCCGCATGATGAATCAGCGGTTGCGCGGTCACGGACCGCTTCAGCTCCGCAGCTCGCGCACCGCTCTGGTGAGGGCCGCTGATGCCTTGCAGCGCGCCTGCCGCTGGGTCTATAATGGGCGCGAGGAGATGCAATGGCCCACGAAGCGTCCAGCGAGGAATTGATAAGGCTCAATTGCGCCTGCGGGGGCGAGCTTCAGCTTGACCCCGAGGTCCTGGGGCACGTCGTCACCTGTCCCCACTGCAAGCGCTTCCTGCGCCCGGCCCTGCAGTTCCTCCTTATCGACGATGAGTTTGCCCCGAACATCACCGTGCCGTGTCCTTGCGGGCGTTTTATCGTGGAGGACGTCGGTCGGGCCGGCAGGCCGGCGCAGTGCAAGGCCTGCCGGCGCAAGCTGGTACTGCCGGCCGCGGTGGACAGGCCGAACGCCCCGAGCGTGGTGCGCGTCACGCCCCAGGCTCTCAAGGCACAGCTGAGGCGCGGCCCGGGGGAGTCAAGGGGCGGCGGCGCAAAGACGTCACGCCTCAAGGGAACGGGGCGGGCCACCGCAGTAGCGTTGCGGCCGGGCCAGCAACATTGCGTCGGCCCGGGCTGTGGCGCGACGCTGCCGGCAGGGGCCAACGTTTGCGCGCTCTGTGGCACCAACGTCAAGACCGGCATCGCCTACGACGGCCGGGGGCCGGAAGAGGACCCGAGGGGCAAGTGGAGCGCGTCCTGATTGATTTCGCGGCCTGCCCCAAGGCTTGCGAATCCACGCCGTGGGGTAGCCATGAGCGGGGGAGGGCGGCCGTGGCGTTCGTCGAAGGCGGGGACGGTCCGTACCGAGCTTCCTGCATCGGCCTACTGAAACCCGAACAACGCGGCTGCTGTGCCGCCCATTATCCGGGCGCGTTCCTGAGCCGAAAGCGACGGTAACTGCTCCTCCAGCAGGCGCACGAGCCGGTCGTAGCCGGGCTCTTCGACGATCCACGGGAAGTCCGTCGCCCACAGCAGCCGGTCCGCACCGAAGGCGTCGTAGAGCGACTGAACGAGCGGCCGGAGGTCGCGGTAGGGATACGGCTCGTGGCTGAACCCGTACTGGCCGGACAGCTTTACATATACGTTGGAACAGCGTGCAAGGCGCAGGATGGTCGGCAGCGTCGGCGGCGGGATTTCGGCGTCGATGTGCGGGCGCGCAAGCTTGTCGATTGAAAAGTTGTCGGGGCACATGCCGAGATGATTCATCACGACGGGGATGCTCGGAAAGGCCTGAATGAACGGCTCGATCAGCGGGATCTGGTCGTCGCTCGGGTAGAGCCACAGTATCAACGCGCGTTCGGCGAGGCGCTGCCAGAGCGGGTAGGTGGGCTGCCTGGTCACGTCCGCTTCATCCGGGTCGCCGAGATAGTTCAGCCGGATTCCCTTCACCCCGACGGCTTCGACCAGTTCGTCCAGCTCGCGGGCGGGGTCGTCGGCGTCCGCGTCGACCAGCCCGATGCCGGCGAACCGGCCGGGAAAGCGGCGCAGGCAATCGCGCAGGTACGCGTGCTTGGCCAGGCCCGTCCCGCCGAGTTGCACCAGCCCCGCCTTGTCCACCCCATTCGCGTCCATCAGGTCCAGCAACTGCTCGACGGGCGCTTCACGGGTTGCAGGGGTCAGGGCGTCGGTCTCGCGGGGATACTTCGCCGAGGGGCGAACGAAGACGTGTAGATGCGCGTCAATGAGCATCTATGCCACCGCCTTTCCGGCAAGCGTGAGGGGTGACTTCTTTTGCCAGGTCAGTGATTGTAACCGGACCAGGCAGCCAAGGCCAGTGGCGCGCTGATCGCCGGCCTTGCCATTGCCTGTGAGTGCAGTATGATCGCTGAGGCTGGTCCGCCGCAGCGGCGGGCCATTGTTCGTCTGGAATATCTCGCGGCAGAGACCCGGAGGGATCAACATGACATCCGCAGAGCCCTGGTACGCCGCACCGATACCGCCGTCGAAACTGAAGGTTCTGAAGCCGTTGAAGCTGGCGTTCAACAACGACGGGTTCTTCGATTGGGGCGACCCTGACGGAGATGGCCCGGCGACGCTCCGGACCATCGTCGACCGGTACGCGGAGGCGGGAAGCGCTTTTCTCTCCTTCGGAGTCGGCGGGGAGACTGCATGGGGATACAGATCGCAGGTTCTGGACAGGTTCATGTCCGAGGTTCCTGATGATGAGCTCGACGAGCTTTGCATCAAGGTCCGCGACTACCAGGCGCGGTTCAGCGAACTCGGCACGGACCCCTTGACAATCGTGACGGAAAGGGCCTGCCAGAAGGGGCTGACGCTCCTGGCCAACTATCGTGTAAACCGCTTCCACATGGACCCGAGGGTGGCCGGATCGTTCTTTCGTCAGCATCCCGAACTGGTTCTGCCCGAGGACGTCAATCCCGGGGAGCGCAGGCTGAACTGGGCGGAGCCGGCGGTGCGCGATTACCACGTGGCGGTTTATGCGGACCTGCTGGAGCACTATGGCGTGGGCGGGTTGGACCTGGAATTCACCAGAGCGACCCCGCTGTTCAAGAGGGACGAGCCGGACAAAGCGCGGCACACGAACGAGTTCTTGAGGGATCTAAGAAAGGAAGCGGACCGGATAGGCGCGAAACGCAATAAGCACCTCCACATCGCCATACAGTTCTTTAACCCCGAGACCTGCAAGCTGGCTCGCCCCCATCTGGAGCCCGACCAGTTCAAGCAGGGACTGGACCCGGCCACGTGGGCGAAGGAAGGATACGTTGACATTCTGCTGCTGCACATCTGGTCCGGGCGGCTTCGGCGCCCGATCGACATCACGCCCTACAGCGAGATGGTGGAGGGAACCCCGTGCAAACTGTTCGCGTGGGTACAACCGGGTGGAGTTCGCCCGGGTCGGGACAGCCGTTTCCGGGACTATAACGTTGACGTGCCCACCCTGCTGGAGTTGGCGCAGCAGTGCGCCGGTCTTTACATCTTCAACGGCAGCCCGGCTACCGTCGCCGGGCTGGTGAAGTGATCCTCCGCGCGGGGGCGTCGGCTTTCGTCAAGTCCTCGTCCGCCAGTCAGGCACCGGCATCCCCGGCGCCCGCGCGCCCGGCGCTGCGGACCGGGCGGAGCAGGCCGATGCGCGCTGCGTCGATCGGCTTGAAGCCAAGTCTGAGGGCGGGAGAGTCAGGCGCGAGGGTGTAGTCGCCCGCGGCCGGGTCGGCGAACAGCGGGTCAGCGGTCACGGAGTGCTCGTCGAAACCAAGCTCGCGCCATCGGGCCTCTGTCTCACCTCCCGGCAGGCCGGGGTAGGTTGGTTCCGTGCCCGTCGGTGGGAAGAAGAGGTTGTAGTCGAACTCCGTGATCATCGTGGGAATATCCACCTCCAAGTCGCCAAGCATGGCGAAGTGCACGAGTTCGGCCTTGGGGTTGCTGTAGGCGAAGATGTTGCGCCTGACCCTGACGTTGCTCGTGCTGCCGCTTGCGAGCAGACGGACCTGCGATTCACCGGATTCAAGGAAGAAAGCCTGTGATTGGTCGCCGTCGACAAAGATGTTGTTCTCGATAGTAACGTTATGGCAGTAGTGGCTGATCATGATTCCGCCAAGCGTACTGCGCGCGCAGATGTTTCCGTATACGAGCACGTTCATCGGCTGATTGTCGAAGTAGATCGCCCATCCGTAATATGGCACCCATATCTTGCCTCCGGCCCGGCTTCCGCCCCCGGCCTCAAACTTCTCCCCGTACGCGCCGCAGCCGATCACGTCGGATATCCTGTTGAAGCGGATGATGTTGCCGCGGCACAGGTCCGGGTCCTTATCGTAGGTGTACCAGCGATTCGCGCAGATGCCGCCGGTATCGGCCGTCTCGATGCTCAGGTGGTGGAGCTCGTTGTATTCGATTATCACGCGCCCAAGACCGCTCATCATGCCGATGCCAAAACGCGGCGTGTGGTGAATGAGGTTATGGGAGATGACGATATCTACGCTGCTGATGCCGTACAGCGCGATGCCCTGGGCGTGCTTCTCGAAGACCCCGACGTGGTGGATGTGATTGTTGGAGATGAGATGGTTGCACGATCGCGGCCACGCCGTTGCCGTAACATCGCGGTCCTCGCTGCAGGCGTGCCACTCGATCGGGCCGGGAACGTCGCCGGACATCGTATCGTGGCGGGAGAACCCCCGCTGAAGGCTGGCGAGGAAGACGCCGTAAGCACCGGCGTGGGACACTTCGTTGCCGACGATCTTGTTTCGCGCGTTGTTGTTCTGCAGCCGGATCGCGTCGCCGCCAACGGCATCAAAGAAGTTCTCTTCGATGACGCAATCTTCGGTGTTCTCCATGTAGAGGGCTTGGTCGGAGTTGGGCGTCTTGTAGTACGAGTCGGGGGTGGGGAATCCCGCCAGCGTCTGCGTCAGGGTTATTCCGCTGATGGCGACGTGGCTGACAGGTTCGCGCACCGTGCCGACCATCTGTATAAGCCTCCCGGTCGCAGGCGCGATGACTTGACCCGCTTCAACCGGCCCCTCGGGCGGCCAGAAGTAGAGCATGCCGGTATCCGCGTCCAGGCACCATTCCCCCGGCTCGGTCAGTTCTTCGAGGATGTTCTCCACATAGAACCGGTTGCCCGTGCGCACGGCAGTGGACACGGTCAGGGTGTGGAATGTGGGCCCGACCGGTCGCGTCATGTGGATCACGTGGCTTTCGCGGTCGATGCTCCTGATGGGAATGATGTCGCTGAGCCAGGACGAACCCGGAACGATGAATATCTCGCCCTGCTCGGGTTTGGCCCAATTGCATGGGAGCACGTCTGGATCGTAGCGGAAAGCTGTGGGGTTGCTTTCGTCCTCCGGCACGGGCGACTCGACGAACGTCCACCCACCGTAAAGCGGGTCCGTGCGGTCGTACTTCGGGCGTCGGGCGCGGATCATGCGCTCCCCGTTCCAGAACAACTGGCGGAACCACCATCGACCGGCGCTGACCTCGGGCAACCGTGTGCACACGATCTCGCCCTCGTAGGGCTGCCAGCCGGTGATTTGCCTGCCTCCGCTGATGATGGGCTGCTCGCCGGGGTACGCCATGTAGGAGACGGGGAAGTGCGGGGTGCCCGAATCCCCGCCGCCCAACCGCAGCGGCCCGGACATGTGGTAGGTCCCGCCGCGCACCTGTACTTCGACAGGTTGCGTCAACTCACCGGCCGCTTTCAACAGCCGAATGGCGTTGCGGGCGCGCGTCAGCGTCGCGAAGGGGCCGTCCTGTCCGTCTGCCGCTGGCGCGGCGAGGCTGCCGGCCCAGTCATCGTTGCCGACTGTGGCCACAAAGAACTTCTTCACAGCGTCGGCCCCGCATTCGCTCCGGGGGGCAAGGGCATCTGTCATCGTCGCGCTCCGTCAGGGTAATAGACACGGACTTGCTTCGGCGGCGGTCATCGGACTGACGGCTCGCCGAGCGTCCCAAAGGATGCTTCTGTCACGGACTGTTGTTGTGCAGCCTGTCTGAGTCCGAGAATCTTACACGAGTTCCAGCCAGAATCACAAGTACGACGGCACCATTCGTTATCTGAGTTCCCGTCGCATCTCACAACTGCGAGCCTAACCGCCGCCGACTGCCTGGTGTATCTCGTCCAGCCAGACCACCATTTCGGCACTGGCATCGTTGTTGATGTCCTCCGGGGTGGGGAAAGCCCAGTACCCGTCCTCTGACTGCATCGCGATGATATTGTCGCCGACCCGAACCGCCATCTCCCGGTACTTCTCGTCGCCGGTCACGGTGTAGAGCACCGAAGCAGCCCAGCCAACTTTGCCGGCGCGCAGACTCTTGAAATTGAAGTCGCTCGCGCCCTCGGCAAGCCGCATGTACTCCCTGGCGAGGTCAAGCCACTTCGTCTCTCCTGTGAACCGATAGAGGCATGCCAGGAACCCTCCGGCGATGCCCGGATGGAAGAAAAACTCGTCGCGCTCGGCGTCCTGGTTGAGCAGGTAGCGTATCTCGTCTTCGGGATCGGGCTCGGTGATCAGTCCCGTTGCGCGGCTGCAGACCGTGTACAACTGCTTGGGATAGTTCGGCTGGGCTTCCATCAGCCGCTGCATCCAACCGCCGACCGCCCGCGCCACGTCGATTCTGCCGGCATGGAGTGCCGCCTGAGCGCTTCCGCTGACGACCCAGAGGTCCTCCTTCGTCGACGCATCGCGCTCGTCGTAGCTGGAGAAGAACCCGCCCGTGTCGGGGTTCCAGAAACGCATCAGGAACCTCATGCCCCTTTCCGCGATGTCGAACTGCCCGAGTCGATGTGCGCCGATAATGAGCCAACTGTTGAAGTACGCGTGCGCGTAGGAATAGGGGTTGGCGGCAGGGTCGGGCCGCGGGCCGAAGTCGCCGTCCGGCGTCATCCCATTCTTGCGCACCCAGTCGAGCAGCCGGCTCGCGGCATTGCTCCGCCCGCAGACGAGAAACGCACACGGGGCCTTGTAGTAATCCAGAGTTCCCAGCTCCGGCAAACCGAAACCCCCGTCAGTCCCGAGCTGTCGGAGCAAGTACGCGCAGCCCTTGTCCCTGGCACCCTTAAAGCGGCTCATTCTTTCTGTCCCCTCATTTCATGTTCTCCTATTCCGACATAGGTCTGTACACTTCCGGCGCAGACGTTCCTACAACCTGTTCCTCCAGAAACTCCTTCCACGTCGCGTGAGTCCAGCAGGCGCTCGCCTCGACCAGGTGGTGATTCGCCTCTTCATAGTTCTTGAGGTCGTAGAACCGCATCGCCTCAGCCAGTCCGTCAACGCATTGCTTGAGAAGCTCGAGGGCCTCCGGGCGCTTGAAGACGCCTTGCCGGAGGGCCTTCTGCGGGATTGACTTGTCCGAAGTGAATGTCCCGTTGGTGAGATTGAAGAGATAATTCTCGAGCGGGTTCCATGGCTTGCCCATGTAGGTGAGGAACTTCTCCAGATCGTTCGCATAAGGTTTCCGCTCGGCCGCGTCCTCCAGTGCCGCGTGTCCAATCTGCTCGCCGATGTATTTCGCATCCTTCAGCGCATCATCGTAGTATGCCACGTGCACCGGCAGTTGAGCAACGTATCTCAGCCCATAGATGAATGCCCAGCGGCAGGCGGCCTCGATGGCGACGTGCTGCATGCCCTGATTCGACGCGCAGGCGAAGGACGCGAACGGCATGCCCCCGATCGCGCCACTCCAGGCGAACGGATACCATCGCTCCATGAACAGGTGGCACATCGCGCTCGCCCCCCAGCAGTGAACCGGGTCGGCTATGATAACGCCGTTGGCGCCCAGGAGCTTCCGAAACAGGGCGCCCTCGCCCTTCTGCCCGAGATCGTCTTTCTGAACGCACATATGATTATCGTCACGGATGCAGGCGAAACAGCTCTTGCACGGTCCGAAGGAGTAATCATGAAGATGCACGTGATCGATCTCTACGCCATCGACACTTTGCGCTCCCTCTTCCGCCTGGTGCAACAGACCGCCCGTGAACCCTTTTCGCCGTCCACTACACAGAACAGTCAATATCTTTGCCATGCTGTTCCCCTTAGCAACGCATGATGTTCCTTACCACGTCGCGAAATCATCGAGGAAGGCGACCACTTCGCCGACGATGGCGTTCAGCAACGATTCGCCCTTTTCCGGCGTTGAGTGCTGCGGTCCACCCATCGCTCCGGTCGGTGTCCACGTCGTCATCCGCTTGGCGACATTGACGCGCCCGCCGTTCTCGCTGTGGTAGAACGGCGAGTCAACCAGCGGCGGACTCGCCGTGACCCGATCCATACGCACGATGTCGCCATGCAGGAATAACATCATCGACATTTCGTATTCGCATGCGTGCGACACTCGTTTCGTCCGCATCCCGTGGCGCTCCGCTGCCATCGCCGGCCCCGCTATGGTCCAATAGGACGACAGCGCGATCCACATCTCATTACACACGTCCGACTCGTTCGCCAGCTCCGTGATCGCCTGCATCCCCGGGGTGACGTTGCCGCCGTGACCGTTGAGAAAGAGAACGCGCCGGAAGCCCGCTTTGGCGATCGACCTGGCGAGGTTCTTAATCATCAAGGTGAAAACGTGGTTGGGTACGCTCACGGTGCCGGGGAGGTCCAGATGATGATCGGATGCCCCGAGCCACAATGTTGGCAGCAGATATATCTGTTCGCTGAGCTGTGCCTCGACACGTTCCGCCACCGCACTTGCGAGATAGGTGTCCGTCAGCACCGGGCCGTGGGGCCCATGTTGTTCCATCGATGCGAGTGGAACGACGACCACCTTGTCCTTGTCCGCCTGCTGAATGTCCACCCAGCAATAATTGCCGTAGTGCATGGGATTCTGTTCTCCTCAATGGTCGTGGCCATCCCAGTCGGAACACTATACTCCGGTTCAAAGACATCGTCAATGTGCCCGGAACCGCGCATTCCGCCTTGCCCATCCGGCGCAGCCACAAGGCCCCATTGCGGCTCTCACCCATCGTGTGCCCCGCCTTCAGAAGGCTGGATAGCCCTTGCCACCCGCGTGCTATACCCGCGCATAGCCGCCGGTTGGCCGCAGGTGGGTTGTCCGGCCCAACATTGGATAGAAGACAGTTGGCCGCTGGCCGAACCGGGTAGAGGCGGTCGTCGTGCGGAAGGTTCGTGCCCAGTCGCGCGCTGCATTCCTGTCCGACGGGCTTGACAAAGAAGCTCGTCTTGACTACAAGGAAGAGGCCTGCATCTTCCACCGTTGTCCGCAGGTCTTGGTTCCCAGGAGATTGATGCGCTCCCTTGCGAGGATGCGAAGTGCGCCTGCCAATGAGCAGCGGAGGTGATGTCGATGACCGATGCGGATAGTGGTGAAGTCGTCAAAGCGGCAGCGCCAGGCGTGATGCGCCCTGGTTCGCCAAAGGTTGCGGTATCTGCGGCCAACGCTCGCTCCAGTCGGTGGGATCACGAGTACACGTTCGGCCACACGGTGCTGTTCATGGAGCAGTATCACCGGGGCGCGATGGATATCCTCCGCCGGCTCAAGGGAGAGCTAGCGCTGATAGGTGAGCTGACCTCGCGGGCGGCGAGCGTGATTCGCAACGGCGGGACGGTCTGGACATCTATGACCGAGGGCCACATGCCGCACTCGGAGCATAGCGAAACGCGGCGCGGCTGCCCGGGCATCATGAAGGACCATACCCGCGACGAGTTCGACAGGCTCAAGAAGGGCGACATGGTCTTCACCAACTTCTGCAAGCCGGGGGTGCTTGCAGCCCGCGAGCGTGGCGTGTACGTCGTCTGTGTGACCGTGAACTATACCAACAACGAATACCGGCCGCCGTGGTTCACTGCTGAGAAACATCGCCATCCGGACGGATTAGTGCTCAGGGATGTTTCCGACGTGATCCTGCACAGCCACCTGCCGTACTGGGGGGGGCTGGTTCGTGCGCCGGAAATCCCCGAGCTCGCCCTCTGCCAGTCGACCACGACCGGGTCCGGTGCGGTCCACTGGATGCTGAATGCCGAGATCACCAGCAAGCTCGCGAACGAGCAGGCGAAGGCGATAGACAAGAGCGCCGAGTACCTGCGCGTTCTGACCGAGCGCGTCGAGCGGGTTGCGGGACACATGGATCGCATCCGCGAAGCCGCCGTAACGATGGCCCACCGCATCCGCGCCGGCGGCCGCTGGTTCGTGCGGAG
>CAZHPE010000040.1:10805-18784 GCA_964534775.1 uncultured candidatus Brocadiaceae bacterium
ACCCGGGCTTGGCCAGCGAGCTGCACGGCATCGCCTCCGGCCCCCGGATGGTCAACTGGGGCGACTGGGACGCGACGAAACAGCAGAACGTCATGCTGATCGGCGCGATCTCGCCCGCGCACCGCCCGGAGGTGGAGCTGGCGCGGGAGAAGCAATTGGAGGGCGCGTACGTCATCGCAATCGGCCCCGCTGCGCTGGATGGCGAAGTGCCACCCGGGCGGCTGATTGACGTCGCAGATGCCGGCTTTGACAGCCTCTCGCCCGAATCCGGCGGCGTGATCCGGGTTTCTGGGCGTGAGGAGACGATCTGCCCAACCTCGGGAATCGTGGCCAACGTCATACAACAGATGCTCTGTGCCCAATGGGTTGATGAAATGGTGCGGCGCGGTTCGGTGCCTTACTTCTACATGGGCCACTACCAAGAAGACGGCTTCGCATACAACGATGGCGTGAAGCCCTTCTTCGAGTTACAGGGATTCTGACCGCCCCAACCTGGGGGCCAATTCGGCGGTTGGGCATTGCCGTTGTACCGCTGGGATTCAACGGGAGGCCGGCATGTTCCTTGGCATCGACGGCGGCGCCACCGAAACGGCCGGGGCGATCCTGGACTCGGACGGCAGCATCCTCGGCTTCGAGAGGGCCCGCGCGTCAGCCATCATCGGAAGGCCATCGGCAGAATCTTGCGCGGTGCTGAGGGCAATTGTGGAAGGCCTCTGCCGGCGGGCGGGCGTGGCGCGGGAGGGAGTGAGCGGACCAGCCAGGAGCTCAATGAATTCATCGGCCAAGGCTACGATATCAGCGTCCAGGCGCCGACCTTTCCGGTATCAGACCTGGCTGACATCAAGCTCGACCTTCTCCAGAAGGCGACTGCCGATGGGTATCGTCGGGCGCAGCTGATAGCAAGGAACAGCGGCGCTCTGGTCGGTGCTTTGCAGGCAGCGCGCCAGGGCGTCTTCCAGATCACAGAACCTAATTCGACGCGGACATCAAGCTACGGTGAATATGACACATCCACAACCGAGAAGTCCATCAGGGCAGTAGTGTCTCTGGAGTATGCCGTCGGGTAGCGCCGACGGGCCCTTGCGGGAAATGTCGGGGTCTTATCGCCAACCCCCGCGTGAAAGGTGAACCGAAGGAGAGGTGCAAGCGTGCTGGAACAACACACTGCCGACATCGACCGTTCGGTTGAGAAGCTGGTGTTCGTCAGCGACCTGCATGGATTCCGCGAGCCGCTCGATGTCCTGGACCGGCATCTTGATGAGCTGGGCGACCGCGTGCAGGTCCTGTCGGTCGGGGACATGATCACGTGCGGCATCGACCCTGTGGACACAGTCACGTGGGTGCGCCGGCGCGCGGGCGGGCTGGCCGTACGGGGCAACCACGACCGCCGCGCCGCCCAGCCCGGGCGGGGCGATGAGTCGCCGGACAGCGAAGCCGGCGCGGGCAGGGCCCTGGGCCCAGAGCGGCTCGGTTACCTGACCGGGCTACCGGATTGTCTGCTGGTGCAGTGGCGGGGCAAGACGATCAGACTCATGCATGGTGACTTCGCGCCCGGCGGGGAGGCGTTCTCCTATGAATCGACCCCGGGGGAGGGCGTTGCGGCATTCAACGACAATAGCATGGATGCGACGGTCTACGGGCATACGCACTTCGCGTTCGTCCGCGAAAGCAACGGCCGCGTGGTGGCCAACCCAGGCTCGGCCAGCATGCCCATCCTTCAGGTCGTATGGGAGGACGGCACGATTCATTGGCAGAGCGGCGATCCCCACGACCCGTCGAACCATGACGTGCGGGGCAGCTACCTGTGCGTCACGGAGAAGGCCGACCGACTCGATCTCGAAATCGTTCGCTTTGATTGCGACCGTGAATTGGCGCTGCGCCGGCTGGCAGATGCCCCCCGCCCGCAAGACAGGCTCGAGCGCCTGGGGAACCTGATGCTATCGGGCGTATTCGACCTGCGAATGTGACGCCGCGAACGATCACCGCGCAGGAGCTTGCCATCGTTCCTGGCTGCCTCTGTCCACCCTGGACCGTGCGCTACCGCACGTTCAGTCCCACGGTCGCAGCTTCTGGCTCGCCACGTCGGTGAAGGTCAGCGTGTAGGCGCCTTTGGGCTCGCTGGGGACCAGCGGGAGCGAGAACGATGCCGTGCCGCTTATCCCGGAACCCCGTGCTTGTCCATTTTCCCGTACCGGGTGCCGGCTCTGAGCCACGTCTTGCTTCGGGTGGGGGACCGGGGTGGAACAGGCCGAATGGCGCCTGGACCTGCAGCAAGCATGTCGCCGCAGCGGGTCGCCGCCCTGAAGCCGCTCGTACCGGTTGCTCCGGCGACAAAGGAAAGCGCAACCCCCTATCGTTTTCTCCACATTGACGCGAGGCTCGCCAAACACATAACCGCCAGAGTGCAGCCCATGAGAGCGCCGTTCAAACCGATGAAGACGGCGAACTCGCGCCAGACGAAACGCGTCAGCCACCAGGAGACGACGTCGGCGAGCACAGCAAGCATACCCACGGAGACGACCAATACCTTCCATCTTTCTCCCACCGCAGTGCCGGTGAAGATCAGTCCGGCCAGGAGGAACATAACGGCAATGGGGATAAGATGGATATGGGACATACGAGCAAGATGCTCGAGGGTCGGCCCGTGGTTGTCGGGCCGGTTTAGGGCCGCGACTTCTTCGTAGCTCGTAAGCGGACTAGCGCCGCGCTCGCCGGACCCAACGTGGTGACAGGAGGTGCAAGAGTTGTCCAAGAGCGCCTGGATGGGCGGGAAGGCTTGCTCCTTCGCGCCGTCGTCGATCCAGGCGATAAGGCGCTCCTGCGCCTCCTTGTCGCCGCTGAAGTGCTGTGCCATGCTCCCCCGAGCATAGGATTTGAGACGCGTGCTCTGGGGGTCGCCGGCAAAAGCGATCTTGATGTCCTGCAGGCCCAATCCCGGCTGCCCGTCGGCGCCGCGATGCGTCAGAAACATGTGTCCCTGGGCGACGAGGAAGCCCACTCCCAGGCACACGACGAAGAGGCTCAGTATCACTTTCTGGGAAAGCGTAAGTTCGGTGAGTTTCATCGGATGCTGCCAGCTCCTTGGAGTATTCTATGGGCGCGGACTACTTGACAGGCACGACGGAGGTCCCCGTAGCCATGTCGACCACGGGCAGCATGGGCGCTGAGTCCCCCAGGAGGAGATTGGCGAGGGACTGAGGGAACGAGCGGTAACGCAAGGTCGCCGTGATGACGACGTTTCCTTTGGCATCGGCAGGCGCGAGGAAGGAATAGCGCTCAACCGAGTAACCCTTGGCCGGGATGGTTTTCTTGTAGAGGAAGTATACCATCTCCCAGGGCTTCAACGTGGGGTTGCCCTCACTGTCGGCGGCGACGGCATGGTACATCACGGCGCTCGGGTCGATGTCGCCCTTAGCGCTGATGTCGCCCGATGTCAACAGGACCCTGCCCGCCGAATCAGTGACCTTGATGTCGAGCCACATCTGACGAACTTCGGTAAGGCTGGTAGGCAGGTCGTGGCCGGCGCCCACGTTTGTGACCTTCACAGAGAAGTTGCCGATGCTGCCAGGAATGACATGCTGTGGGGCGAGGACGTCCACAGTCGCCGCACTGCGCAGGCGTTGCTTTGCCAAGTCGGCGTGTTTGGCGGCCCCCATCAGGCCCGTAACGGTGAAGTTGCCTCCGATGAACTCGTGCGTGTAGATATGCGGGCGTTTTGGAGCCCCCTTGGCCGCCCACCCGGGGTTCTTTGGCTTCCGGAGGGTGCGCGCGACCTCAATCGCGTTCTCGATCGGCTGCATGTGGCAGTCCTGGCACTGGATTCCCTTCTGTGCGTATATGCTGTTCTTCCATTCGTCGTAAGTCCGCTCGATGGGCATGTCGTTGAGCGGATGGAAGACCTGGTGGCAGTTCGCGCAGAACTCCGATTTGGTATGAAGCTCGCTGTAGGCAGTCTCGTGCGCAGTGGACTTGGCGTCCTTGAACGGGCCGAAATGCACGTTGCCCGGCGAGATCATGAACGATGCGTTCTCCGGCTCGCCGGTGGGGGTGAGCTCCGTGCGCGTTCCGCTGACGGAATGACAGACGTGACACTGCACGCCGTCCTCCACCAGCTCCGGAACCTTCTTGCCGTCCTTGGAATATACCTCCTCGCTCACCACTCCCGCGGTGCTGTGGCAGCCCAGGCAAAGCTTGTGCGTCAGGCCGTCGGTTTCCTTATCCCCCAGCTTCCAGAGGGCCTGCCAGACGGGGTCCTTGTAGGCCAGGGAATGCATCGATCCCTTCCACTGGCCGTAGATCTCCGAGTGGCACTCCTTACATGTGCCAACCGGTTTGAAGCTCGCGATCGGGATGGGTTCACCCGCCGGAGTGTTGACAAGTGAGGGAAAGAATGGATGCTCTTCCTCGGCGGTCCCAGCGAAAGACACCGTGAGAAAGACGACAATACACGCCAGCCCGATTCCGTGCAATAGCCCTTTGCGCATCCGGCTTGCCCTCCCTTTTTCGCTCCTTGGCGAGATTTCCTCAATGGCACCATAACTTCCCTAATCTTTGTACCTTCCAGTGTAGTCCCTGCACCGGCTCCCGGTCAAATAAGAGGGGCGCAGGATCGCAATCCTGGCCCGGGTTGACAGGCGCCCCCATCATCCCTACAGTAGCGAGCTAACGATGGGAGGTTCGCTGGATGTCTGGCGAATCGGGAACCTGGAAGAATACTGAACCCGATACGGGTGGAGGGAGCCGGGCGTGGGAACGAAGAGCACATTCTGGAATGCCCCGCAGCGCGAGGGAATTCTGATCTCCGATCTGAGCCACTGCGAGCCGCAGAGCGCGATCAGCTCGACTCCCGAGCGCGACCGCTGGTACACGATTCCCTACGAGACCAGGGACGGCATAGAGGGGGCTATGTTAAGCAAGGGTGGCGTGGCGCACCCGCCGGATGTCCGCCTGCCGCTGCCGGTGGAGGGCTGGCACGCGATCTACCTCGGGATGTTCCTTGGCGAAGCCCATGACCGGTCTCGGCTCCGCGTGAAGCTGGCCGGTGAGCGCCTGTTCGATCTGCTGGCGCCCAGCAGCCTGGGGCACCGGGTTTCGCCGAAAGGCCGGGTGCTGGGGCGGCCCGGCCCGCTGCCGGGGTACAACACCTCCATCGAGGAGTTCCTCTGGAAGGCGGCGGACTTGGATGGGCAGGACCTGATCATCTCGCACGCGCGCAGCGTCGACACGCTCTACTCTCAACTGGCCTTCGTGCGTCTGGTGCCGATGACCAAGAGGGAGGTGAGGGAGTATACCGGTGCGGCCGGTCGTCCGGACACGAAACTCCTGATCGCGCAGAGCGACGGGCAGGTCTACTACGGCGGGGAGGTTAAGACCGTCGAGGAAATCCAGGAGATCTTCGAGCCCATGCGCGACACCGACGTCGGGAAGTTCTTTATGGGCACCTGCGGCAATGCGGCCGGGCAGACGTTCTTCCCGAGCAAGGTGGGTAAGTTCTACGGCGAGGGTGGCATAGAGTTTGTGGACAAGAATGGGCGGGCGACCGTGGAGGCCTACCGGGGCTTTCTCTCACGCGGGATCGATCCGCTCAAGGTCGCCGTCGACCACGTGCATTCGTTGGGCATCGACATCTACCTCGGCTTCCGCATGGGGTCGATGGGGGCGATCCCCGGCCTATGGCTCGAATCGATCCCCTTCTGGGTGGAGCACCCCGAGCTGCGGTGCCGCGACCGGGACGGCCTGACCGTGCAGCGCCTGAGTATGGCATACCCGGAGGTGCGTCGCTTCTATGTGGGGCTTTTCGAGGAGCTGCTCGAGTACGGGATCGAGGGGGTACAGTTGATCTACACCCGACGGCCCCCGTTTGTGCTTTTCGAGGAGCCGGTGATCGAAGAGTTCAAGAGGCAGCACGGGATCGACCCGCGCGAACTGCCGGACGACCCGGCGCGCCGATCGGGATGCTATACGACCGATGAACGCCTCATGCGGCACTGGGCCGGCTACTTGACGCAGTTCATGCGCGAGCTTCGCGAGATGCTCGACCGGCACCGCGCGCCCGACGGCGGCCGCCTCCAGGTCGCCGCCAACGTGCACCAGAACGGCCCGAGAAACCTTGAGGGCAACATGGACCCGGAGACGTGGGTGAAGGAGGGCCTGATCGACGTTCTCGTCACCCCTCCCTGCACGGGCGTCGCTGAGCCTCATCGGGTCGATCTCGGGTACTACCGCAGGATCACGGAAGGGACTTCCGTCCTCTTCTATAAGGACGTGGCGCCCAGGTCAATGCCGGGCAGGGACTACGCCAGGCGCGCGCTGCGGGCCTACGAAGGGGGGGCGGCGGGCATAGCGCTCTGGGACAGCGGCGGAAGAATCATCACCAAGAGCCAGTGGCATACCGTCCGGCAGCTCGGCCACCGAGAGGACCTGAAGCGTATGGCGCGGCAACCGGCGGGCTATCACACGCACCCGCTGAATACCCTCTTTGACTGGAATCCAGACGATCGATACGGGTGATATCAACTGCCCATCAGCCTGCCATGGCCGCGTTATGAGCGGAGCATGACTGGTGCATGGGTGCGCCATCCCCCCCCCATGGCGGCCGCATCAGCGCTGGAATGCTCCCGCAATGACAGGGGCGTAGGCGCGGAGCCCGCGCGAAGCACAAGGAGCATCGACATGGCGACCGGAAGGCCAAAAGCAGCGAGAAGCGACAAGATGATCTTCCGCAAGCCCCCGCCCGAGGGGGTCGTAGAAGTGGTGGGCGTGCTCGGACATCCCGACGGCCTGGTGGAGTTGAGGGACGGGACTTTGCTCTCCAGCGCAGGCCGCACGTCGAGGGACGGCGGCGTCACGTGGACGAGGCCGCGTTCGTTCGGGCGCGGGATGCGCGACCTCGGCGTCCAGCGCATGCGGTCGGGGAAGCTCACCCTCTGCGACTCCAAACAGCTCTGGCTCTCGAGGGACGATGGCAAGACCTGGGGCAAGCCCCGAGCAATCCGCACGATGGGGATAACGGGCGGTGATCAGCTCGTGGAACTCAGCACGGGCCGGCTCCTTCTGCCCAGCCGCACGGTCTTCGTCAACAAGAACCACGTGGGCCTCACTTACCTCGATGACTCGGCCTACGGCTTGTGGCGGGGGGAGCGCGTGCAGATCGAGGGGCACGGCCACATGCCAGAGATCGCTATCGCCTCGGTGAGCCGGTCCGACGATGAGGGGAGAACCTGGCATGCCGGCAAACCCGGCGAGGACGAGAGGGGCATGAACATCACTTCGGCCACGTTGATGGGCTGGTTCGGATTCGACGGGAGCCCGACTTGCGGCGACGGATGGGTCACCGACTGCGACGAGCCGGCCGTGGCGGAGACATCGACCGGGGCCGTCCTGTGCTTCGCGCGCTCCACCGTGGGGCGGATCGTGGAGTCCTTCAGCCTCGACGGCGGCATGACGTGGACGCCGGTCGCGCCGAGCGATCTGGCCGGCTCCTACTCGCCCGCGCGGCTGGTCCGCATCCCGTCGACCGGCGACCTGATGTGCGTCTGGAACCAGGTCTCGCACGAGGAAATCCGACGAGGCTATCGGCGCGGGAGGTTGTCGGCGGCAATCTCGAAGGACGGCGGCCACTCGTGGGAAAACTTCAAGACGCTGGAACTCAGCGAGGGCCTGGACGACGTGGACCGCGTGCCGACCGAGCCGATCCGGATGGTCGTGCGCTCGCGCAAGAACGTGGTGCTGCCCGACAAGTGGGCCTTCTTCCACTACGTCAACGTGTCCTTTGCACGCGACAAGGCGTATGTCTCGTACAATCGCAGCTCGCCGCTCCTGGGCATCGCCGAGCACAACTTCGACAAACAGGAGAAGGTCCTCCGCATCTACCCGCTGGAGTACTTCTACTCCTGACGGAATCTCAAGCGGAATGGAAGACATGCGATGGGAAAGAACCTGTTGCCGAATGCGAGTTTCGAGCTTTCGTTCGGAGAGCA
>CAZHPE010000041.1:0-18648 GCA_964534775.1 uncultured candidatus Brocadiaceae bacterium
TGGGCCATGGGCGCCATGTGCGAGGTAGAGCCGGACCTGGTGCTCTACTGCTACCTGGACAGCTTCGAATCGCTCATGAGGATGCAGTACCTGCGCGTCACGCCCTCGGGCCTGGAGCCCGTGAGGCTCTAGCTGCGAGAGGTTCGAGAGTTCGGGGAGCAGACGGTCATGAACGTAATTTGGATAGTGGCGGACTCGCTTCGGGCGAGCCGTTTGGGATGCTATGGCTACTTCCGGGACACGAGCCCGGTCATCGACGGGCTCGCCCGGGAGGGGGTGGTTTTCGAGGATTTCTACTGCTCCGGCCTCTCGACCGGGGGAGCGTTCAGTTGCCTTTTCTCGGGCCTGCCGTCGATTAGCCACCGGTTCTATGCCACGCCCGCCAGCGTCCCCAACATGATGAACTTCGACGACGGGATCCCGACCCTCCTGGAGATCATCCAGTGCAACAGCGACTACACCACGGTCGCCGTCGACAACCTGATGACCTTCGCCAGCCACATGAAGCAGACCGCGCGCGGGGCGGAATACTACATCAATGTGACCCGTGACGGCGGCTGTCTCTCGCCCGAATACACCGCCGCGGAAGCCAACGCGCGGTTCCTGCCGTGGCTCAGGGGGCACAGCGGCGAGGAATTCTTCGCCTTCGTCCATCTCTGGGACGCGCATCACAACCCGTACCGGGCTCCCGGCTATCGCGACCACTTCAAGCAGCCCCACGGCTCCGTGGAAGGGCTGCCGGTGCGGGAGGCCCCGGCGGGCTACCAGTACGTGCCGGGCTGGGGACGCGTGGGAGAGATCGTCTGGGAGAGTTCCGCCATGGACTTTCGCCGGGACATAGACGGCGGGGCAGGCCTGGTCATCGCGGTTAAGGAGGGCGAGGAGGCCGTTACCCAGGACCTCTACGACTGCTCGATCGCCTACATGGACAGCCAGATCGCCGAGATCCTCCGCACCCTCTCGGACGAGGGAATCCTCGACGATACGGCCATCGTCCTGACGGCGGACCACGGCGAGGGGCTGGGCGTCCACGGCGTCTGGGGCCACGGGCTGCTCTACGAAGACACGATCCATATCCCGCTCATCCTCTGGCGGCCGGGACGCCTGCCCGAAGGGGTCAGGGTGAACGGTTTCGCCCAGCACATCGATGTCGCGCCGACGCTGCTTGACCTGGCGGGAATAACGGGCGGCGACGGGGCGCTGCGTTCACGGATCGGATGTTCGCTCGTGGTGGACGTCGCTATGGCGGGCCGGTCGCTGCTGCCGCAGGCCCGTGGCGAGGAGAAGGGGCCGGAGTTCATCGTCACGGAGGTGCGCCGCGGCCCGAGCGATCCGGGATACCGATCGGTCAGGACGAAATCCTGGAAGCTCATCGAGAGCCTTGCCGGCGAGCGCCAGCTCTACAATCTGGACGATGACCCGGTCGAGAAGATCGACCTGGCCGACGCGCAGCTGGCCAGGGTGGAAGAGATGTCCAGGGTGCTGCACGAGTGGATCGAGCAACACCTGGAAGATGGCGAGGAAGACCCCATGCGCATCTGGCCGCTGTGAGCGCCAGCGCCGGTTGCTGACGGCGCGCTGCTCGCGTGCGCTGAACGGACCCGAGAGGAATTGAACATGACCTCGTATGAACGCATCATGGCAGCCATGGAGTTTCGCGCCCCGGACCGCCTGCCGCGCTGGGACAGCTACGACATCTTCGGCGATTTCTCGCAGCGCTGGCGCAAGACCAGGGGGGTTACCGACGATGTGTCGCCGGTGGATGGCTACGGGATCGACATGGAAATTGTAGCCTGTGAAGAGGGGGCGTTCCCGTCGCTGGAAGGGGTCGTCGGTCAGGACGGGGACTACGAGCTTTTCCGTGACTATTGGGGGCGCACGGGGCGACGGCGGCCGGACGCCGCCTACTTCATGGAGACGGTCGAGACGATGCTCGACAGCAAGGGCGACCTTGACCGTCTGGAGTTCGAGGACCCGGCGGCCGACCACCGCTTTGTGGATTACATGGAAAAGGTTGAACACGAGCGCGCGGCCGGGCGCGTGCCGTGCACGAAGATCGGCGGAGTCTACATCCGCACCCAGTTCATGCGCCGTGAGGATCGCCTCCTCATCGACATGGCCACGGACGAGGCCTTCTGTCACGAGCTGTTCGGCCGAGTCGGCGACCACCTGCTGGAGGTAGGCTTGGAGGAGCTGCGGCGCGGCGACACGTGGGATACCGGCATCTGGGTCTTCGATGACTTCGCCAACAGCCGAGCGCCGATGTTCTCGCCGGCGATGTGGGACAAGTACTTCCTGCCCCTTTACTCCCGCATGATCGACACCTGGAGGGCCGCCGGGTGCAAGCACTTCTTCCTGCACAGCGACGGCAACATCGTGCCCGCCATCGACAACCTCCTGGCCGCCGGCTTTGAGGGCTTTCACCCGCTCGAACCACGCACCGGAATCGATCCCGTGAAGCTGCGCCAGAAGTACGGCAAGCGAATAGTCTTCATCGGGGGGATATGCAACGCGCGCGTCATGCCTCGGGGCGACAAACGCGAGATCGAGGCGGCCGTGCGGCCGCTCATCGAACTCGGCCGCGAGGGCGGCATGATCATAGGGATGCACTCGATCGGCGACGATATATCGGTGGAGGCTTACGATTACTACATCAGCCTGCTGGACAAGTACGCCAATTACAGCCAAGCCTGAAACCACGGAGGCGACGCTGGCATGGGCACGGAACACATGAGCGGCGGGCAGGCCGTCGTCGCCGCCCTGCAGAAGCACGGCGTGCGGACCGTCTTCGGCATTCCCGGCGGCCACTGCCTGCCGATATACGACGCCCTTGCGCGGCAGCAGCAGGTGAGGCACGTCCTGGGGCGGCACGAGCAGGGGCTGGGCTTCATGGCGGATGGCTACGCGAGGGCGTCCGGTCGCCTCGGCGTGGCAATCGTCACCAGCGGCCCCGCTGTGGCCAACCTGGCCGGCGCCCTCGGCGGAGCCACAACAGATACCTCCCCTGTGCTCGTGATCGCCTCGACCGTTCCTTCCGATCTGGTGGGAAAGAACCGCGGCGGGCTGCACGACTGCGGCGAGGCCCTGGAGATAGTGCGTCCGGTCTGCCGGCATGTGCGGCGATGCACGACCGTGGGGGAGATACCTCACGTCATTGCCGAGCTCATCCACCGCCTGCGCACCGGCCGGCCCGGGGCCGCTTTCTGCGAGATACCGTGTGACGTCCTTGCTGCCGAGGCGGAGATGGAGGTCGCAGACCCGCTGCCGGTCGTCCGGCTGGCGCCGGACCCGCGGGCCGTTGCGCAGGCGGCGGAGCTTCTGGGGGCTTCCGAGCGGCCGCTCATCATCGCGGGCAAGGGGGCCACGATAAGCGAGGCGGGGGGCGAGGTGGGCGAGCTTGCGCGTCGGCTGGGGGCGCTGGTTCTGCCGACGACACTGGGCCGCGGAATTCTTCCCGGCGACGACCTGCGCGTGATCACCCACGACGGGGCGACGGTCACGAAGGTCTACGAGGTGGTTGCCGAGGCGGATGTTGTGCTGGCCGTGGGCACGATGTTCCGGCAGGAGGACACAGCCGAGTGGGCGCTGCGTCCGGGCGAGAGGCTGATTCACATCGACATCGACCCGGAGGAGATCAGCCGCTCCTACCGGCCCGAGGTGGGCATTGTCGCGGACGCAAAGGCAGCCCTCGACGCCCTGCTGGAGGCGCTGCCGGAGAGGGCGCCGGCGCGCAAATCCTGGCTGGCCCGCGGGAAGACCGCCGAGAAGCAGCGACTCCAACGGCGGCGCGAACAAGGGCCGCTGGAGATGGCGGTGCTGAACGTCTTCCGCGCCGCCCTGCCGCGGGACGGCATCGCGGTGTGCGACCGCTGCAGCCTGGGATACTGGGCCTTCCGATGCATGTCGGCCTACGCGCCGCGTACTTTCCAGTTCCCCCTGGGATACGGGGGCCTGGGCGGGGCGCTGCCGCAGGCCGTGGGCGCCAAGCTGCCCCGGCCGGAGCGCACGGTCGTGTGCGTTATAGGCGACGGCGGGTTTCAGTTCACCGGCACCGAGCTTGCGGTCGCCGTCCAGGAGAGCACCCCGATCACCATCGTGCTGTGCAATAACTCAGCCTACGGCGCGATTCGCGCCGGGCAGGATCGCAATTACGGCGGCCGACGCTTCGGTGTCGAACTGCGTAATCCGGACTTCCAGAAACTCGCCGCCGCCTACGGCATTCCGGCCGTGCGCGTAGGCGAGGTGGATTCCTTCCGGGCCGCCCTCGCGAAGGGCATCGGCTCGGCCGAGCTCAATTTGATCGAGCTGACCGCCGAGTTGATGGACCCGCCATCAGTCACGCTCACAGGAGACGATACATGAGTGGAGAGCGCGCCGACTTGAAGCCGCTCATTCAATGGATGGAACACGGGGACCCGGACCTCGTGCCGGTGGTGATGGCCGACGGGCTATCAACCGCAGCGTCCTACTTCGGCGTGCCGGTGCGGACCGAAGGCAAGTCGGTGTCCTTCACAGAAGTTGCGGAGTCGCCGGTTACCCCCGAAATGGTGCTCCAGTGCAGCCGGGAGACCGGCATGCACCTCGCCCCCGGCCTGGGCTACTCGACGGCCCTGGTGGCCATAGAGTTCATGGACGATGTCGAGATGATCGTGCGCGAGGAACCCTGTTCGGACGGCCTGCGCCGCTTCACCACCCTCCGCACGCCGAAGGGCGAGCTTTCGGACGTTTTCATCACCCCCCCCGGAAGGCCCGCGTGCTGGGAGGAGCACTTGGTGACGACCGCCGAGGACCTGCCGGCGTTCGCGTACTTCATCGAGGAGGCCGCGCGCGTGAGCGCAGAGGACAACCGCGTGCGGGAGAAGGTCACGGCGAGCTTCCGCGCGCAGACCGAGAAGTGGCCCGCCGAGGTTGCCGTGTGCACGGTAACGGCGGTCCCCACGTTCGCGCTGACCTGCAACCTTTACATGGACACCACCGCGGCCTTCTACCTGATGGCCGATCACGCGGCGTTGATGGAACGCCTTTTCGAGGCAGAGGAGCGCCGCAACGCTGTCGTGATAGCGTGCGCTGCCGAGGCGGGAGCCGACTACGTCAAGGGGGCCATAAACGGGCTGGAGCTTTATTCGCCGGCCATCTACGAACGCTACTTCATCCCCCAGGCGCTGGCCATCCACGAGCAAGCGCATGCCCTCGGCCTCCGGGCGTGGGTGCACACCTGCGGCCACATGCACAGGCTCATCCAGACGGGGACTTACGAGGCCATGGACGTGGACGTGCTCGAGAGCCTCTCTCACCCGCCTCTGGGTGACGTGGACGAACTGGGCGAGGACCGCGCCAAGCTGGGCACTTCAATCGCCACCCGCGGCGGGGTCAACGTGAGCCTCTTCTACGAGCCGGACCTGGAGGGGGTGCGCGCCCGGACCCGCGAGGTGGCCGAGCAGACCCATGGCTATCACCACATGATCGGCGATACGAACGACTCTTTCCCCCCCTACCCGCGCGAGAACATCCTGGCGGCGGTGGATGAGCTTGATAAGATGGGGGTGCTGCTTCGGGCGTGATCCGCGGGCGTGCGCCCCTACTGGCCCGCCTGATCGTCGCTTTCCGGGCTGGGCGGCGCGAGGGTTATGAGGATGTGGCTGCGGTCCTCGTCGCGCTGCTCCAGGAGGATTTGGTGGCGCCGCGCCAGTTCCAGCAGCGCCAAGAACACGCCGATCGTGCGCGCCCGGCCCCGGTCGGTCTCAAGGAACTCAAGGAACGCAAGAGACCCCGAGGCCCCGCCGCGCTGGGCGAGCCTGTCCATAATCTCGTCCATGTAGGCGCTCACGGGCACGTCGTCGTAGACGATGTGCTGGGGCTCTTGAAGCTCGATCTGATGCACGACCTCGGCGTATGCGCTCACCAAGCCCCAGATGTCCACGTTCTCCAGGAGGCTCTCGGGGGTGAACGGTTCGGGCTCCTCCTCCACTACGACGGGGACGCGGGCAAACTTCAGCGCGTGCCGCCGCCGCAGGGCCTCGAGCGCCTCGGCGGCTTCCTTGAACTGCTTGTATTCAAGGAGCCGGCGCACGAGCTGGTCGCGGGCGTCGTCGGGCTCTTCGTCCTCGAAGCGGACCTCGGGCAGGAGGCTGCGGCTCTTGATGTCCATGAGCGTGGCGGCCATGACGAGGAACTCAGCGGCCATGTTCACGTCGAACATCTGCATCGTGCGGAGCACTTCGAGGTACTGGTCGGTGATCCGCGCGATGGGGATTTCGAGCACGTCGACCTCGTTGCGCCGCACCAGGTGCAACAGCAGGTCCATTGGCCCGCTGAAGACATCGAGCACCGTGCGGAACCCGTCAAGCGCCGCCTCGCCGCCATCCACCTCTGTTCCGTCCTGGTTTGCGACTTCGTCCATGAATCCCTTCTGCCTCTACAGATAGAGCAGGTGGATGAGGTCGTAGATGTCCCGCCCGGCCAGCAGGCTGCCCAGCAGCCAAGATGGCAGGAGGATGACGTACTGGAGGATGGGCACTTTGAGAACGTGAGAGACGAAGAAGATGGCGAACAGGGCCACAAAACCGTACTGACGGTTCCAGGCGCGATACTTCGAGGCCATCCTATATGGGAGCTTGTACTCAAGGATGTGGTGTCCGTCGAGTGGGCCGAGCGGGAGGAGATTGAAAATGCACAGGCAGAAGTTGATCAGGACCATCATGGCCAGAATGCCGATGACAAACTCATTGTATATCCGCAGGGCCAGCAACATCCGGATCGCCATGCACCACACCGCCCCCTGCGCAAGATTGGACAACGGGCCCACCGCACTAGTCAAGATTGTGTCGCGGGAAGGGTGACGGAAGTTCGCTGGGTTGATCGGCACCGGCTTGGCCCAGCCGACGAAGCTGAAGAGGATCATCAGCGTGCCCATCGGGTCGAGGTGGGCCAGGGGATTGAGCGTCACCCGGCCGTGCGCGGCCGGCGTGGGATCGCCGCACCTATGCGCACAGTAGGCGTGGGCGAACTCGTGGAGCGTGAGCGCCGGCAACAGTGCGAGCAGCCGTATCAGCCGCTCGTATATCCATACCGAACCCATGCTTATTGATCCCTTCCAAGCCGGTTCATCCCTGGGCCCACCCGGGTCGCACACTGCGACCAAATTGGCACAATCACAATCTTACCACTCTGCAGCGCCTCCGTGCGACCGCGCAAGCGTCAGGAGGCGCCGAACAATTCCCGCTCCACCAGCAAGCACAGGATGTGGATCACTGTCTGGTGGGCTTCCTGGACCCGAGGGGTGTGGTCCGCTGGGACGATGAGCGTCAGATCGCACAGCCCCGTCATCCGCCCCCCGCCCCCCCCCGTGAGGCCCAAGGTCACCGCGCCCACGCGCCGGGCCTCCTCCAGGGCAAGGTTCACGTTCGCCGAGTTGCCGCTCGTGGAGATGCCGATCACCACGTCCCCCTCGCGCGCGAAGGCCTGCACCTGCTTGACGAACACCTCGTCGACGCCGTAATCGTTCGCAATGGCCGTGAGTACGGTCGTGTCAGTCGTCAGCGCCTGGCAGGGCAGCGGTCGCCTCTCCATCAGGAACCGCCCCACCATCTCGCCGGCCAGGTGCTGGGCGTCGGCGGCGCTGCCGCCGTTCCCCATCGCGTAGAGCCGCCGGCCCGAGCGCAGTGCCTCGGCAATCGTGCGCGCCATGCGCTCGATCAGCTCGGCCTGGCCGACAAGCGCCTCATGCAGGCGCGCCGTCTCCCTGAGAACCTCCTCGATCTCCGCCTTCATTGCCCTCGTGAATCCTCTGAATGATATCGCTGGTCGAGAGGCCCTCGACCTCCGGCGCAAGTTCCACCCGGCCGCCGTAGCTTTCCACAAGCTCGCAGCCCACGACGTCCTTCTTGCCGTAGTCGCCGCCCTTGACCAGAACGTCCGGACGAACCCGTTCGACAAGCGGCAGCACGCTCTTCGTCCCGAAAGCCACCACGTAATCCACGTCAGCGACGCCCGCCAGCATACGGGCCCGTGCGCCCTCGCCGTTGACGGGCCGACCGGAGCCTTTCAGCTCCCGCGCGGACGCGTCGCTGTTTATGCCCACAACGAGCATGTCGGCCTGTGCGCGGGCAAAACGGATGAGCTGAAGATGGCCGACGTGCAGCAGGTCGAAGCAGCCATTCGTGAACGCCACTTTCTCACCCCGCGCCCGGCGCGTCTCCAGGATGGACAGCAACTCGTCCAGGGGCTTGACCTTGCGCAAGGCCGGGTCCGCTTCCGCCCTGATCTCCGTCAGCATTTCGGGCCGCGATACCACCGTCGCCCCGTGGCGGGTGACCTCCACGCCGCCTGCGAAGTTGGCCAGTTCCGCCGCCCGGCGCAGGGCCGCCCCCGCCGCCAGCGCCAGCGTGAACGCCGCCGCCACCATCTCGCCCGCCCCGGTCACGTCGGCCACCTCGCGCACGTGCGCCGGCACAAGGTCCTCTTCGCCCTCGGCGGTTGCGAAGTATATGCCGTCGCGGTCCAGCTTGACGGCGACCGAGTGCAACGCCCCGTCCGCGATCAACGCGCGGCCCGCGCGCGCATAATCGGCTGCGCCCCGAAGCTCGATGCCGGTCAGCGCCTCCGCCTCGGAGCGGTTCACTAGCAGGCAATCCGCCCGACCGTAAGGCGCGCACTCGCGCGGGGCTTCGGGGTCAACGATCACGGGCACGCCGCGAGCTGCCGCGCGCTCGATTATGCGCCGCAGCAGCGCGGCATCGAACAATCCCAGCCCCATGTCGACCGCCACCACCGCCTCAGCGCGGTCTATCAAGGGTTCGGCCGCTTCGAAGACGGCACGCGCCATGTCTGGCCCGATCGGGCCGGTCGGCTCGTCGTCCACTTGGAGCATCTGCTGAACGGCGCGTCCCGCCGACTGGACCCAACCAAGGTACCTGGTCCTGCATGCGGTGGTGCGATCGGGACAGGTCACCAGCCCCGCCGCGCACGCCCCTGCAGCCTCCAGTTGCCGCCGGAGACAGATGGCGGCCTCGTCCTCCCCCACCACGCCTGCGCAGGTCACTTCGGCCCCCAGCGCAGCCAGCATGGCCGCCACGCCCGCCGCGCCGCCCGGCTTGTGGTCCTCGCGGTCCACGCGCAGGACGGGAATCGGACCCTCCGGCGAGATGCGTGCCACCGGACCCCAGACGTAGCCGGCGAGCACAACGTCGCCGATCACGCACACGCGCGGCCGGCCAAGTTGCTCCAGGAACTCATGCAGTTCTTCGTACATAGCGCCCCACAGAGTGCTTCGGGTCCGTCCCGATGCTGGTAAATATAGTCAATCTTTCGCTCCGCTGTCAACGCCGCCCCGCTGGCGCTCTTCCACCACAGGGGTTTTCCCTGGACAAGGGCCGCTACCACCCGGCATAATCGAAGTGAGTTCTGGTTCCTTGGCTTTGTCTACGAACTGGCGCGGCAAGCGGCCGCAAGGAGGGATGCGATGAAGGCAGTGGTGGACCCTGACGCATGCATCGGCTCAAGCGCGTGCGAGGACATCTGTCCAGCGGTCTTCGAGATCGTCGGTGGCGTCTCGACGGTGAAGGCGGACCCGGTGCCGGCAGAGCATGAGGATGCCGTGCGGGAAGCGGTCGATGCGTGCCCCGTGAGCGCCATCAGCATCGAAGAGTAGGACGGACGGGAGGGCGGATTGGCAGAGCCTGAGTTGCTGGAGCTTCGCCACAAGGCCATGGTGGAGGAATGGCTTCGCCGCTACCCGCCCGAGGTTTCCGAGCTAACGTTCACCAACCTTTTCGTATGGCGGCGCTCGCGTCCTGTTCGGCTCTTTGGTGGGGGCGCCGCCGTCCTTTTACTGGCCGAAGCGGAAGGCGGCTTCGCGAGTCTGGGCGGGCCGGTGGGCGAGATGTCACTGCCGCAGGCACTGGAGGCGCTGCGCGGGGCCGGCCTCGAGGCGCCGCTGCTCGCCTTCGAGCGCGTGCCGGAGAGCGCGCTGTCCGGCCTGGCAACGAGCGGGCTGGAGCCTCAGGAGGATCGCGACCAGTTCGATTACGTCTACCGCCGGGCGGACCTTGCCGAGCTGAGGGGGCGTCACCTGCACGGCAAGCGGAACATGGCCCAGCGCTGCCTGGCCGCCCATGAATGCAGCATCGAGCCGATCGGCGCGCAGCACCTGGCCGAAGTCGCCGGCATGCTGGACCGGTGGTGTGCCGCGCGGAACTGCGGCGTGGACCCGGGGCTGTGCGACGAGTACCGGGCGATCCGCCAGCTCTTGGAACACTACGAACAGCTCGATGTCACCGGCGCGGCCGTGCGCGTCGATGGCGCCGTTCAGGCCTTCAGCATGGGCGAGGCACTCAGTCCGGACACGGCCGTCATCCACGTCGAGAAGGCAATGCCCGATATTGAAGGTCTCTACCAGGTGATGAACCAGTGGTTCTGCCGCGATCAACTGGGGGGCTTCGATTACGTCAACCGCGAGCAGGACCTCGGCGTGCCGGGCCTGCGCAAGGCGAAGTTGAGCTATCACCCGCACCACATGGTCAAGAAGTTCCGGGTACCGGTGGTCGCCAGCGCCGGTGCGCAGCAGCCGGGTCTTGCGCGGTGCACCGAGTGACGCCGCGATCCGGCTTGCCTCCCGCTACTGGCTTTCAGGCGGGTCCTTGCGCTTGCCTATCTTTTGCTCAGTGCCGGCGAGCAGGCGCTTGATGTTCGAGCGGTGCAGGACGATCACCAACATCCCGCCCAAGCACGCCGCGGCTGGCCCGAGTGTGCCGACGGTCGTGGCGTCCGGCGTAAACCACCAGCAGGACACGGCCAGCGCTGCAGCGGCGCATATCGACGCGAGCGACACGTAGCGCCAGATGCCGAAGACCACCAGCCACGTCAGGAGCGCCACCCCCACCGCCTCCGGCGTGAGCACCACGAACGCCCCCGTCCCGGCCGCCACGGCCTTGCCGCCCTTGAAGCGCAGGTAGACGGGGAAGACATGCCCCAGTATACCTCCCACGGCGGCCGCGACGACCAGCGGTTGAGGGGAGCCCCCGGCCAGCAGCCAGGCGGCGAGCGTCGGCAGGAAGCCCTTGGTGAAGTCCAGCGCGAAGACGACGGGGAAGAACTTGAAGCCCAGCACCCGTGCGGCGTTGGTGGCGCCGATGTTGCCGCTGCCGATGGTGCGCAGGTCGACGCCCTTGACCAATCGCGCCAGCAGCAGGCCGTAGGGGATCGATCCGTAGAAATAGGCAGCCATGGGCAGCAGATAGAGTGCGGGATTCAACCGCATCCTCCTTTCCAAGACAGCGCGCCAGCAACCTCCCGGCAGGGGCGGTGCACCGCGCTCGTGGCCGGAAGCCGCGCGCCGTCAGAGCGTCAGATCCTCCGCCTCCGCATCGCCGCCTCTCCCCGCGAACGCCACGCAAGCGCCAACGATGACCAGTGCCGCGCCGGGCAGGGCCCGCCATCCCGGCGTTACGCCGCCTATCCGCCAGACCCAGACCATGCCGAAGACAACCGTCAGGTACCACAGGGGCGCGACGGTCGCGGGCGGCGCGATCGCCACGGCGCCCAGCCAGCACAGCAGCCCGAGCCCCACGCAGACCCCGCCCGCCAGCATGCTCAACCACAGCGCCCTGCCGCCGATGAGCAGGCGACCCGGACCGGTGGCCAGAAGCGTGGCCAGCAGGCAGGCCGCGCCGACCCCCAGCACGATCGTCAACACGGGGAGCGCCCTGCCCTCCCGGACGGCCGGTCGTGCCAGCAGGGTGAAGATGGCCCAGCAGGCCGCCGAGCCAAGCGCCAGCCGAGACGTGTGGCCCGAGACGGCGCCGCGTCCGAAAGAGCGCGCCATCACGATGCAGCCCAGGAACCCCAGCAGCAGGGCCGCTATCTGGCGCACCCGTGCGCCTTCCCGGCTCGGAATGCTCAAGAAACCCAGCAGCAGCGGCCCCGCAAACCACAGGACCGGGAAGTGCGGCAGAAGCCCCGCGTGAAGGTCCGCCGGCCGCCCCCCACCCCACAGCGACAGTTGCCGGGCGAGGTCCTCTATCGCCAGGGCCCGCAGCAGCCAGAAGCCGTAGCCGCCCAGCGCGGCAAGCACCAGCATGTGGGTTTCCCTGCGGCGAAAGATCGAGAGGCCGGAAAGCTGCCCGGAAAGGACAAGAAGCACGAAGCAGGTCAGCGCGCCCCATAGGACGACGTAGTAGTGGATCGTGAGGATCGAACCGCTCTCGCCGGCCGCGCGCAGCACCAGGGAGAGGCTCGGACTCCAGAAGACCGCAGCCAGGATGCCGAGCATCAACTCGCCTCTTCCCCGCGGCCTCATGTCGGACTCCCTGCGCTCTCGAGGGTCGGAAACTCCCACATGCAGGTCTTTTTAGAGCAAAAGGCGTCGGACGTCAAATGACGCCGCAATCGGCCGCGCCTGCGGGGCTCTCGAGATGCCCTGTCGCCCGGCGCGCAGGATTCTCATGCGACTTACTTGACTTTTGGGCCGCAACCCTTACACTGCTTCCAAGTGGAGACGATCATCCGTTGGAGTCTACCGTATGGGAGACTGGGGACGGACGGCAGAATACGCGGTGTCGGCGGCGGCCGACATGGCGGCGAACTACGCCCCGGAGCGGCCGCTGAGGGTCGAGGACATCGCCCAGCGCACGGGGGCGCCGCCGAACTACCTGAGGGAACTGCTGGCCCGGCTCAGGACGGTGGGGCTGGTGGCAAGCCGCCAAGGCCCGGGCGGGGGATACTGGCTTATGCGCCCTCCGGACCGGATAAGTGTGGCGGAGATACTGAGTGCCCTGGCGGCCGAGGACGGGCGGCGCAGCGGGCGCTTCAGCATCGAAGCCCCCTACTGCGGCGTGCTGGACTGGCTGAGCGGGGAAGTGGCAGCCAGGCGGCGAGAGTTTCTGAGGGGCGTTACGCTGGCGGATGTCGCCGCCAGACTCATCGGCCCGTAGCAGCGCCAAGCTCGCGCGCAGGAAACTCACACGAGGAGTCCGAACAGGAAATCCCTCACGGGCGGTGTGATCCCGACCAACAGCACGAACAGGCCGGCGAAGACAGCGGCCATGGCAAACTTCACCGTCGCCAAGTGGCGCTGATACACGGCGATGAGACGCTTGCTGGTCATGCCGGCCAGCAGGAGGATGAACACCACCACAAGTGGCAGGATGAAGCAGAGGTTGTAGAGGACAAGCCAGGCAAACGCGAGCAGGCTTGCGTCGGTCCACTTCCGCACGGCAATAACGATCGGCGCGTAGAGCTGGCCCGTACATGGGAACTCGAACAGGGCGACGAGAAAGCCGAGCGTCAGCACCCCCGCAACCGTCAGGCCCGCCCGTGTTCGGGCAGTGATGAGGCGATGAATCCTGGTCTTGAAGCTGTCGGGCAGCTTGAGCATTACCTTGTCCGTACGTCCCCCCAAGCAGCGAAAGCCGTCGACAACGCTGAGGATGCAGGCCACGAGCACAAAAGCGGCCACCACGGACGTCACCACCACATGCCCGATCGCCACCCTTCCGGTCAGGCCCAGAACGCCGTAAAGGCCGAGGCCGATGCCCAGGTACGTGATGAACACGGCAGCGGTGTACAGCAGGCCCGCGCGAAACATTTGGCTCTTCGTCTTGCCGGTGAATTTCATGTAGGTGATGAAGAAGATGATGACCGCGAAGGCGCATGGGTTTATCCCGTCTGCAAGTCCACCGCCGATGACGGTAAGAATGGTGAGCGCTTCGAACTTCTTCCCGGCAACGCCCCCGCCGGGCTCAGCTGCCGTGCTATAGGCTTCCCAGGGCGCGCGCAGGCCCACGGCCGACTGCGCCAGTTCCTCGATGGAGCTCGGTGTAATGTCCTCTGCGATGATGAAGCGCTCTGTCGAAAAGATGGCCGGCACCGTGCCTTCATCTTCCATAGGCACGTCCAGCTCCTTGCACAGGGCGTAATGGAGCGTGAGGCTCTCGCCGTCGTCCAGTTCGCGGTATTGAATCTCCGTCTCCGGGTGCTCCTTCAGAAAGTCCTTTAGCATTACCTTGACGTTGGCACACGCGGGGCAGCCTATCTGGTGGAAGAAGACCAGTCTCACGGCGAGCTCGGCGGGCACGGTGACTGCCGGCTGCACTACTTCCAGCGCAGGCGGCACCAGCTTCAAAAGCGCCTCCCGCTCCGGGGCAGTGAGGGCGAGTCCGGTCCCGGCGAAGAACTCCCCGACCGCGCAGACGGTGCGGACCTTGTCCTTCCGTACTTTGGTCCTGCTACCCAGCATCAAAACCTTGCCGAGCACGCGGTGGCCTTCCTCGTCGGCCCCCTTGTCGAAGTAAGTCCTGGCTATCGAGAGCAGTAGATCATGGGTCTGCGCCTGCTTGCCGCCTTTCAGAGCGGCCTGTTCGGCCCAGCGGAGCCGGTCGATCGCAAGCATTTTATCCCCCAAGTGCAGGAAGAAGCCCCTCCTGCAAAGCGAACAAGCGACACTTATGATCTCCCGGCCCGCTCTGGCCACCTGCCCCTGGGCGGCTTCTTCTTCGCCCACGCGGGCAAACAGCACGGCCACACGGGTCATCCCCACGGCATTGCGGGCAGGGGCGACACCCGCTGGTCGGGCGAATTCCGGCAAGGAATCTCCAAGGGACCGCCAAGTGGCATCGAACGTATCTTCCGGCAACTCCAGCATTCTCTCCGCCACGCGCCGTGCGTCTTCGATCCGTCCGGCGTCCATGTACGCGTTGCCAAGGGCCAGCAGCCCAATCGCGCGAAGGCTGCCATCCTCAATGCCAAGCGCCACCTTCTCGGCCCAGGCTGCGCGTTCGGGGAGGGTATCGGCCGGGCCGCCTGCGAGGTGATCGGCCACAAGAGTCCCCCTGGCGCTGTCCTGGATGTCTTGATCCGTGATTGAGGCCGCGAACGTCTCGGCCCTGTCAGTCTCGCCCGTCTCCGCGGCTGCACGGGCGAGGGCCGCCAAAGCGGCATCCAGCTGCGCTCTATCTGTGATCTGCCCGAGGAAACCCGATGCACGCTCGTAATCGCCCCGCCGCACGCCCTGCTCGGCGATGGCCGCCGGGGCACGCGAGCGTGACGCGTCGCTCTTCAGCGAGCCCACCAACTCTTCGGCGTCCTGGTAACTACCGGCGCCAGCAAGACCCCGTACCAGGGCCATCAAGGCGCCATCGCCGGTCTCTGCCCCTGCCAGTCCCTGCCCGGCGACGCGCCGCGCTTCACCAAGCTGCCCCAGGCTCACATGCGCCTCGACAAGGGCCGCCAGCGTTTCGCCGCTCGGACCCCCGCTTTCGGCTTCGGCAGCCCGACTTGCCTTTGCCAGGGTCTTTCGGCCCTCCCGCGCGATGCTCGCCCCGCCGTATGCCTGCGCAACTCGGGCGAGTCGCCGCGCCCGCTCGGGGGCGTCCGAACCGCTTGCCAACGCCTCTGCCCGACTGAAGTAGTCGCCGGCCTGTGCGACCTTCCCTGCCCGCGCGCCCTCCTCGCCGAAGGCGAGAAGGGATTCGAATCCTTGCTCCGGCGGGAGCAAATCACACGCCTCCCCGGCTACATCGGCAACGCCGGCCACGTACGCGGAGCGAGCGAGACTGGCAAAAATATCGTCCCGCCTGGTCTCATTCTCGACACGCGTACCCTCTTCGGTCAGCGCGCGGAGCAGGGGACCGGTTGCCCGGGGGTCAGGCGCCTCAGTGCAAGCATCGGCAAGCTCAATCAGACTTTGCTGCAAGAACGTCCGGTTCCTCTCCTTTCGGGCCCGAGCCTGGGCCTTCCTCAGCAACTGACGGGCCTCGCCCAGGGCGCCGGCCCGGATGTGAGGCTCCATTATGGCGCATAGACCCTGGCCTGCTGTCCAGTTGTTCTCAATGGTCTCGACGATCTCGCGGGCCTCACTCAGCATGCCCGCCTCGGCAACGTCCTCGGCGATCTTTACGCGGACCATCGGCAGGTTTTTAACGCCCTTCTCGACGCCCATTGCTTCGCGGAGCGCCTCCCGCGCCTCATCTTTCATGCCGGCGCGCGCGTACCCGGCGGCCATGGCGCCGAGCGCCTGGGCCCGATCTGTGCCGGTGGCAGCGGCCTTTGCGATGCGGTGGGCGGTCGCCAACATCTCATCGCGGGGGGATTCGCCACCGGAGGTATCCGCCGATTGACCGACGCCGGGAAGCATCGTGCAAGCAAGAATCATGAGAGCGAAGAACCGTCCTGTCATCGACGCAACTCCTTGGCCTAAAGCAAGCTAAGTGCGTATCTGGCAACCATTTGTAAAAAGAACTGACCACATTATAGCCGTGACCCCGCACGCCCGCAAGGACGGCTGGACCCTGCCGGCGGAAGGACCCCATGAGGGAGGCTCTCTGTGCCGCACGCTGCCGAGTTGGCACAGGATCGGCTGCGACGATACAATATATTTGGTGAGCAAAAGCCCGTTTAGGTTCAAAATAGGGGTTGCGAAATGCGAAGTCTTCTCAGGGCGACATTGTTGCGCGGCGTGATCGTGCTGATCGTCCTGATGAGTTCGTCAGCGGCACGTGCGGCTCGCGTCGAGACGCGGTCGTACGCAACTGAGACGGAGCATTACCGGATTCACACCGACGTTAGCCCTGAGTTCGCCAAGCTCGTCGGCGAGCACATGGAGGAGATCTACGAGGCATACATCAGCCGTTTCCGCGGGTTCAAGATAAGGCGCCACGGACGTTTCGACGTGAAGGTCTTCACCCGGAAGGCGGATTACGAGGCGGCCGTGCCGCCGGAGCTGCAAGGCTCGACGGGGGCATTCGTTTCACGAGACCGACTGCTGGCGGCCTACAAGGGGGGGCGGACCGACGAAGTGGTCTTCCGCACCCTCTACCACGAGGGGTTCCACCAGTTCATGTTCACCGGCATCGTCAGGAACCCGCCTCTCTGGGTGAACGAGGGCATGGCGGAATATTTCGCCGAAGCGACGTGGAACGGGCGCAGTTTTTCCACCGGCCGTGTGCCGGCCAGGCGCCTGAACACGATGCGGAAGGCCCTGCGCAGAAGGGAGCACATACCGCTGGCGAATCTGTTCGCAATGGAAGATGGCGCATGGCTGGCCAACGTGCGCGCAGGGCAGACCGAGGTTTCGCTGCAATACACCGAGGCTTGGTCGGTGGTGCACTTCCTGATCCACGCCGATGGCGGAAGCTACAGGCCCAGACTGCTGACATACCTGCGTCTGCTCGGAGATGGAACGGACCGCATGCGCGCCTTTCAGGAGAGCTTCGGCGCGGGCACGGCGGGTCTTGAGCGGGCGTGGACCGCGTACGTGATGAGGCTCAAGGTCGACCCGGACGACGTGTGCCGGCGGAACCTGGAGGCGCTGGCACACCTGGCGAAGCTGATCCACAAGGACCCCAGGCGCTTCAGGAGCCTGGTCTACCTGAAGTCCCGGCTGCGGGACTCCAGGAGCGAGTGGTACGTGGAGTCGTCCGACGGCCACAGGATCACGTCCGGCCGGCCCGGGGAGGTAATGGGGCTGTTCTGCTGCCCTCGTGCCAAGGATCGGCTTGCTATGAGCTACCTGGCCCTGAAGGACCCGAAAACCGGGCTGCTACTGCTCGCCTGTACGAAGCACAGGGGAGTTGTTATGCTGGCAAGGTATGTGTCGAAACCCGACGGCACATATGTGGTCGGGGTGGAGCAGGTGGTGCGCGCCACGCTCTCCACGCCCCTGAAGATGGCCCTGATGGACGCAGAACAGAACCCGGGTCGCTGAGGCGGGAGGAGCATTGTCGAAGGGGTTCAGTACCAGGTGGCTTGAACTCTCGCGTTCCGAGTTGAGGGTGCTGTTGATCGCGGCCGGGGTAGTGCTCATCTTCTTCATCGCCGTGCATCTGGTGCGCTGGGCCGTGTGGGAGCCGGCGCTGGAGGTCAGCAGCGCGCGGGAGACCCTGCGCCCGCACCTGAGGTGTGCGCCTCCGGTTAGGACAAGGACGATACCGAGAGGCTGAACAGTCTCACACTGCGAAATGAGGCGGCCATGGGCCGGCTTGCAGGAATTGATTGACGTTCCTAGCGCACACTGGCCGGGGCTTTCGCCGCTTATTGCATTCGCCCTGGCCATAGGGGCCTTTCTTCAGTGCGTAGTGCCAGGCAGCCGCAACGGATGTGCAACTTAGCGGGAGAACGCAGAGTGAATGGCAATTCCATGCCTTGGCCGAGGAAGGACGACGAACTCTTCAATGCTGACGTTGACTGGTGGTACAACGCTTGTCTGAACTACTTGCCCGACGACTGGGCGCCTATGCAGAGGGTTACAAGCTGGCTGGAGACCTGCTGGTCGAAGCCAGCAAGGGCGGCCACACGGACTTGGATGTTCTTATCTCTACCCGATAGTCTTCCTCTACAGGCAGATATCGAGCTGCGCTTGAAGCGGCTCATTCGAGATGGCAAGCTATTGCTTGAGAATACTGGAGACTTCCCACCGCATCACCGGATTGACCAACTTTGGGTGCAGTGCAGGAATATCATAGAGGAGGTCTGGCCTAAAGGCTCGACTAAGGACTTGGATGCCGTGGAGGAACGCATCCATCAGTTCGCCCAGACAGACCCGGCGTCAATGGCTTTCTGATACCCTACAGATAAGGATGGCAATGCGTTGCTACCTGGCTTGGAACACATCGACGCCCGGAACCTTGCAGAGGTCATGGGACGGATGGGGTCGTT
>CAZHPE010000042.1:0-18531 GCA_964534775.1 uncultured candidatus Brocadiaceae bacterium
CAGCTTCTCCCCCAGCGAGAGCTTCTCCCGCTCCTTCTCGCCCTTTTCCTCTTCCTCGGCGAGGCCCCTGAGCCCCGCCCCTGCATTGCCTCGGTGGTTCATTGGTTTGCGCCTTTGTCGTGCTGAGGAAAAAAGTGGATGCATTCCCCTTCGTTGCCCCCCATTCTATCCGCATTTGAGGTGACATGCCAAGCCGCCCCGCACCGGTGCCTCGCGCGGCCGCCTCACTCCCCGCTTCGGCGCAGGCCCGCGATCCTCCGCCCGGCGGGGAAGTATTCCACAGGCACCTTCCGCCGCAGCTCCGCCAGAATCTGCTCGCGGAGCGCCTCGGCCTTCCGCCGGCGCAGGATCTCCCGAATCTGCTGCTGCGCCTCCACGAACGGGGGCACGCCGCCCGCGATTACCTTCTCAAACCTGGCGATCCCGCAGCCGCCGGGGGTCTCGATCAGCCCCGAGACCTGCCCTTCGGCCAGTCCCCGGCATACGGGCGGGAGCCAGTCGGCCGGACTCTCCGGCGCCTCAACCTCGTGCAGGCCGCCCGGGCGGCTGTCGCGATCTAGGGAGAACTCATCGGCCGTTGCGGCGAAGTCGGCCCCGTCGCGTATCGCGGCCAGGACCCGTTCTGCCTTCCGGCGCTCGGCCGCATCGTCCTCGCAGCCCTCCGAGTCCACTATGATCAGCCGGTAAACCAGCTTGCGCGGCTGCCGGAGGCTCTCGGCCTCGCGGGCGTAATAGCGGCGCATTTCGTTCGGGGCCACCCGCGCGCGGGAGGTGACCTTGTCCGTCATGTACTGCTGATGCAGGACCTGATCGGCCATCATCGTCCGCCACTCTTCCAGCCCCATGCCCTGCCCGTTGAGCCAGCGGCGCAGCTTCAGCGTCGAACCCCTCTTCGCCGTCAGCCGCTCCTCCTCCATCTTCACCAGCCGGTCCAGCATATCGGTGTTCCCGTCACTGCCAAAGTAGGCCTCGCGGGCCGCCTCCACGATCAGGAGCCGGTCGATCAGCACCTGCAGCGCATTGCGGTGGGTCTGGTCGTAGAACTTCTCGCGCTCGATGGCCGGACGCCGCGCCATGTCCTCCCGCAGCTCGGGCGTAAGATAGAACGCCTCCGTGTAGGCGTTCAGCTCCCTGCGCGTGACAACGCGGCCGCCGACGCGCACCAGCTTCTCCTCCTGCCTTTCCCGCCTCGCATCCCCAGGCGCTTGCCCCACCGAAACCGTCGCCACGGCCCCGAGCAAGACCATCGCCGCCAGCGCCCACCCTGCTATGGTGGCGCCTGAGCGTGCCTCGTCCACCCTTGCGGAGTGATCGCTGATACAAACCATACTTCGAGAACCTCTTTTACCGGGGCCGGAGCCCCTTGGTGGCCGTCATCTCTTGGCGCGGCGTACGCCCACCGTTCGACCCATAAGAGTTTAGCAGGACTGGGGCTGCGGCGCAATTCGCTTGCGGCCCGGCGCCGGGGGCCTCCGCCCGCGCGGTCAGCGGCGAAACAGGCTCCCGATGAGAACGAATACCCGGAGCGCAATGATGGTGAGGACGAAAATGGCCGCCCAGTGCCGCGTCCGCAGGTCGCCCCAGGCTACCCACGGGACGCACACCAGGCCGTAGACAAGCCAGGTCAGGCCGGTCACGAGCGTCAGCACGCAGCCCCCGCCGGTGAGCGCCGCCAAGGGCAGGAGAAACATGGCTGCAGGCCCCGCGTTCAGCAGACCGGCGCCGACTCCCGCAGCCGCCATCCTGAGCACGAACGCCAGGATGAATGCGACCAGCGAGGCGGCCACCACCCTGGCCGAAAGCAGTCCGGGGAAGATGTCAAAGAACCAGATCACTTGCCCGCCACCGGTGCCGTTTCTCCTCCGCGGCGACCTGCTCCTCGGTGGGCGGCATCTCGGGCCGGGGCTTGCCGCAGCGCATGCAGTACTTCGTCTGCGGCAGCGCCCCCAGTCCGCAATGAGGGCACAGCCGGTCCCGCCGGTCATCGGGGTGCGGGCTGCTGGTTTCGTCGCTCATCGGCACCGATGTTAGTCGCAATCCCGTGCCGGGGCAACCCCCCATTTGCGCGCCTCACCCCAAAACGCTATAGTTGCCGCAGGTGGCAGACTCAATCAGTCCTGAGTGCCAACGGAAGTCCAAGAGTCCAAGAGTCAAGCGGTGCAACCAGTGCAACTGGACGGGGTGGAAAAGATATCCTCAATCGCATCCCTGCTCCGTCATCCCTTGCCTGTGCCGCCAAGACCAATTGCATCGGGGGTCATAGCTCTTGGACATTTCGACCCTTCGACTTTGTGACCTTGCTGCTGACCCCTGATCCCAGGCCCCCTATCTTACGCGCCGCCCGGCCGCCGGCGAGTCACCGCCCGGTCCTGCTCGGAGTAAATCTCCGTGAGCGTCAAGAGCGCCAGCAGGCAGCACACGGTGCTCTCGGCCCCCTGATTCCAGCTCGCTCCCTCACGCGTCAGGCCGTCCGAGCAGCCACCGGTACGGAAGTCGTAGAGCGGCACGCCGAGGTCGTTCACTCCCAGGAACCAGTCGAACGCCTCGCGCATGTAGCGGAGGTACTTGCGCTCGCCCGTCTGGCGGAAGGCCGCCTTACAGGCCCCCACCAGGCCGCAGGCATCCACGGGCTGCTGGTCGAACTGCGCCGTAGCCCTATCCGGCTTGCGCCATCCCTGATTGCCGACCAGGGAGAAGTGATCGCCCTCGTGGCACATCTCGATCAGGAAGTCCAGAGTCTCGACTGCTACCTCCAGGTATCGCTCATTGCCGGTCGCTTCGTATGCAAGGAAGAGTGCGTGCGGGAGAATGGCGTTGTCGTAGGTGACGATGGGCTCGAACCAGACCCAGTCGGGGCGGCTCTGCGCCCGGAAGCATCCCAGGTTCTTGTCGGCCACGGCGTCTATCTTGTTCTCTATGTCGTGCGCCTCGGGATAGCGCTGGAGGTAATAGTAGAGGCCCAGAATGGTGTAGGCCCGCGCCCGCGCGCTCAACACGAGCAGCACGCTGTGGCGGCTGATGGATGCCTCGAACAGTTCCGTGGCCAGGCGGGCGAGGGCCACCGGGCCCCGGTGCACCACGTATCCCAGGCCCCACAGGGCCCGGCCGAGGCAATCGTCGCTGCTCACCTCCTCCAGGAACCGGCGGTCGTAGCCCATGAAGTTGCGGAACAGACCGTCCTCGCGCTGCGCGTACTGGATGAAGCTCAGGTAGACGTTCAGCAGCCGCTCGCCATCCTCCCGGCGGAACAGGTTGTGGAACTTCGTGGCCACAAGCAGCGCGCGGGCGTTGTCGTCGGTGGTGTAACCGTGGTGTCGGTTGGGCACGCTGTGGCGCGCGTGTTGCAGGATGCCGGTGTCGTCCGTCATGCGCACGAGGTGCTCCAGCCGGGGCTTGGGCAGCCCGGTGATGGGCAGGAGCCGGCGCATGGACGCATCCAGCGTCCCGGCCCTCACTCGCGCGGTGCTCATCGCCTCCCGAAAGGCGCCGACGTACCGGCGGCCGACCTCCCGCCACACCATCGGCCGGGAGTGCTCGTAAGCGTTCGCCCTCATCTCGCGCATGCGGCCGGGGTTCCTGAGGATGCCCAGCAGCCCGTCGGAGATCGCCTCGGAATCCTCGCAATCCACCAGCACGCCGCGCCCGTCGGCCAGGAGCTCCTCGGCGTGCCAGTACCGGGTAGAGACGATGGGCTTGCCGGCGCCGAGCGCGTATGCCAGGGTGCCGCTGGTGATCTGTTCCCGGTTCAGGTAGGGGGTCACGTAGATGTCGGCCGCCTTGAGGAACTCGCACAGCTCCGCCTGTTCCACGAAGCGGCCCACAAACAGCACGTTCTTCTGCAGCCCGAGCTCGCGCGCCAGGCGCTGGAGGCTCAGGCGGTAGCTCTCGCCCTCCTCGGCCACGACGTTCGGGTGTGTGGCGCCCAGCACGATGTAGCAGAGGTTGGGGTGTTCCCGCACGACGGGCGGGAGGGCGCGCAGGGCGTACTCGATCCCCTTGCCCTTGTTCAGCAGCCCGAAGGTCAGCAGCACCGGCCGGCCCTCCACGCCGAACTGGGCCTTGTAGTGGTCCGGCTCCACGAGGGGCAGCTCGGGCACGCCGTGGGGTATGACGAGTATCTTCTCCGGCGGCGCGTCGTATTCATCCCGCAGGAACTCATTGCCCAGCCGGGTCATGACCACCAGGCGCTGGCTCAGCACGATCAGCTCCTTCATCACCTCCCGCTGGCCGGGCGAGGGCGCGTCCAGGATCGTGTGGCAAGTGGTGATGATCGGGCAGCGCAGCTCCCGCAGCAGGTCAAGCACGTAGGCCCCGTCGGCGCCACCGAACAGGCCGAACTCGTGCTGCACGCTCACGGCGCGCACGTTGTTGAAGTTCAGGAACTCGGCGGCCTCGACGTAGTTGACCCGGTTGCCTTCGTCGATGCGGTAGCGCACCAGCTCGGGATAGTCGTAGTCCGCCCTGGGATCGTCCAGGGCGGCGATCAACATGCGCAGCCGCCCCCCGGTATGTGGCGCGCAGGCGCTGACGAGGCTGTTGCAGAACGTTCCTATGCCGCACTGACGGGGTGGGAATGTGCTGATGAACGCGATCCCGTCCTGTAGTTCGGTCGCAGCCAAGCCGTCCTCGCCCTTCCTCTCATCCTGTCAAAGCCGTTCGCCGCCGGCCTAACGTGACCAGCCCTATCCCGCTCATCCTGTCAAAGCCCTTTGCCGGCCCGCCCATTATAGCCCGTCGCCCGGCCGGCACGCAATCATGGCGGCCGCCCCCTGTCAGGTGCCCCCTGATCCCTGACCCATGCCGTGTACTGGCTTGACACCCGCATTCCGGTCCCCGAGGACCTCCATCTGGCGGGGACCATGTTCTTCCTGTCGGTGAAGAACCCGCGGGACTCGGCGGCCTACCGCGAGTCGGCGCTCCACAAGATCGCCAGTGAACCGGAGATGAAGGCTTTCATCGAGCATGGCCAGGATACCTGCCGCTTGCTGCTGGAGGTCTACGGGGACGAGATACCCGCGGACCTTGAGTTCATCACAGAGGCGCTGAGCCGCGAGTTCTCGGTGGCCTACACCAGGTTGCGCTTCACCGAGGCCGGGGAGCCCGTGCCCGGCATTCTCATCTCTGCCCTGTTGAAGCGGGAGCCGGCCGAAGCCGAAGCGGCTCTGGCGGAGGCCCTCACGGGGACCTTCGGGCCGCAGATGCTGGAGTCCCGGGTGGTGCAGGAGCACGGGGGCGCTGAGATCAAGGCGATGGGGTCGCCCGATGACGCCTTGTACTACACCTTTGTCGACCGGCGGATGATCGCAGCTTCCCTCCCAACCGATCTGCGGACGGCCCTCAATCTGGCCGCCGGCCAGGGAGAGCCTCTCTCGGCCCAGGCAACGTTCAAACACGTCATCGGGAAGGTCGGCGGCCGCGACTGCATGTTGGTGATCTATGCCGACGTCAAGACGCTGCATGGGCAGTTCGGTGCGGCCATACCTCCCGAAGCCCAGCCATTTGTGGAGTCCCTGGGGGTGCAGAACATCGTCGCCGCAGGGTTCGGGTCCCGGTTCGCCGAGGGCGGCATCCGCGCCGCCCTTTACCTCGACGCGCCGGGCGAACGCGGCGGCTTTCTGACCCCCTCGCCTCGGCCGGTGGACCTCGCGGTGCTGAGCATGGTCCCGAAGAACGCCCGGGCCGCGGCGGTGTTGCGCCTGGACCTGGAGCAGGCCTACGGCGCGGTCATCAATCTGCTGCAGAACGTCGGGGATGCGGATTCAGCGGAGGTCCTGGATGCCATCGCCGATTTCGAGCAACGGGCCGGCTTCCGGATCAAGGAAGACCTCCTTGCCTCGCTCGGGACGCAGATACTCTTTTACGCCTCCCCGGACGAGAACGTTCTGATGATCGAGTACAAGGACCGCAACGCGCTGGATTCCTCCATCCGCAAGCTGATCGGCCTGGCGGGGGAGCACGTTCGTCTCCGCGAGATACAGTACGGCGGCCGGACGATCCATCACCTCGACATCACGACCGTTCCCATGCCCTTCTCGCCGTCCTACACATATGGGAACAGGTTCATCGCGCTCGCCCTCTACCCCCAGACGCTCAAAGGGTTTCTGCGACGCATGCGCGGCGGCGGCGGGGAGTCCATCCGCGACAACCCGGACTTCCGGCGCGTCGCCTGCCGGTTCCTGGAGGCTGCGACGGCATCTCCCACAGCGACGTCGGCCGCGGGCTGGTGGAGTTCTACAACCAGCTGGTCATCGGGGCGCACGCGCTGCACGGGGTGGATGAGGTGCCGATACGCGCCGAGCTGATGCCCCCCCCGCCTCCGTCGTCCAGGAGCATATGCTCGGCCTGGGCGGGGGCCGGATCAACGACCCGGAGGGGATCCTTTACGAGTCGTTCTCGCCGGTCGGCTCGCTGGGCGGCATGCTATCGGCGATCGGGCAGCTTGGGGGGTCGTATAGGGCATTGCTCGCGGACCCGCGTGCATGGGCAATCTGCACAATTTCGGGCTCAGTATGGCAGTGTACGCGTCCGACCATGATGGCACCTTCCCCGAGACGCTGGACGAACTCTATCCCATCTACGTGGCGTCCCTGCAGACCTTTGCCTGCCCGGACGACGGCAGCTCGATGACGATCTGTGAGGACATCGAGTCCAGCTATCATTTCTTGGGTTCCGTCTCGCGCGGAATGTGGAGCCCCGACCTGATCGTCGCCTACGACAAGGCCGGTAACCACCTCGGCTGGCGCAACGGCTTGTTTGCGGACAGCCACGTGCAGAAGCCGCAGGAGTGGAATTTCACGGAGAGGTGTCAGCAGAACCTGGAACAACTCAAGGCATCGGAGGGCTGGGGCAAGCTTTCGCAGGAGCGCCGCAAGCAGATCGAGGCGTTCTACTCCGACGCGCTCACGGCGTTTGATGAGCCTCACCTTCCCGCAGAGTTGGGCGCGGTGGAATCTGCCATCGAGCAGACGGGGGTTTTGCTCCCCCTGTGCGACAAGCTTATCGGCGAGCCTCCCGCGAAGGTCAAGGTGATCGCCGCGCTGCCCGTTGCGGCGATGTACAAGGACTATGTTGGCCTCTACCTCGCCTCGGTTAGTCAGAAGTTCCCGTCCATGGTCTCGCTCAGGATCGCCAACATGGGCAGCGAGCAGGGAAGGCAGGTCATGAAGGGGAATTGTCTCGAATGCGCCACGGTACTTATTAACGGCAAGAGTGCGTTCGACTTTGGCGAAGCGCCCGGGGACAAGTTGCAACTGAAAGGGCCGGAGCTTTCCGCCCCGGGCGTGCGCCGTGCCCTGGCTGCTGGGCTCAAAGAAGTCTACGGCGATTCGGTTCCGGAACTCCCGCCTTTGCCGCCAGAAGAGTAGGGGTACGACTCGAAGTGTCCGGCCTCCGATTCGGGCCGAGGGGAAAAAGAAGCGGAGCGAAGAAGCTTCCAAAGGCGGGCCCGGAACATTTTTGCTTTTGTTACGCGCTTTGCGTAATTCCGAGTCTTGTCAACTCGCGCTCTTTTCCTGGTCCGGTCTGCTCAGAGACTCATTCGCTCCGACCGTACACTACCGTATCGGCATATTTGGGCGATTGGCAAGCATGATTCCGCGACTTTTTCCAAGGCCCCCGCGGAAGGCATGGGTGCCCGGCGCGTAACTCGCGTGCGGGCTATGGGTTAGTGCCAGAGGCGGGCGGTGGAAGAAATGGCCCCGGCGGCCTACAGTTCCTTGAAGAAATAGACCTGCCGGCCGACCTCTTTGAAGCCCAGGGACGGGTAGCAGTTCAGGCCCTTCGCGTTCTGCTGGAGGGTCTCGATGCGCACGTAGCGCGCGCCCTTCTCGCGGAAGCGCTCCAGCGAGGCGTCGATGAGGGCCTTGCCCACCCCCTTGCCCTGGAACTCCGGCGTGACCGCCACGTTCGTCACGTGGCCGACGGAACGATGGCGATATAGACGGTTGCATGCGAAGCCGACCACGCGGCTGCCGACCTCCGCCACGAACGCATACTCGGGGTTCCCTGTGAGGTCATAGTCCACGGCGTCCTTCTTGAGCTGCTGCCAACCGTCGCGGATCTTGCCGAACTCGTTCTCAATGTTTTCATCCAGCGAGACGCCGCCGAAGCTCCCGGCGGCAATCTCCAGCACGTCCGCCCTGTCCCGCCGCAGGTAGCTGCGCACCCTGATCGCCTGGAACTTGCCGCCCTCTTCGCTTGCCACGGCGCGCCCTCTTGCTGAAAGAAGTCTGCGCAGGAAGTTCCGCACCCTCACCCTCCACCGGCCTGGCATCGCCGGCCGGGTTCCATCGCCAGTTCGGGCCGGCGCCCGGACAACGTGTAGATCAGGATTGTACGTTGAGCGTGCGGCGGCGTCAAGACGGCCGGAGGACTGCGTCTTCCGGCGAATGGGGGTGGCTGGGCCGGGGGTCAACGCTGGACGGTCCTGACTGGCAGGGGGATGGCGCTTGCATGATGCCCGGGCGGGGTAGCGGTGGCGGGGCAGTGGATCAGCGCTGGCAGGCTAGTGGACGGGGTATGCATGATGCATGGGGGCCGGGTACGGAAGGGCGCCGGGGGGACCGCCCGGCGGGCGACGGGCTGGCGAGCCGTGAGGAAAAAGGAGTGTTGGCGCTGGCAAAATGGGATATGTATTATATAATCGGTCATGTACCCAGAAAACTCCGGGAGCACAAGAGTCCCGGCCCGAAGTCGTTCGTTCGCGGAGATGAGCACGCATGAATGAGCCCTTGATGATCTTTACTGGCCGGGCGAGCTACTACCTGGCGAACAGAATATGCAAGGCACTGCAGCGCCTGCCCGGCGTGGCGCCCCTGGAGCTGCACGAGCCCGAGGTTATCAAGTTCGCCAACGAGAACCTGAAGGTCAAGATCAAAGAGAGCGTGCGGGGGGCCGATGTGTTCGTGATCCAGACGGCGGCTACCTCCTGGCATGCCCCGGCGGGCGTCAACCCGGAGGGGTTAGGTTCCGGGGCAGCGGCCAAGCTGTGCCTGTCGGAGAACATCCTGGAGCTCCTCATCCTCGTCGATGCGCTCAAGGGCGCATCGGCGGGCCGCGTCACCATCGTGACCCCGTACTACCCCTACGTGCGCAGCGACAAGAAGGACGAACCGCGCATCTCCATCACCGCTCGCTTGGTCGGCCAGCTCTTCCGCGAGGCGGGCGCCGACCGCGTGCTGACGGTCAACCTGCATCAACTGCAGATCCAGGGCTTCATGCCCATGCCGTGCGATCAACTCGACGCCAACCCCGTGATCGCGCATTACTTCAGCAAGCACTACGACCTGAGCAACTTCGGCGTCCTGGCCACCGACGCCGGCGGCGTGAAGTGGGCCACGAGCTATGCCGAGATGCTGAACGTGCCACTGGCCGTGTGCGACAAGAGGCGCTGGGGCGACAATGAGGACCCCGAGATTCGCAACGTCATAGGCGGTGACGCGATTCGCGGCCGTGAAGTGGCAATATTCGACGATGAGATCCTCACCGGCGGCACCATGACCAGGGCCATGTGCGCGCTGCGCGAGAGGTTCGACCTGAGCGTGTCCTATGTCTCCTGCGTCCACCCCGTGTTCTCGGAAGGTGCGATCGAGCGCGTCCTGGACGCCGGCGTCAAACGGATCGTGACCACCGATACCTTGCCCACGCCCCGGGTGGACGACCGCCTGCACGTGGTCAGCGTTGCTCCCCTGCTCGCCGCGGCCATTCGCAATATCCATACGGACCGGTCGGTCACGCAGATATTCAAGCAGCCGGACGCTCTCTCCGGCCCCATGCAGGCGGATCTGTGGGACGAAGGGGAAGAGTGACGGGCCGCGCGGGCGTTTCTGCAAAGACGAGATGGTAGCCGGGCCGTCGCGGTCCGGATGTCTTCCCCACGACGCCCCGTGGCGGGCGGGGCGCCCGCCTGCCCGGAAAGGGGCCTCTTTCATGGGCGTGCCTTTCTATTTGGGGTCAACTGCGCTGGCCGATAAGGCCCGAGTCTGATGGGAACGATGAACAAGGGCAATCCAATCCGGGAAGAGGTCGTCGCGTGGCTCACAGGGCGCGTTCCGCTTGACCAGGCGGCCATCGGGGGCCTGATCGAGGTGCCGCCGAATGCGGAGATGGGCGACTACGCCCTGCCGTGCTTTGCCCTGGCGCGGGAGCTCCGCAAGGCCCCAGCCGCCATCGCGGAAGAGTTGGCCGCGAGCTTCACGCCCACCGAGAACGTGCCGGGCGCCGCCGCGGCCGGGCCGTACCTCAACTTCAGGGCGAACCGACCGGTGATGACCGCCCACGTGCTGCGGCAGGTCCACGAGGCGGCCGAGGCCTACGGGTGCAGCAACCTCGGCGCGGGCGAGACAATCGTGATCGACTACTCCAGCCCCAACATCGCCAGGCACCTGGCCGTGCATCACCTGCGCTCGGCCATCATCGGACGGTCCATCACCCTCATCTTCCGGGCGCTGGGCCACCGAGTAGTGGGCATCAACCACCTGGGGGACTGGGGGACGAGTTTCGGCAAGCTGATCGTGGCGTTCGAACGCTACGACGACCTGGATGCCCGGGCCGCCACGGTCTCCGACCTCCAGGACGCCTACGTGCGCTTTAGCAGCGCTGCGGAGCGGGAACCTGAACTCGAGGATCTTGCGCGCGAAGCCTTCCGCCGGCTGGAGACGAGGGAGGCCGCAGCGACGGAGTTGTGGAAACGGTTCACGGAGATGAGCCTGGAAGAGTTCGAGCACATCTATGACATGCTCGGAGTCCGGTTCGACGCGTCCACGCCGGAGAGCTTCTACGTTCCGATGACGCATGGGTGTACCGAGCGTCTGGTTCAGGCCGGCATAGCGCAGGAGAGCGAGGGCGCCCTCATGGTGCCGTTGGATGCTTACGACCTGCCGTCCGTGATGCTGCGTAAGAGCGATGGCGCCACGCTCTACATCACCCGCGATATTTGCGCCGCCGAGTACCGAAAGCAGACCTATGACTTCGAGACCGCCATCTACGTGGTCGGCGGCGAGCAGAAGCTGCACTTCGCCCAGCTCCGCAAGGTCCTGCAGTTGATGGGCCACGAGTGGGCCGAGCGCATCGAGCACGTGGACTTCGGCCTCGTGAAGTTCCGAGACCCCGAGACTGGCGAGGCGCGCAAAGGGTCGACGCGAAAGGGGGAGGTGATCCTGCTGGAGGACGTGCTTCGCGAGGGTATCGAGAGGGCCCGACAGAAGATAGGCGAGAATCTGGACCGCATGGCGGAAGGCGCGGACCTCGGCGAGTTGGCCGCGCAGGTGGGGATCGGGGCCGTGGTGTTCAGCGACCTGTCGGTCAAACGTGGCAAGGACGTGATCTTCGACTGGGACCGCATGCTGGACTTCGAGGGGGACACGGGGCCGTACGTGCAGTATGCCCACGCGCGCCTGTGCAGCATCCTGCGCAAGGCCGGCCAGGAGGTGAGGGCGGACGTGGACTTCTCCAGGCTCGAATTGCCGGAGGAATGGGCGCTTGTGCGGCTGCTTGAGGACTGGCCGGCGCGCATCCGCTTCGCGGCCGAAACCCGCGAGCCGTCCGTCGTGGCGAACTACCTGCTTGAGCTTTGCGCGCGGTTCAGCACGTACTACTCTGCCGGTATGCGCGAGCCTGAGCGGCGGGTGCTGTGCGGGGATGACGCGTTGCGGGCCGCCCGGCTGCTGCTGGTCGAAGGGGTCCAGCATGCCATCCGCAGCGGCCTGGGCCTGCTGGGGATGGCGGCTCCCGAACGGATGTGACCGGCGCGGGCGTCCGCCCGGCTCGCCGACGGTCAACAACCGGCTCAGCGACCGTCGCCCCCCCCCGGAAGCGGGCCGTGAGCCCGGGTCCGGGAGGCGGCATCTTCCTCCAAGCGATGCATGTACTGCTGGGCCTCGGCGCATTCTTCGGCCGTCAGGGCCTCGCTCAACATGCGCGACAAACGACGGCCGTCGGCGCGCCGCAGCCATCGGGCCACGCGGCGCGGGCAGCGCTCCCACAACAGCACCTTGTCCAGGTCCAGCAGAAACAACTCGCTCTTGCCCGCGGGGTCGTCGAGGTTGCGCCCATGCAGGTAGCGGGTCGATATCCGGTACAGGCCTGCCCGGTGGAGGTCGTCGAGGAAGGAGATGAGGCGCCGGGAGAGTTCCCGGCGGCCCTTCGACGGCAGCAGGCAGCATTTCTCTCGGAAGAATCGCTTGACATACTCGAGTGTCCCGAGGTGTTCGCACAGCACAATTCCGCCCCGGGAGAGCGCGCCTTCGCGGCTGGTTACGTGCGCCAAGGGGAACGGGCCGGGCAGGCCGTTGGCCCGCAGCGTGCGCATGATGCGCCAGTTCGCGTTTTGGAAGGCTGGGAACAGGATGCCTTGAAGGCCTTTCACGTAGCCGGCCCACTTGTAGCGCCGTCCCCAGACCGGGATCTGCTCCTCCCCGCAGCATGCCACGGCCTCGAAGTAGATGTGCGTGCGCCTCTCGCCGGCCACGCGGACGAGCGTCAGTTCCCACCGGGCGTCCGACGGAAGCGGCGGCGCGCCGGCGGGGCGTAGGTGCTCGATGCGGGCCCGGAATGTGGATTTGCGGGAGAACATTTCAAGCTCGCTGGCCAGGTCCACGTCCTCTCCGGCAGGGGAGGTCGCTTCGAGGGCTCCCCACGCCAGGGACACGGCACACCACAGTCCCGCAAGCGCCACGGCGCCCAATGCGCCTTGGATGCACAACAGGCCCAGTCGACACTTGTGCCCCCCCACCTCAGCGACCGAGTCACTGCTTTCACTGAACTCGCGCTCGAAGGTCTCCAGGTCGACCAGCATCTTCTGGAGGATGCTGTGCTGGCTGTCCTGCTCTGGCGGGCTGCCCGGCGCCCCGGCCTCTATCGCCGCGACACTCTTGCTGCGCGTCACGATCTCGTCCCACTCGGGGGAGTCCGCCAGCAGACGTATGAACCCCGCGCGGGCATGCCCCATTTCCTCGTCGCACTCAGCTATCCGTTTTTGCAGCCGGCTCGTCGACGCCTCGGGCCTGTTGGCTGCCAGGTCGGCGGTTTCACCCCGGATGCTCGAGAGAATCCGCTCGACGTCCCGACCGGTTTCGCGCAGCAGGTCCTGTGCCTGCTGGCTGACGCGCAGATTGACCAGCCCCGCCGTGAGGGCAGCCATCGCCACGACGCACAGGAACACCGGCACCACGCCGTACCACAGGCTGAGGCTAACTTGTTTTCGGTACCCCACAGTCGTTCCCCCCAAACGGTGGAACCCCGGAGACGCAACATGCATCCCCGGCTCCGGATATCGTGATCTGACGAAAGGCGGCTCCCCTTTGGTGCAGGGTATAGCGCGAGCTCCCAGTGGCTCAAAACCCTGATCCCACAAGGGGGCGGCCTCGTGGATGCATTCGCAGGAGTCGATATCTATAAGAGATTCGCGCACGTTGACGTGAGCCAGCCAAGAGGGAATGACCCCTTCCCGCTTTTTGTGCCAGTTGTTATGAGAGAATTGGGTGGGGTTTCCTCGCGGGCTGGTCTGGAGGGAGGGGCGGAGCCCCGACCGGAGGACCAGCCAAGGACGCTGCGAACGCAACAGGCGTGCGCCAGTTCAATCCGCTGTGCGGACGATGGTGATTGTACTCCTCCCGCCATTCGTCCAGCACATACCTTGCCTCCGGCAGGCTCAGGAACAGCTCCCGATCCAGCAACTCATCCCTAAGCTTGCCGTTGAAACTCTCCACATATCCGTTCTCCCAGGGACTGCCTTTCTGGATATAGAGTGTATCGACGGTGAATCCTGGCCCGTAGTTTCCGATGGTATAACACAGCATACTTCCTCAAGGAAGTGTTTCTAAACTGGGGGCTCGTCGTCACATCGGCGGGGGGCTGCGCGCCCCTTGCCCGGGCGTCAGCCCTCCAGATTGGCTATCCGGTTGTAGGCGTCCCAGAGCGCCTTGTTGAAGTCCATGATGCGGCCCGGCTCGTCGCTCTCGGGCACCGACAGCGCCCCCAGAGGGCGCTATTCTTGGCAACCGAGTGGTCCCATTTTGGGCGCTTGCCGCGGCTCCCTTTTACTTGCACATCGCCAAGCAGCACGGTGCCATCCGACGCTACGCCCAGCCCGTCCCACTGGGGCCCGCCCTTCGGCCAGAATCCGGCCAACTCGGGCACATGCTCCGTCGACCCCAGGACGTGCAGGGACGCCGCGTCGCGGTATTCCGCCCATGCGTTCGACCTAAGGGGCGACTTCCACTCCACGGTTGCCGCGGGGTCGATCACCCCATTAGCGTGTAGTCCGTGGAGCAAGACGTCCGGCGCGTCGTTCACAAGTAGCTGGCGCCACTTCTGGCTGCCACGTACGGCTCTCTTCTGTAGAAGCGCGCGTTTCGCTTCTCGGCGGACGTGAGCGCCTTGCCTGTCGAGTTGATCCGGACGAACAGGTCCACGATGTCCGACGTGTCGCCCGTGACTTCAACCGTATTCCTCCGGTTTGCGAGCTCCTCCGGGAGCTGCCCCGCCGGGGTGAATTCGTCTTCGGGGCTGGGGACGCGCCAATGTGCGGGGACACGGTTTCGAAGGCGTTCAAAGACATCGTGCAGGAGGCGGGCATAAAGTACTGCACCCTACACGACCTGCGCCGCACTTTCGTTAGCCACCTGGCCAATGCTGGGGTCAACGCCGCGCTGGTTCAGCAGCTTGCCGGGCATAGCGCGATCGCCACCACGGTGAGGTACTATACCGGGGTCATGCCGGACGCATTGCGCGAGGCGCAGGCCCAGCTTCCCTTCGATGATGCGATCGGCATCGTATCAGAATCGTATCACGGCCCTCGTGAGGCTGCCGATGGTCGGACAGAGGGGAAGATTGTAAGTCTTTTCTCTAAAACGGGTTAGTGGTGGGCGAGGGGGGATTCGAACCCCCACGGGCATAGTAGCCCACTGGATTTTAAGTCCAGTGCGTCTTCCCTTCCGCCACTCGCCCGATCAACCGTGCCGGCTCCCCGATTGCCTGTGGACCGCTCACGCCCCAGGGGAAGGACGACTGGAGGCGGCGACGGGATTCGAACCCGTGGATGACGGTTTTGCAAACCGTTGCCTTTGTCCTCTTGGCTACGCCGCCTCAGGCCTTCTTACCTTCGCGGTCCGGCGCTCATGCCTCTCCGACAATGTAGTCAAGAACGTGCCCAAAGTCAAGGTGCAGAAGAACCCCTCTTGCGAAACGCGGAGCCGTAAAGCAGCCGGAGAGTCCCCTTACGATCAAGCTCTCAGATTCCCCGGGGCGGGCATGGCCTCCGATCAGATGACAGGTTCATTCCGGTCACAGCTCCGGCCCTTCAGCAGGTCCTTGAACGGCTGGTTCAAGGCGCCCTTCCGGCGCGGCGGGGGCTTGTTTCCGCCTGCGGGAGGCCGTCCTTCGCCGCTCGGCCTCGGGCTCCGGCGCTGCCGCGCCTCACCGGGTTTGCTGCGCATCGAGAGCGCGATGCGCTTACGCGCCAGGTCCACCTCCAGCACGGTGACGGTCACCTTCTGCCGCAGTTTCACCACCTCTGAGGGGTCGCGGACGAAGCGGTTCGCCATCTCGCTCACGTGGACCAGGCCGTCCTGGTGCACGCCCACGTCCACGAATGCGCCGAAGTTCGTGATATTGGTCACGATGCCGGGCAGCTTCATGCCGAGCTGGAGGTCCTCGATCCTCTGGACGCCGTCGGCGAACATGAACGGCTCGAAGCGCTCCCGGGGGTCCCGGCCCGGCTGGCCCATCTCGGCCAGTATGTCCACCAGTGTCGGCATGCCCACGTCCTCGCCCACGTAACGGTCCAGCACGATGCGACGGCGCAGGTCGGGGTCGGCTATCAGGTCGCCGGCGGCGCAACCCAGATCACTCGCCATGGCGCGGACGACGTGGTAGCTCTCCGGGTGCACGCCGCTGGCGTCCAGGGGGTTCTGGGCGCAGCGGATGCGCAGGAAGCCGGCCGCCTGCTCGAAGGTTTTCGGGCCGATGCCGGGCACGTCCTTCAGGTCCTTGCGGGAGCGGAACGGTCCGCGCTCGTCGCGCACGCTCACGATGGCCTGCGCGAGCTTCGGCCCGAGCCCTGACACGTGGGTCAGGAGCTGCTTGCTGGCCGTGTTGACCTCCACGCCCACGCTGTTCACGCAGCTTGTCACCACGTCCTCCAGACTCTGGCGCAGCTCGCCCTGGTCCACATCGTGCTGGTACTGCCCGACGCCGACGGACTTCGGGTCGATCTTTATCAGCTCCGAGAGCGGGTCCAGCATGCGCCGTCCGATCGAGACTGTGCCACGCACGGTCAAGTCCAGCTCGGGGAACTCCTCCCGTGCGACCTCTGAGCCCGAGTAGACCGATGCGCCGCTCTCATCCACCATCGCAATGATGATGCCGCCCCCCAGCCCCAGCGAGCGCACGAACGCCTCCGTCTCCCGCCCGGCGGTGCCGTTGCCCACGGCCACGGCCTCCACGGAGAATTGCTCACAGAGCGCCGTGATCGTAGCGGCGGCCTTGGCGCGCTGCCGGTCGCCGGAGTGGGGATAGACCGTCTCGTGATGGAGCAGCTTGCCCTGGGCGTCCAGGCAAGCGACCTTGCAGCCCGTGCGGTAGGCGGGGTCGAGGGCCAGGACGCGCTTCTGCGCCAGGGGTGGGGCCAGCAGGAGCTGGCGCAGGTTCTCGGCGAAGACGTGGATCGCCTCGGCGTCGACCGCCTTCTTGGTGGCCAGGCGCATCTCGGTCTCCATTGAAAGGGACAGCAGTCGCTTGTAGCTGTCCTCGACGGCGGCGCGCACCTCGGTAGCGGCGGGGTTATCGGCCCGGACGAACATCTCACGCAGAAGATTGAGCGCGTCCTCCTCAGGCGGGGCGATCCGCATGTGGAGGAAGCCCTCGTTCTCGCCGCGGCGCATGGCGAGCACGCGGTGCCCGGGGGCTTTGGCGATGGGTTCTTCCCACTCGTAGTAGTCCTTGAACTTGACCCCCTCCTCCTCCTTCCCGCTCACAACGCGGGAGGCGATGATGGCCTTGCCCGCGAAGAGATCGCGCATCCGCCTGCGGGCCTCGTGGTCCTCGTTGACGCGTTCGGCAATGATGTCGCGCGCGCCGGCCAGTGCGTCCTTCGCCGACTCGACGCCCTTCTCGGCGCCGACGTAAGCGGCGGCCTCGGCCGGGGGATCGGTCTCGTCCTTCTGGGAGAAGATCAGCTCGGCGAGCGGCTCCAGGCCCTTTTCGCGGGCGATCTGCGCGCGGGTGCGGCGCTTGGGCTTGTACGGCAGGTAGAGGTCTTCAAGTTCGGCCATCAAGGCGGCCGTGAGGAACTTGGTCTTCAGCTCATCGGTCAGCTTGCCCTGCTCCTCGACGGACTTCAGCACGGCCTCCCGGCGCTTGTCGAGTTCGCGCAACTGGTGGACTCGGTCGCGGACGGCGGCGACGGCCACCTCGTCGAGCGCACCCGTGGCCTCCTTGCGGTAGCGCGCGATGAAGGGCACGGTCGAAGCCTCGTCCAGCAACGCGGCGGTTGCCGCGACCTGAGGTTCGCTGATGCCGAGTTCACGGGCGACGATTGATGCGTGCGGTTCGGGCATTCTGTCAGGCGCTCCTTTGCGCGCGGCGAGAGCTTTAGCGGCGGCTCTCGCCGGCGGTCGCTCTTGCGTTGCCGGGCGCACATGACGGCCTTGCGCACCCGGATGGATTCTGGTGTTACCTCGACCAGTTTGTCATCGGCGATTCAGTCGAGGGCCTGTTCGAGCGTCATCTTCCGCGGCACTTCGAGCACCACGCCGAGCACCACGCCTTGATTCTTACGCGCAGTGCGCCACGTGGGGCAAGCGGCTCGCCTTCCGCAATGCATTCACGGCCGTGGCGGAACTCTTGCTCGTCGGAGCGCTGGTGGCCCACGTAAGAAACCTGTGCCGAGGGCTTACTCCGCGCTCCGCACCGGCATGGTAACAATTACTGACGGAGGGACCAAATGTCTTCTGCATCGGCATCGCAAGGGACTCCCCGCCTGGCGACGGCAAGCAGGTGACCTCTGCAATTCTCGTATACCGCGGCCAAATCCGCCCCTGTCAGCATGCCAACCCCAATCGTCTGTCAATAGTGTGCATAGCCAGAGCCTGACCCGCCTCCTACGTATGTAACGGTTCCGGCCCGCATTCCGTGCAAACCTTTCTCTTCGCCGGCCTGAAACCTCTTGGCGAGGGGTGAACGGGTGTGGTCCGCCCGGCGGCTGACCGAGGTGCGGAGGCGCTCGCGATCACTCAGAAACACCTCCCAGGGCCCCGAGCACGTCGCTGCGGGAAAATTCACATGTTAGGGGTTGACAGGGCCGGCGCGCTATGCTGACTTATTCGCATGGACCAATTACGCGACGCTAACGGAGGGCTCCCGGCATGGCGAATCACTGGCAGACTAACCTGAGCCGGCGTGAGCGGCAGATCATGGAAATCATCTACCGCATGGGCCGGGCCTCGGTGGCGGAGGCGCCCAGGCAGCTGAAGGCGTTAGAGAAGGAGAACGCCCGGCTGAAGAGGCTGGTGGCGGACCAGGCTCTGGACATGC
>CAZHPE010000043.1:0-2166 GCA_964534775.1 uncultured candidatus Brocadiaceae bacterium
GCTCTGATCGTTTCGAGCGCGCGGGCAACGAGGCCGCCCTCCGGTGTTCCGTCGAGCGGTTGGGAAGCCATGAGTTCCTCCCGGGAAGCCGTGATCACAGGCGCGCCAGCCGCCTGCGCGTGCTTGACCTGCCGGCGCGAGACAGGGTGCAGACTGCCGTAGATGGTAAGCGACCGCGCCGATCTCGGCAAGTCGACGCGCTCCCGCGCTGGCAAGTCCAGTTCCTGCGCGATCGCGCCGGCGAGTCCCGCCGGCCCGGCTGCAAGTTTCAGCCGCCCGCCTGCTACCAGCGCCTGCGCCGTGCGCGAAAGGTCCTCCTCCATCTCCCCATCGCAGACGAACACCGCAGCGCGATCGCACCGCCCGATCTTCTCGGCCAGTTCATCCGCCCGGATCTCGCACACTGCCGAGTCCTGAAACCATGGCGCCAACTTGGCGCGAACGCACGGGTCGGTGATAGGATCGAGCGGATCGATTGCAAAGGATGTCTCGTGGACCGGCCTTCCGTCCACGTGCAGAAGGCCGCCCTTGCACGTGCGTCCCATCTTCGGATAGGCCGGCGCGTAGACCAGGGGCCGATCCGGGAACGCGTTCATCAAGGCCCGAAGTTCCGCCCCGATGTTGCCGCGCAGGGTGGAGTCGGTCTTCTTGTAGATGAGCGGGATCTCCCCGGCCGCGGCGCGGCGGGCCAGTTCCGCAATCCTGTCGGCGGCCTGCTCAGGGGGCAGGTGACGAGAGTCGGTGTCAATGGTCAGGACGGAGGTCGCGCCGGTCAGACCGTGCGGGTTCAGCGTCCGCTCGGTGGTCACCAGCGACAGGGCGCCCCGGCCGCCGAAGATGCCGCCGATCTCCAGCGCGCCGGTCAGGTCGTCGGCCAGCGCCAGCAGCCTCACGTTGCAGCCCTTGCTCATCGGTTGCCGAACGGGAAGAGTTCGCCGGCTGAGTCGAACGGCTCCACAGTCGGCCCCGTTACCTCAATGGCGTCATCATCCCGGATCTCGTTGAGCACGGCGGGCGAGACGTACATCTCCGCCAGCTGGAGCGTGTTGCGGATGCGGGCGACCTTCACCTCATCGCCGGCCTTCGAGCCGGCGGTGCGCCAGGCAAAGCCGATCGCCTCGAGGTCGTCCTCGGCGATGATGGGGATCTTCCCGCGCTCCAGGAACGTGGAGGTGATGAGGTTGGCGTATGTGGTCTTGAGATTGATCTTCTCGAACAGCCGACGCGTGATGACGTCTGCCAGCCCGACCCCGACGGCGTTGCCGCGCGATACGTCGGTGAGGTCGCGTACGACGATGCTCGCGATTCTGGGGGCGTCCGGCTCCGGCTCGCCGGCAATCATCATCCGGCCGATTATGTTGGTGTCGATGCCTGCGCCGGAGATGTCCTTGCCCATCTCGTCGATGATCAGGATGTCCAGTTCATCCACCGGCAGCGAGGGCATGTTCACTCGCGCAACCGCCAGCAGCCCCGGTTCCCGGTCCGGGATCTCCTGGGCAGGGATCGCGCGCACCAGCATGGTCTGATCATAGGCGTTCTCGACGATCGCCACGCCCATGATGACGTTTGCGTGCGCGAGTATCTGCCGGGCGACCTGCGGAATGACCTCGCGCAGCCCGCGCACGCCGTGCGTGTGGATCGCGGTGGCCTGCGCCTGCTTTCCGAGGCCGATGACGAGCATCTTCATCAGCCCGCTCTCGTAGGGGCCGTGGTAGTCGGTGTGGACCTTGATGCGGTTGATGGCGATCGTGGCGTCCGCCTGGAAGGCCTTCCTGTCGAAATACGCCTTCACCGGCAGTGTTCCCTGTGGGAGCTCGACTACGGCCATGCCCGACAGGACCGGCGCACCTGTGCTCGCCTCGGTCACGCCGTAATCTCTGAGGATGCGTTCCTGCCCCTGGGCCGTGGCCCCCCCGTGGCTGCCCATGGCCGGGACGATGAACGGCTCCGCCCCCTGGCCCCGGACCCACTCGGCCACGTCTCTCACGATCTCTACGATGTCGGCGATGCCCCGGCTGCCGACGGCGATGGCGATGCGCTCACCCTGCCCGACGGACACGCCGCTCGCGTCGAACTGTTTGCGAAGCTCGCCGGACAGATTGGTCAGCCGGTCGGACTTGAATCGTTGCCGGATTCCGGTCAGGGCCGGGAAGTCTTTCAGTTTCA
>CAZHPE010000043.1:2176-18384 GCA_964534775.1 uncultured candidatus Brocadiaceae bacterium
GTATGAGTCTTCGGCCTTGAAGGGGCCCCAAAGGGTCCCTTCCCACGAGTATCCTTGCCTTATCCTGCACCACCAAGTCTATCGGCTGAAGATTCCGCAGTAAAGCGCCGACGGCGTGTGACTCCACGCGGCATCCCCTATACGAAGGCGGCGGCGGGGATGTGCGCGGCGGGCAAGCAACGCTGTCAGACCCGCAACGGTCGAGCAGCGTGGCAGCTCGTGCGCGGCTCAAGCCTTCGCGCAGATTTCATGCAATGCGCGCAGGGTCGCGTCGATGTCCGGTCGCGTTATGTGGATGTGGCAGACCGCACGGAATGTTGTGCCCCACAGGCAGAGCATACGAACGCCCGCCTCGTCCAATCGGGACAAGAGGCCATCCGGCGTGAGCGGCGGCAGCACGTCGCAGTAGACCATGTTGGTGACAGGCTCGAACTTCAGGCGCAGAGACTCGATACCCGCGATGCCCTCCGCCAGGGCGCGGGCGTTGTCGTGATCCTCGCAAAGCCGATCGACATTGTTCTCCAGCGCGTAGATGGCTGCGGCCGCTATGTAGCCGATCTGCCGCATGCCGCCGCCGAACATCTTGCGAATGCGCCTGGCGGATCGGACGAACTCGCGGCTCCCCGCCACAATCGATCCCACGGGGCAACCCAGCCCCTTTGAGAAGCACAGCGTCACCGAGTCCACGTGCCGGGTGTAATCGGCAGGTTCCACGCCTTCCGCAGCGCAGGCGTTCAGGAGGCGGGCGCCGTCGAGATGCAGGACAAGATTGTGGCGGCGGCAGACTTCGCCGATTCCACGCACGGTCTCCACGGGATAGACCGAGCCGCCGCCGCGGTTGTGCGTGTTCTCGATGGCAACCAGGCGGGTGGGGGGGAAATGATCGTTGTCGGGCCGTATGGCGGCCTCGATCCGCTCGGGGGAGAGTATGCCGCGGTCGGCATCCAGCAGCCTCAGCGTAAGCCCCGAAAGCGCCGCAGGCGCACCCGCCTCGTAGTGGCAGATGTGCGATCCGCTGGCGGTGATCACCTCATCGCCCGGGCGCGTCCACGCCTTCAGGCAGACCTGGTTGGCCATGGTGCCGGAGGCCACGAAGAGGGCTGCCTCCTTGCCAAGAAGTCCCGCCGCCATCTCCTGGAGCCGGTTGACGGTTGGGTCTTCGCCGAAGACGTCGTCCCCCACCTCGGCCTCCATCATGGCCTTCAACATGCCGGGGGTGGGAACCGTGATGGTATCGCTTCTGAGATCTATCATTCATTCACCTCTATGCGGCCGGGCCGGAAATCCGATGCATACGGCGATCGTGCGGTCCGCGGCGGCAAGGCCGCGAGGCTGCACGACCATTATAGCCGTCTGCAGCACTCTCTCAACAAACACGGTTGCAAGCAGCGCCCCCGCCGCCATTCTGGCACGTATGGCGAGACAGGAGGGGATAGCTCACCGCACCCGCAGCAGGGCCGCGGCGTCCATCTCGAACAGCAGGTCGTCACGACAAATGTCGGCCGTGACGCGCACGGCCGACATTTCGCTCAGGTCCCGTTCGACCAGCGCCTGCCCGAGTGCGAGCGCATTTTCCGCGCGTTTCAGGAACACCGTCGCTTCGCAGATATCCTGCAGCGAGGCGCCATGCGGTGCGAGGAGTGCCTCGACGTTATCGAGCGTGCGTAAGGCCTGAGCGCGGCACTTGCCCGGGGAGAAGTTCTCGCCTCGCTCATCGATGGCCGCCGGCCCTGAGACATGGATGTGCATCACGCCGGAATCGCGCACGCACATCCCGCGTGAAAAGGCCGACCCATACGTGGGGGCTTCCGACTGCCGGACGTTCGCCATTGGGGTGACATCCGGTTCTGCGCCGGGCTCACCGTATATCGCCAGGACGTCCATCACGCAGGCCGATCCATGGGGATTGTCACCCTGGATCCCCGTGCTGGTGGGCGTGAACCGCCGGGTTGCTCCGGACCCCTGGCGCCGATCCTGCATCAGGCCGAACTGGCTGTACCTGGCGTTTCGCACGCGGTTGAACTCGCCGTACCAGTCCAGAATATCCGAGATGTAAATCCGGGTTCGTACCACGTCCATGTAGGAGGCGTCCTGCGATCGCAGCACTCTTTCGGCGCGGTCAAACATCCGGCTGGCCTGCGTTTGGCGGCTGTCATCCCCTCCCGCCCCGCCGCGGAGACCGTGCATATCCTACAGCATCAGGAACCTTGCCCCGCCTCGCTTCCACCCCCGCCCGCATGGAATCCCATCCTCATAGACGGTCCAATGATCGCCGCTGCGCCAGGGGCGCACGGCCTCGATGCTGACGCCCGAGAGCCCCTCTCCCCACACGGGGCGGCCCTGCACGTAGGTGACCGGCCCGTGTTCGTTCGTGCCGCTTTGCCGACCGAGATTCCGGCGCGCATCCATGACAGCACGGTGAACGGCGAGGCTGCCGAAGATGCGCTCGTGGATTATCTGCAGGTTCTCGCGCTTCAGCAGATTTGCGATCTGCACGTACGCCCCTTCGCATGCCAGCGCCGCGTCGGTGGTGCACCCGGCCACCGACGCCGTCACGTACGCAACGTCTTCGGCAACGGTCCTCAGATGCACCGTGACGCCGCTTTCGCCATTGTTCGCGCGCCCAGTCGTTCACACCTCTCTCACGTTCTGTTGCCGGCCGGCGCACTGGCGGCTGCTGACTCGCAGGCATCCATGCCAGCCAGACTTCGAGTGTATCACATGCGAACCGGAGCTGCCCTGGAAGATGGGAGAATTGCCATACGTATACATGCAGAGCATAGAACGCAGGAAACCCTCCGAGCAGCGAGGGCCCTGTGGCTGGCGGGCAGCCCTTGCAGCGGCGCCGGGGTGTTCTTGACGTCCGCCCACGCACTGAATTATAGTGACCGGGAGCCCGTTTCGAGGATGGCGACGGACGCACTGGCGGCCTCGGAGCCCGAGCAGAGGCCGCGGGGCCGGCCGGGCGTGGGCGCAGCCAGTCAGGCGGAGCGGAAAGATATGATCTTTCGGGACCGACGCGATGCTGGCCAGCGGCTGACCGAAGGGTTGGCCGCCTGCCGCGGGCAACAGCCCATCGTCCTGGCCCTGCCGCGCGGAGGCGTGGTGGTGGGTTATGAGGTCGCGCGAGCGCTGGATGCCCCGCTGGACGTGGTCGTGACCCGCAAGCTGGGCGCGCCGCACAACCCGGAGTTCGGGTTCGGTGCGGTAGGGCCGGGCGGCGTGCAGGTGCTGGACGAGGGCACGGTGCGCACGCTCGGGCTCGATGCGGCGCAGATCGAACGGATCGCTGAGAAGGAACGCAAGGAGATGGAACGCCGCCAGGCCAGCTATCGCGGCGAGCGGCCGCTGCCCGACGTGAGCGGTCGGGCGGCAATAGTGGTCGACGACGGCCTCGCCACCGGCGTCACGGCTATAGCGGCAGTTCGGGCCGTGCGGCAGTGGGGCCCTGCCCGGCTGGTGCTGGCGGTGCCGGTGAGCGCGCCCGGCACGGCCGCCAGACTTCGCGATGAGGTCGATGAGCTTGTCTGCCTTCACGAACCATCCGGCTTCATGGCGGTCGGGCGGTGGTACGAGGACTTCTCGCAGGCGAGCGACGAGGAAGTGTTGGAGATCCTGGCCCGCGCACGGTCCGAGCACGAAGGGGGCGGATGTGCCGCGCCCTGATCCCTGCGGACCGCTGTGCGCACTGGAGCGCCGAGGCGCGTCCGCATGTCCCGATCCATCCGCCACCCGCAGCATGAGCGCAGCCGTCCTTCATTGCTACGCCGACCACAAGTGGACCGGGCCCAGCGAGCCCGTGGCAGTGCTGTGCCGGGAACTCCGCCGCCGGAACTGGCGCATAGCGCTGGCGTGCAGGGGACTCCGTAGCGGCTCCGAGCGTTCCCTGGCCGATGAGGCGCGGCGAATGGGGGTGCAGGTCGAGGACAGGTTCCACTTTGATAGTGGCGCCGGTGTTCGCCGGGGCATGGAGGAAGTTCTGGGTCTGAGCCGGCTGATCGAGGAGGGGAACTTCGACCTCGTGCACGTCCACGGTTCGTGGGACCACACGCTGGCCGGTACGGCGCTGCGGCGTGGGCCGCGTCGTTTCCGGCTCGTGCGCAGTGACCATGGGGGGCGGCTCTACAAGGGGACTCCCCACGAGCGGCTTCAGTTCGGGCCGCGGGGAACCGACCACCTGATCGTGCTCAGCGATCGGCTTCGGGCGCGGGCGCTGATCCGGCTGGGCCAACCACCGGACGCGGTGACGATGGTGCGGGGCGCCATTGACCTCGAGGAGTACCAGCCGCGCACGGCCCCGCCGCACATGAGGGCGAGCCTGGGCCTCGGCGAGAAGGACGTGGTCTTTGCGGTTGTGGCGCGCGTGCAACGCCACCGGCGCTTTCCGGCCCTGCTGGCCGCGGCGAAGTTCGTGCAGAGGGCCGACGCGCGGGTGAAGATCGTTGTGCTGGGGCGCGGCACCCGGAAGGCGACGCTGCTGGATCGTCCGGTGGTGGAGAGGGGACTCGAACGGACGGTCTTGCCCCTGGGCTACCGGCGTGAGGACTACCACGAGGTGCTGGCGGCGTGCGACGCCGGGCTGATGCTCGTGCCGGGCAGCGACGGTTCGTGTCGCGCGGCCATGCAGATGGCCGCGATGGAGAAGCCGCTTGTCGTGGCCCGCCGCGGGGTCCTGCCCGACATCGTGTGCGACGGCGAGACTGGCATCGTGACGCCCGACACGCCAGAGGAACTTGCCAAAGCCCTGTTGGAGATGGCGTCCCTGAGCGCCGAAGTGCGCCGCGCGTGGGGCCGTGCCGCGCGGGAGCGCATGGCCGGCTGCTTCAGCCTGTGCCGCCACGTGGACGACGTGGTTGCCGTCTATGAGAAGGTGCTGGCAGGCCCCGTGCGGCGCATACAGGCGGGGCAGACATCGAGTACGGGCGAGCGATATTAACGATTCCGTCCCCAGGGGCTAAACTCATCCGGGTTTGGTCCGCCACGGACCGCTCCGGGTTGGGCTTTCTTCTGCGCGGACGACCATTGCACAACCAGGGAGGAATGGAATGGCCGCGTTCGACAAGCGTAGGAAACGGCGCGTGATCTACAATGACGATTCCGACCAGCAGTACCTGAGCTATGAAGGCTACGGTTACGAGATCACCGATGAGCAGTCCTTCATTGACACGCGCACGACGCCCACCTTCGGCACCCATGTCGACACCTACGTCTGGTGTGTCGGCAATGGCTGCGACCCGCCGTGGGGCAATACGGACAGGCTGCGTCCCTGTCTCGGGTCGCATTCACACGCCAGCGACCTGATCGTGGAGGCCTGCCATTCGAGAGGCATGGAGGTGTGGGCGTCGTTGCGGATGAACGACATTCACGATTGCTTCCGGGATGGGCTGGAAGATGCGACCGACCCGATCAAGGCCCGGCATCCGGAGTACCTGATCGGCAACGAACGCACCCGCCAGCTCCCGAGGGAACTGACCGAGCACTTCCTCTGGTCGGCGTTCAACTTTGCCCGTCCAGAGGTGCGCCAGTATCGGCGGGATTTCATCGAGCGCGACGCTGCCGCCCATGACTTCGACGGTTACGAGCTCGATTTCACGCGTTTCATCTGGAACTTCGCGCTCGGAGAGGAAAGGGCCCATGCAGGCGAGATGACACAGTTCATCGGCGACGTGCGGGAGCGCCTCAACGCCATCGGAGAAAGGCGCGGGCGGCCCTACACCTTTGCCGTGCACGTGATGGACTCGCCAGAGCTGTCCTTGGAGTTGGGGCAGGATGTCGAGACGTGGCTTGCCGAGGGCCTAATCGACGTGCTTGTGGTCGGGATGGGCTACCTGCCGTACTCGCTGCGTCTTGACCGGTGGCTCGCGCTGGGCCGGCAGCATGGCGTGCCTGTGTATCCGTCCGTCAACACCAACACCTACACGGGTTGGTGGAAGGATGCTTTCCAGAGGCCCTCTGCCTGGCACGACGCGATCCGGGCCCATTCCGCCTACTACTGGCAGGAGGGCGCGGACGGGATGTACCTGTTCAATTTCTTCTGCCAGCAGGACCGCAATGTTGGGGCGATGCCAGGCGATGGCCTTTACGGCTCGCTCAGTCAGATCGGCGACCCCGCGACGCTGGTCGGCACGGACAAGATCTACGCGATTCAGCCGACCGGCGACAGCGGTTTCTGCCAGCATGGGTCCGGCCCAGCCGCTTTGCCCGTGGCGCTGGATACCGTCGAGCGCAAGCTGCCTCTGCACATCGGACCCGATGGCGATGACCCGAACGCGCAGGCGCGCATCCGCGCCCGCACGACCGGCGGCGACGCCGACACGAGGGTCTGGTTCCGCCTGAATCACAAGCTCCTGGCCGAACCGACCAGGGACGGTGACTGGCTTGAGGTTCCCGTGCCTCAAGGAACCCTGCGGTCGGGCTGCAACGAGCTGTCCGTGTGGTGCAGCGCCCCCGTGATGGCGGCCGAATCGCCCGTTATCGTTCACTGGGCATTCGTGCCCATCAGCTACGCATAGGATTCTTTCAGCAGGTGGGACGGGCGCGGTGGCCTGCTTCGCCGAAGCACGGGCTTCGGCCGCGAAGGCTGAACGCCGTGCCCCTATCAGCCTCTCGTAACGAGCGAAATGCGCAGGAGCGCCGGCCATGGCGAAGCATGATATCGCGATTTGCGTGTCTCCGGGTGCGGATGAGTTGCGAGGGTTCGCGGCCACGGAGTTGCAGCATTACCTGGAACAGCTTTTCGGCATCCGCGCCCGGATAGTCGCCGGTCCGGCGCCGGGGGCGGCGCATCGTTTCCTGCTTGGCCTCTCATCCGATCCGCATGTTCAGCAGGCTGCCGGCTCCCTGCCCGCGCTCTCTTCGCAGGGGCACGTGGTGCGGCGCGTCTCGCCCGACACCATGGTCCTCGCCGGCGGCGGCAGCGCTGCCGTGGCGTGGGCGGTGTATGAACTGATCGAGCGCTACGGCGTGCGATACTTGCTGCACGAGGACGTGTTCCCGGCCGCCCCGGGGCCGTTCCACCTGCCAGACGCGGACGCCGTGTGCGAGCCCCTGCTCGAGATGCGCTCTTGGCGCCAGTTCAACGTGCTGCCCACCGGCCCCCTCATGTGGACGCTCCAGCAGCAGCGCTCGTTCATTCGCCAGATCTTCAAGCTGAAGTTCAACGGCGTCTACCTCTGCCTCTGGCCGCATCAGCCCCTGGTGGAGTATGAGGTGCGGGGCATCCGGCGGCAGTCCGCGCACATGCTGTTCGGCCAGAAGATCCCCATCGACGACGACACGATCGGGCGCGAGCATTTGCCTGATACCCCTTACCTGAACAGCCCCGAGTTCATCGGCGCGGAGACGTTCCCCGAGCTGCTTGCCGCGGGCCGGCGCTTTGTGGGCGGCATTCTCGACTGCGCGCAGGGCCTCGGGATGCACACGGCCATCGCCATCCAGCCCCTGGAGTTCACCAGGGAGTTCGCTCCGCTCCTGGAGAAGCTGAACGAGGAGATCCTCCAACTTGGCGCGTTTACCTGTGCGGAACATGGAGACCTGACGAATCTCGGCCACATGGAATTGGCCCGCGCGACGATCGCGGCATACCTGGACGAATATGCGCGCGTGGACGAGGTGTTCCTGGGCATGCCCGAGCACCCGCAGGCAGAGCAGAGATTCGATGAGTGCTGGCAGGAGCTTGACGCGAAGTATCATCTTGGGCCCGAGCACCGCGCGGACGAGCTTGTGGCCAGGGCCCGTCGCGACTACCTGGTGGCGGGAGGCGTGGAACGGGCGGAGCGGGCGTTCAAGTCCGTCATTGCGATGCTTCATTTCTTCGACACGTTCTTCTCCACCGGCGACCTGTTGGAGCGGGCGGCGGACAGGGACATCAGGATCGGCCTGTCGCTTGGCTCTGCGGTCGAGAACGTCCTGCCCTTCATCGAGCGCCTGCTCTGGGACGGGGCAGCGGTAAACACCGCCCTGGACTACACCACCTCGCGGGCCGTGCGCCGGGTGCCGGTGATGGAGAAGCTCGATGCGCACAAGGTACCGGCAGCCCTCGTGCTGACGTTCCAGGATGACAACGTGGGGTCGCTGCCGCAGGTCGCCACGGAAAACATCCACGTCCTCGTGCGGGCCATGCATCGTCTGGGCTGGCGGGGTTACTTCACGCGTTTCTGGCCGGTCGGCGACCTCGACCCGGCGGCGGCTTACCTGGCGCGCGCGTCGTGGGACGCCAACGTTACGCCGCGCAGCGCATACAGCGATCACTTCGCCCACGTCTACGGCGAGACCTCGGTGGAACCCCTCTGCCAGACCATGCGCATCCTGGAAGACGCGACGGTTATTCTGGACCTCGGATTTCTCGGCCTCATCTTTCCGGTGCTGGGTTTCATGAAGCGATACATGACCTCTGCTGGGCCGATGGGGGAGGGGCTGTTCCACGTGCGCGCCATGTATGAGGTTGCCAGGGGTGCTCTGGAGAGGCTGAAGGGCCTGCCGGGTCCGGCTGCCAGGGATTCCAATCTGGCCTACTGGATCAGTCGGCTGGACTTCTCAATGCACGCATTGAACGAGATCGACCTGCTGTGTCAGGGCGGGGTTGAGCTGAACGCGGCGAAAGCGGCGCCCGCCTCGGGTGATGATGACGCCGCCGCGGGAGAGAAGCTTGCGCTTGCACGTTCGTTCTACGATCGCGCTGCCGCCGAGAGTGAGGCCGGGCTTCGGGCCGTTGCCGCCACCGTGCGCGACGATTCCGACCGCTCATCGCTCGCCGCCTACTATCACTTCCTGGTGCGCGAGGTGAGGCAGTTCGCCGACGAACTCATCGAAGAGGTCCGGACGACACCCGAGGGTGCCGATACCGCGTGACTTCAGAGGTGCGCCCGGGCCGCGCCGGCATGCCGCTTGGCCGGCCGCACTTGCCCCCTGAATGCTCACGGCGATTCGGGAGGTCGCCCCGTGCTTCTTGAGCAACGCCACCAGTTCCGTGTGGCGCTCTTTGGCCGCTATGTCCAGCGGCGTCCGGCCTTGTCTGTCCTTGGCGTTCAGGTCGGTACCCTTAGCCAGCAGTAACTCCGCGACGTTAGCGTGGCCATGCGCGGCCGCCCAGTACAAGGGCGTCCAGCCGGAGATGTCGTCCCTGGCGTGCACGTCGGCGCCCCTGGCGACAAGGAGTCCGGCAACTTCCGTTTCCCCACCAAGGGCAGCCAGGTGCAGGGGCATCAAGCCATCGTCGGCCCTGACGTTCACGTCGGCGCCTGCCTGCAGCAGGAGTTGAGCGACATCCGTGTGGCCATACCCGACCGCCCAGTACAAGGGCGTCCAGCCGAAGATATCCTTAGCGTGTTGTCCGTTGTGCTTTGCCACAAGCAGCACTCTCATCTGCAACATCTGTCCACTCTCCGCCGCCTCGTGGATGTCCCCGAACCACCTAGCCCAGACGAAGATTGCCACGACGGCAAGTAGCAGCGCCGTCCCAATCCAGAACGCGATCCAGAGCAGCTGTTCCTTCAACGCCCGGCCCCCTTCTCGCCAACGGTCATCGTCCCGCCGCCCCCTCATTCTCTATCGGAAGTCTACCCGTTTCGTGCGGCCTGCTCAATTCTCATCCGCGGCACACGAGAGAATGGCGCGGGCCGGCAGCGCCTGCTATAATGCGGTTCAGTTTCGGGCAACCGTGAAGCCAACAATCGCGCGCCATTACACGGGGCCAATACGTATCATGCGCATCGGCATCGGCTACGACATCCATTGTCTCCAGGAAGGCCGGCGGCTCGTGCTCGGCGGGGTGGAGTTCCCAGGCTTGGTGGGTCTGGCCGGTCACAGCGACGCCGACGTCGTGCTGCACGCCGTGGCCGATGCCGTCCTCGGCGCGGCGGCCCTGGGCGACATAGGCGAGCACTTCCCCGACACCTCCGAGGAATGGCGCGGCGCCGACAGCTCCGTCATCCTGAAGCACGCGGTCCGCATGGCAGCCGAGAACTCGCTCGTGGTGCGCAACGTGGACGTGAACATCATCGCGCAAGCCCCCCGTATCGGCGAGCGCAAGCGCGAGATGCGCGCCAACATAGCGCGCTTGGTCGGAGTGCCGCTCGACCGGGTGAGCGTGAAGGCGCGCACCGCCGAGGGTCTCGGCCCGGTCGGCCGCGCTGAGGCCATCAAGACGCAGGCCGTCGTGCTGCTTGAACCGGCCGGACCGCCCCAATAGCGGCTGCGCTGCGTCCAGGAGTCAGGCGAATGGTAGGCAAATGGCCGATCTGCGCACCGAGTTCGTCTACTTCTCCTTCTCGGCCAGGAGTCGGCACTTGAGCGTGGCGGCCTCGACGGCGTCCATCATCGCGCGCCGAACGCCCGCGCGCTCGAGGGCATGAATGCCCTCGATGGTCGTGCCGCCGGGGGTGGTGACCATGTCCTTGAGTTCGCCGGGATGCTTGCCGGCCTCCAACACCATCCTGGCGGCGCCGAGCACTGTCTGGGCCGCGAGCTTCGCGGCGACCTTCCTGGGCAGGCCCATCTTGACGCCGCCGTCGCTCAGAGCCTCGATGACCATGTAGACGAAGGCGGGTCCGCTGCCGCTCAACCCAGTGACGGCGTCCATCAGCCTCTCGTGCACCTCGAGGCAGATGCCGCCTACCGACAGGCACTGTTCCACGAGCCCGGCTTCGGCCTTATCAACGCCCGGCCCGACACAGAAGGCCGAGGCGCCGGCCCCGATCAGCGCCGGCGTGTTGGGCATCACGCGCACGACGCGGTCCGTGCCGAGCTTCTCCTCGAGCCATCCCAACGCGATGCCGGGGATGATCGAGATCACAAGATGCGTGGGCGTGATGTGCGCGGCGATCTCCTCGACCACCGCCGGGGCGATCTGCGGCTTGACCGAAAGGAAGACGATTTCGCCCAGCCGCATCAGCTCGGCGTTGTCCTCCATTGCGTGCGCGCCGAGGTCGCGCTCGAAAACCTCGCGACGCTCCTCCTTGGGGTCGCTGGCGTAGATGTCACGGGCCTTGGCCATGCCGGCCCGCAGCATGGCGTTGGCCAGCGCCTCCGCCATCAGTCCCGCGCCGATGAAACCGATCTTTCTCTCAATCATCTCTATCTCCAGGTGCCCGATGCTGGCGGTGGATGCGGCTTTGTGTTCCGCTTCGCATTCCATTATCGGTCGGCGCGCACGGAATTGCAATGTGGCACGAGTGAGGTACAGCAGAAAGAAGCCGGGCGAGTTGATCGCACAACAAGCGGCCGACAGTCAAGCCCACCACGGCTGCGGTGCCGGTGCCCCGGCGCCTTGGCGGCCGAAGAGACCTTGGACTCCCGGCCGCACGAGCACGACTATCGTGAGAACCCCCAGCACGGTTCCTATCGGCACGGCGATGCAGTTCAGGGCGGCCATGACCAGGCAGAACGTGTAGTGCCTTCGCTGGGCCAGGCACATGCCGGCGAAAATGGTCGCGCCGCCGAACGCCAGTCCGAGCAGCGCCACCACGGCGCCCATCGCCACGAAGAAGACGCCGACAACGGCGATCGGCGCCGCATCGGGGTCGCGGGAAAGGAGGGGCGCGCCGATCATGATCGCCCCAATAAGAACGTAGAGGAGCGGAAGGCAGGCGTAGAAGAGCCGGATTCCGCCAAGCACGTAGTGAAAGACCGCCAGCAGTCTGAGATGTTCCTCGTCGGCGTCCATGGTCAGTTACCTCCGCAGGGAACCTGTTGCCCGGCTGGCCAGGCGCAGAGAACCATCCACACTATCGACTATATCTTAGACTGAAATGCTGCCGGCCACAAGCCTCGTGACCGCCTGTGAGGCCCCTCAACCGGGTGGCCCGGGGGACGATTCCCAAACGGCGGGCGATGCGATAGAATCTGATCCAGGCTGAGTTCTTGCGTGACGGGAGTCCGAGAGCATGGCGGCAACAGAGGTCCTCAGTTTCATCGCGATCCTCACCACCGGCCCCTCGCCGGAGGAGGACGGTGTGTTGGAGGTGGCGGCGGTGAAGCTGCGGGATGAGGAGGAACTGGGCCGCTTCAGCCAGCTCGCCAACCCCGGGCCGCTCCCCCTTGCCATGCAGCAACTCACCGGCCTTGATGCGAGCCGGCTGGCCGGTCGGCCCGCGCCACGCCAGGCGTTGGCCGATCTCGGCGAGTTTCTCGGCGCCGAACCCGTGGTCGTGCACGGCGCTGCAGCGCTCAGGGGTTTCATGGCAGCCGAGGCTGCCACGGCGCCGCCGGGCTTGCTCGACAGCCTGGCGCTCGCGCGCATCGTGCGTCCGACCGAAAAGGGCTACTCGACTGCGGCCCTGGCGCATATGCTGGGCCTTGAGCCGCCGAAGGCGCACCGGGCGCTCGAACTTGCGCTGACCCTAGCCGAGGTATGGGGACGCCTGCTGGATGAGTTGAAGGGTTTGCCCGGCCCGGTGCTCGATGCGCTGCATCGGGTGGCCGAGACGGCTGCCGACCCGCTCGCGCCTTGGCTGGCGGCGGCGGCGAACGAGGGGGCGGATTTTGCGCTTTCCTCCGGGGAGATCGCCGCGCCGAGTGAGTTCCTCCAGAACCACCGCGAAATCTTCGCGCGCGCGCAGAAGTACAAAGCGCCCGAGCCCCGCGACGATGCGCTGTCCACCGACAAGCTCTGTGACATGTTCGCCGACGCGGGCGCCGTCGGACGCCATCTGACGGGCTACGAGCAGCGCGACGAGCAGGTGGCGATGGCCCGCGAGGTGTGCGAGGCGCTGGGCGGTGCGCACCATCTGCTCTGCGAGGCCGGCACTGGCACGGGCAAGTCCATGGCCTACCTGCTGCCGGGCATCGCGTGGGCTTGTCAGAACGAGGACAAGGTCATCATCTCCACCAACACCAAGAACCTCCAGGAGCAGCTCTACCGCAAGGACCTGCCGTTCCTGCACGAGCTGGTCGGGGAGCGGTTCGAGGCGGCGCTTCTCAAGGGTCGGCGCAATTACCTGTGCGTGCGCAGGTTCGCGCAGCTACTGCGCCAGTTCGAGCGCGAACTGGATGGCCCGGATGAGATGGCGGCGCTGCTGCCGCTCATCGCCTGGAGCGCCCGCACCGAGTCTGGCGACCTGGCCGAGTGCACGGGGCTGCTGGCCGAGGAGAACGCGCGCGCCGTGATGGAGCTTGTGACCAGCGGCTCGGACGATTGCCGCGGGAGGGCGTGCTCGATGCGCGAGCGGTGTTTCGTGCGCCGGGCCCGCGCGCTGGCCCAGCTTGCCGACATCGTCGTTGTCAACCACTCGCTGCTTTTCAGTGAGCTGAAACTGGATCAGCCCATCCTGCCCGTCTACCGCTGCGTGGTGTTCGACGAGGCGCAGAACATCGAGGACGTGGCAACCCGCGCGCTGGCGGTGGGCGTGGACTCGTTGAGCGTCTTCCGCATCACCAACCGCCTCTGGCGGGCGCGGCGCGGCGGCGAGGGCAGCGGCGTGGTTTCGACCGTCATGTACGAGGCCCGCCGCAACCTGCCCGAGGGCGGGCCGCTTGGCAGGGAGACCGTCATCGAGCGGGCGCGCGGCGTCATAGGGCGCATCGACCCTGTCGTGGAACTCACCAAGGAGTGCATGCAAACCCTGGCCGCGCCCTTCGACATTGTGCCGTCGCATGAGGACAAGATCATGACGTCCGACTGCTCGCCTCCTGTGGGCTCGGACTCGCCCACGGGCAAGGCGGCCGAGGCGCTTGAGGCGGGCGTGCGCCGGCTGTGCGCCAGCATCGAGGACCTGGCCCAGAGCCTGGAGGAAAACACGGAGGCCCTGAAGAATGCCGACGAGCTTTGCGCCGACCTGCGCGCCCAGGGCTCGCGGCTGAAAGAGGTGATGGACCAGCTCAAGTTCGTCCTCGCGCAGGAGAAGGAGGACCACGTCTACTGGATCGAGCGCACGCGCCGCCAGTATCAGACGTTCTATTCCCTGCATGCCGCGCCGCTCGATATTGGGGAGTCCATGCGACGCGAGTTCTTCAACAAGAAGCGCTCGGTCATCATGACATCGGCCACCCTGCGCGTGGGCGGTAAGTTCGACTACCTGCTCGAGCGGCTGGGGGCGGCCGATCTCGGCGAGGAGCGCGTGCGGTGCATGGCCGTGGGATCGCCGTTCGACTTCGACCGCCAGACAATGGTCTGCGCGCCCACCTTTCTGCCGGAGGCCGGCGGCCGGCGCGAGGGGAACTATGACGAGGAGCTTTCCTCGTTTCTCATCGACCTGCTCAAGGCCACGAGCGGGCGGGCGCTGGTGCTGTTCACGAGCTACTCGCTCCTGGACGCCGTCTGCGAGCGCATCAAGCGTCCGCTGGAGCAGGCGGGCATCCCCGTGCTCGCCCAAGGCCGCGACGGATCGCGCCAGACCCTGAGCACGATGTTCCGCGAAGTCAGAAGCAGCGTGCTTCTGGGCACGCAGAGCTTCTGGGAGGGCGTGGACTTCACGGGCGAGACGCTCAGTTGCCTCGTGCTCACCAAGCTCCCGTTCCACGTCGTCACCGAGCCGCTTGTGCGCGGGCGGATCGAGTATTTGAGGGACCATGAGCGCGAGCCGTTCGTCCACTACACGCTGCCGGAGGCGGTCATCAACTTCCGTCAGGGATTCGGCCGCCTGATCCGCAACCGCACCGACCGCGGCGTGATCGTAGTCACTGACCGGCGCCTGGTCACCAAGGGATACGGCCGCTCATTCACGCGCGACCTGCCCACAAAGTGCCGCATCTTCAAGCAGCGCGAGCCCCTGATCACGGCCGTCAAACGCTTCTTCTCGCGCCCGTACTATGAAAGAGATATGATGCCCATATGATCTGCGAACCGGCTCTGTCCGGATACTGCCGGGAGGAATTATGAGCGAGAACGTCCCGAAGTGGGCCAATGATCTGGCCTTGGATGTTTATAAGGTGATCCAGCAACACGAGGGCATGCCGCGATTTCGCGAAATGGTGGACAAGTGTGTCGCAGATCACGAGACGCAGATCGACGACCTGCAAGAATGGTAGAGGGGGCGACGCGTACACTTCGAGGAAGTTGTCACCCGCGATGAGGGTCTTCGGGACGAAGAGGCTGGGCCGCCTGAGGACGGTTGGGAATGGGAATTCTACGTACAACCCGTGCATAAGCAGACCGAGGAGGGGTGGACTTACCAGTACGTCGAGGTTAAGGGGTGGGTGCCACCCAAACTTGCTTCTGCCGCGATACCGCAGATCATTCACCTATTCCCCTTGGACCGTGAGCATGAACTCAAACTTTGCGAGAAGTACACTTGCTTGGCTGCGGTGTACGATTATGCTCGCAAGGGTACGGAGGGAATCCCACCATGGCCCTGGCCTCGTCCAGACGAATGGGGCGCTCCGGATGCGCCCTCGAACATGAAAAGGGGTATCATCTTCGAGGTGCTTTGTGACGCCGTGTCGGAACTCGGCACCGACCACCACGGCTGGCTGAGAGCCTTTCTACGCGACGTGGAAAGGGACGTTGCCTCCTGGAAGCACCAAGGATATGGAAAGGTCAAGAAAGGTCAGGCTGTGTCGTTCAAGGCCATCGACCAACTCGGAGAGCGAACGCTTGTCGTTCCGGCCAACGAACCGACTTGGTCCGGTGATCCCACAGACCCTGTTCTTGACCTTGAGGCCAGGACCCGAACTCGTCTTCGCAATGGCGAAAACCCTAATTGGTTTCTTCGGCTATACCATGACTTTCAGGAGTGCAGCAACCCGGCCGATAGGATCAGTTTTGCAGAATACGTGCAGCGTCGACATCCCGACAAGAGTGACGTTCTATCTATAGAATCTGCTGGGCAGCCTTCGAAACGGATACCCACTCCCGACAAACTGATCGCCATTGCCAAAGCGGCCAGACGCTTGATTCGCACCGCAGGGGAGACTTGTTGCATTGTTGGACAGTGCGATCCGCCCTGTTTCCCCGACGGATCAGGTGCGATCGAGATGCTACGTGCTACCGAGGCGTTGGAGCGGGAGTTCAACCCGCGGTTCATTCCCTTTGACGCCAATGGTCGAAGGTCGATAGGTGTTACTGGTTGGCCCGACGTCCACAAGCTGTCGCGCGCGCTGGTTTGGCTTCAGCCGACGTTCTCTATTTTCCAATGTCGGTCAGGCCTTCCTGCCGACGGTTCGCAGTGTGCGCGGGCTAACCTGCGTTGTCAATGATTGAAAGCCGCGTTTTCGTGATGCACATGGTCATCTCAGCGCCCTTCTGAGCGTCCGGAGCGGTCGAAAGACAGCCT
>CAZHPE010000044.1:0-17839 GCA_964534775.1 uncultured candidatus Brocadiaceae bacterium
TTCCGAGGCCCGGTTGGCGAGCACCTCGTTCATGTTCATGTGGGCTGAGGTTCCCGCGCCGGCCTGGAAGACGTCCACCACGAACTGATCGTCGCGCCTGCCCTCGATGACCTCATCGGCGGCCCGTGCGATGGCGTCCGCGACGCGGGCTTCCAGCGCGCCCAGCTTCCCGTGGACGAGGGCCGCGGCCTTCTTGAGCAGGGCCATGGCGCGGGTGAACGCCGGCGCCTGGCGCAGCCCGCTGATGGGGAAGTTGCGCACGGCGCGCCGGGTCTGCGCGCCGTAGTAGGCATTCGCCGGCACATCGACCTCGCCGAGAAAATCGCTTTCGCGCCGCATCTCCGCCATGTATGAACCCTCCGATCCTGCCCCGTGGACTGGGCGGATTCTATGGGTGGGCAGGATGGCTGTCAAGCCCGCCGCCGGGGCGATTCCGCTCTACGGTTCATCCATGACCTACGAGACGATGACGGGCCTGTGGTCGGAATACTCGACTGGCAGCACCTGCTTCGAGGCGATCTGCCAGCTCGGAGGCACCAGAATCCAGTCGATGACCACCTCGGCACGCGCGGCGTGAAACGTTAGTTCCTCCGGCGTCGGAGGCGCTCGATGACCTGTGCCGAACGATAGCGGACCGGTTCGCTGCGGTGCTCCAGGTGGACCGCCAGCAGGCGAATCCGGCGGCCCTCGGGAAGCTCGACGGTGCAGACGACGCCCCTCTTCTTGCCCGCCAGCAGCGCTTCCCACGTGGAGTGGGCGGGATAGTCTACAAGGCTCGTCTCCTGAATCGGGTAGCGGCTTAGCACGACGTTGCCCCACCGAAACGAGCAGAACGGAAGGAGCATTCCGAAGTTGCTCTGTTCCACCCGGGAACCCTGCCTCACGCGCGATGAAAGCCGCCTGGTTCACGTTGTGGCTCCACTGGGCCGCGAAATCGACCTCGTTCAGCACCACCACGTCCAGGCGGGTATCCTTGAGCCTGCGGGCGATCTCTCTGAGCCGGGCCAGCCGCGCGGCCCGGTTTCCGCCCCCCAGTTGCCCTTGGCCAGGCCCCGCCCGTGCGCGATGTTGAAGGCGCCAATCCGTAAATCCGCGCTCGCGGACGCGCCATCAAGGCGTCTTGGACCTTCCATCGTGCGCATACGGACCGCCCGCCGGCCGAGCGTCAGCCGGCCAATAACGTACCACTCCGAACAGAGCGCCAGGAAGGCCGCCCCGAGCAGAGTCGCGATCCTCACGCGCCTCTTCCCACGTCCCCCCGTGCCACACCGGCCCTTCCCGCGAAGGCGGCCTCGCGCGCGATTCCGAACGTGGCGGTCGGATGGGGCTGACGAATCCGCCACGGCGCGCGCACCCGCGCCACGGCATTCAGTGTAGGGCGGCGGTCGGTTTCTCAACCCGCTTCTGCTGTCTTGCCCGGAAATTCTGGAAATCCTCTCCTTTGGTCGGGCACAATAAGGGGTGCAGTCGTGCTGGGGCACCCAATGGTGTTGGGACTTCGCAGCGGAAAGGACGTGGACAGTGTCAAAGCGGATCGCGATCCTCTCCTGCCTCAGGTGCGGCAAGAAGCTGAAGTGCCCGGAAGACAGGCTGGAGCAGGTCATCAAGGGCGAACGCAAGTGCCCGCAGTGCGGCGGGGCCTTCGAGATATTGGGCGGACTGCGCCCCGAGCCGGAACGGGACGCCGCGGCGGGCGAGGATGTCCAGACCCGCAAGAACGCCCTGCTCAAGGTGCGCAAGCGCGGGGGCGTGGCGCTGGTTTCCTTCAAGACCTCCCGCGTGCGCGAACCCGCCGAGGTCAGGCAGCTCGAAGACGAGTTCATAGAGCTGGTCGATGGCCTTGGGATGACAAAGATCGTGCTGAACTTCGAGAACCTCAGCTTCATGAGCAGTTCGGTCATCGGAGTGCTGGTCAGGCTCTACAGAAAGGCCACCAGCCAGGGCGGCGACGTGAAGCTGTGCAGCATCGAGCCGCAGATCTACGAGGTTTTCAAGATCATGCGCCTCGACCGGCTTTTCGACTTCCCCAGCAGCGAGCGAGAGGCCCTTAAAGCCTTTCAGAAGGCCCGCTGAGGGTTCCTGGGCGATTCAGCCACGCCATGCGAGACGGCCCCCGTCAGGTGGCTCCGTTTGGGGGAAGGCGGATACTCATGAGCGACCTCGATGGGTCCCCGAGCCCCTATAAGTGCTTGACAGATACCCTGCCGAGCCGGTCAGGCGCATGCTCGCACGCCGCCAGTTGGCGCGCTGTAACAGGTGCGTTTATAAGTGGTTACAGCCAGCCTCCCGCACCTGCGCCACCTCTCCAGGGCCGTGGGGCGGCCCTCGGCGCGTGGCGACGAGGCGGGGGAGCGAAGTGCGCAGCCGCGACGCGGGCGACCTTGCTGTTGCTGACGGCTTTTGCGAGGATGTGAAGGATTTCTGAAGGAAACCCCGGGTTTCCCAAGAAAGTCCTTGACAAACGCGACAGGAAGTGGCACTATCATGATCGCTATAGAGCGGGCCTCGTGTCCTTGGCGGGTGCGGGTTCCCGGGTGTTTTGTCTCTTGACCCTGGGCGTGGCTTAAGAATAAGGAGTTGGAAAGGAGCATCGGAGCCTAGGCGCAGTAGCTGGCACTGGGAGCAGCGGGCGGTTTGCTCCTGTCCGGTATCGGGCATTGGTCCGCCTGCCAAAAGATCTACAATCCTTGGGAAAGGAAGAGTCGATGAGACGAAAAGGCTTTACGTTGATCGAGTTGCTGGTCGTCATAGCGATCATTGCCATCCTGGCGGCTATGCTGATGCCTGCCCTTGAGTCGGCGCGCGCCAGGGCCAGAGACGCCGCTTGTAAGAGTAACCTGCGGCAGACTGGTCTGGGCATGCTCATGTATGCCAACGATCATGGCGACTTCCTGCCGGGGCCGCACGAACGCTACTTCATGTTCAATGCGGACGGCAATACGATTGGTAACGACAACAAATGGCCCCACGGTCAGGCGATAACCTGGAATCTGGCGCTGGTCGGTGAGGGCTACCTGACGCGCACTGCGATGCAGTGCCCGAGCGGGGAGCATGCGAACTACCCGTACGTCAGCTGGAACGTGAACCCGGCTGACGGCACCGACTGCGATGGGACCTGCGTCGCCAATACCCGCATCAGCGGGGAGTTCAACTGGGCCGTCGGCACCACCTTTCCGTCCTGCACCGCGCTAACCTTCAACGACCCCGCCATGGACGGGATGTTCAAGATGAGCCAAAATTGCCCCAACTATGCGTTCGGGGGGAATAGCGGGCAGGGGCCGAGGAACTGGGCGAAGATCGTGCCGTTTGACTATGCGATGAACGGCAGGATGATGGCCGGCAGCGGCGCTAACAGCGTTGGCGTCTGCAACTTCCGGCGCAACATCGCCTTCATCCTGCGCCGCAACGACTCGGGCCGGTTCTATATGGCCGCCGATGACTCGGCTTACCAAGATGAGCTCAACCCCGCCTGCCAGGGCGGCCCGGGGACGGACCCGCGCACCAGCGCCCCGTTCGCAATTGACGACCCCCTGTTCTTTGGCGGCAACGACTCGATAGAGTTCTCTGCCGAGGACACCGCCGGCAACAACTGGGATATGGGCGCTCGCCATGTCGGCGGTGGCCGTAACTGGCTGTGCCTGGACGGGCACATCGAGGCGTGGGCTCCGCTGCCGCTCAATGCGGAAACCAACGTCCTCGCCATCCCAGGCAACATGGACGACGTCGTCGAGAACTACTATAACCAGGGCATGCAGTGCATGCCGAACGGTTACCGCACGGACGGAGTCATCGACTTTGACACCACCTATACGTCTTGGCTCCCGTCAGCGGCCGTTGCGATCGAGGAGTGGACCGACCGGGAGTATTACAACATCAACTGGACGGGCGTAGGGGCTACGGTGGGTCCTGATACCGCGTGGCTCGGCCCGCTGTGTGTGGCCGATCACCTCTGCTCGACTTGCGGCAATGCCTACACAAGTCGGCAGGGTTTCGCAACCGGCTGCAACTGCGGCGGCCATCGGTGGAACAGCAAGTACTCCGAGCTGGCAGAGGCCAATTGCAGTTGGGCCGCCGCCACCCCGTATCCCGGGTACTAAGCTAAGAGCGTTAACTCTTCCCGAGCGCCTTCGGCGCGAGGGGTGACAGCATTGCAGGGGCACGGCGCATGCCGTGCCCCTGCTTTTTTTTTGCCACAACGGGGATGGCGCCGGGGCGCAGCCGGGGTGGAGGAGCGCGCCCGGGCCTTTTCGCCTGTCTGGAAAAGATCCGGTTAGGTGGGTTGGCATCCGACCGTGGATCATGCTATAATACGGGACCTGCGCTGTTATCAATGGGGCAGGGGGCCCGGCTGAAGGCGGGCCGCGAGCGGGTGATTTCGGCGGTTGGCTTCGAGGAGGACTGAGCGAATGTACTGGGTCATCGTGGGCGTGTTAGGGATCGGCGTGTTTGCGGCCTACTTCGGCGGGGTCAGGGCTGGGCGGAGCTGGGGCACGCCCCTGCTGATGGTATGCGTCATCGGGCTGCTGGGAGCCATCGGGTATGATCTTCTTGGCCCGGGGAGTGGCGGTCCGACTCGTAAAATCAAGGCGACGCCGGTTGCTGCGGAGGAGTTGCGGGCCGAGAGGCTGGGCGCTTTGATGATGGGCGAGCTTCCTGCCGGCGCCGCCATTCGCCTCGTCTGGGCGGGGGCGGCTACAGGAGACATGGCGGCCAGGTGGAAACGCTGGGAGAAAGGGCTGAAGACGGGTCTGGAAGATGAGACGATCCAGGTCAAGGCCCAGTCAATACCCAGGGGAGACGTTCCCATGACGGGCATGGAGAACCTTCCTCCCGGTGCGCGGGAAATGCGCACCGTTAGTGATGCCGATGCCGTGGTCTACGTAAGTTGCTACGGCGGGGTGGAAATAGAAGGTGCGCCCCTGATTGCCGTCTACTTTGGCCCTCGTGCGTCCGGCGCCCCGTCCAAGACCAGCGAGCAGGTTCAGACCCTGGTGGATGAGGGTCAGGCGGACGTGGCGCTCCTCTACGTCGGCAAGGGCATCGAAGAGGAGGTGTTCACGGCATGGTAGTAGCAAAGGCGCAACAGCGCCGACACGTTTGGCGCGGTGGTCGGCCGGGGCTTTGGGAAAGTTGCGCGTGTTCGGGAGCCCGTTTCGCCGAAGTGGCCGCGAATGCCGAACCCTTGTGAAACCCTCTCTCGAAGTTTCTGTATGCAACCTGTCCCTTTAGGGAGGCGGAGAAATGGGCTGGTATTGGCTGACCCTTATCCTGTGCGTGGGCGGCGTCGCCGTTGGCTATCTCGGCCGGGTGAAGGGAAAGAGGGGATGGGGGACGCCCCTGGTGCTGGTGTGCCTGATCGGGATCCTGGGAACCTTCGGGTACCGGCTTTTCGGCCCGGAGAGGGACAAGTCCCCGTACAAGGTTCCCCCGTCGCCCCTGTCTGTGACGGCCGAGCGGGCCCGAGTTGTCGGCGAACTGCTGAGAGGCAGGCTGCCGAAGGGGGCTAACATTACCGTTGTCTGGACGTGGGACATCAGCACCAACCGGGGCGCCAAGTGGCAGTACTGGCAGGATGGGCTCAAGGAGGGCCTGCAAGACGATACCATTGAGGTCGTGCACTTCCTGGGGGGCACTCTGAACTTGGCGTGGAACGGGCCAATGCAGGGGAAGTTCATGCAGATTCGGGGATCCGACGCGGCGATTTACGTGGGACACTTTGATCCGGTGGAGACACTGGGGGAACCCGTGGTCGCGGCTTATTACACCCGCCTGACGTCCGGATACGTAACCGACACGAGGGATCAGGTCCAGGCCTTGGTGGATGCAGGCAAGGTGGACGTGGCCGTGTGGGAGGACGAACGGCGCGAGCGGGTGGTGATCACTTCAGAGGAGAAAGGCGCGCCAGTTGACGCCGCTCCCGAGGGTGATGGCGAACCCGCAGAGGTTGCTCCCGAGGGTGACGGCGAACCCGCAGAGGTTGCTCCCGAGGAAGAGGCCGAACCGGTGCCGGTCCCGCCGGAGGAGTAGGCAGAAGGGGGCCCCGCCTTGCATCCGGCATTGCGGCTGCCGGGGTTGCGCCACTGCCGGACGTTTGGGACGACGGGGCGCCGCACGACGGCCGTGCCCCCCTGTCGTCCGACAGGGGGCTCCTCGTTGAGTTGCGGCGGGCGCCATGTGTTCCGGTGCCGCCGCTGTTGGATTTTCAGCGGCTTGACAAGCGCGTCGACGCCTCGACCAAGGCCCCGCTTCGATCCCCTGCGGTTCGGGGCATCCAGCCTGGAACCCGGCAGGGCCTGAACGTTGCTCTTGTTGTGGACCATGCGGCTGACCGGCGTACTGGAGGGGCGGCACCGATGAACTGGCGAGAGTCGCTCAGAGCGAAGGCCGTGCTGATTGCCGACGGGGCCTGGGGCACGGAGTTTCAGAAGCTCGGCCTGGAGGCGGGTGAGGCGCTGGAGCGGCTGAACGCCGAGCGGCCGGATGAGGTGGCGAAGGTCGCCAGCTCCTACGTCGAGGCGGGCTCAGACATCGTCCTCACAAACACCTTCGGCGCCAGCCGCTGGAAGCTGGAGCGGGCGGGGCTGGGCGAGCGAGCGGCCGAGCTGAACCGCCTGGGGGTGGAGATATCAGCGCGCGTGGCCGCCGGCCGGGCCCTGGTGTTTGCTTCCGTGGGGCCGGTGGGCGAGTTGATGGAGCCGCTGGGGACAAGAAGCGAGGATGAGTTCATCGCGTGCTTCGCCGAGCAGATTCGCGCCTGTGCCGAGGGCGGCGCCGACGCCCTCGTCATCGAGACCCAGACGGATCTGGGCGAGGTGAGGGCGGCGGTCAAGGCGGCCCGGCAGAGCTGCGCGCTGCCGGTCGTGGTCTCGATGACGTTTGAGCCCGGCGCCAGGGGGTTCGCCACGGTCATGGGGGTTCGGCCGGCGCAGGCAGCCGAGGCGCTGGATGCGGCGGGCGCCGACATCGTCGGCTCCAACTGCGGCACGGGCATCGCTGACATGATTGCCATCGCCGCGCAGATGAGGCCGGCTACGAGCAAGCCGCTCTGGTTCAAGGCCAACGCTGGCGTGCCGGAGCTTGACCGGGGCAAGACGGTCTTCCGCGAAACGCCGGACTACATGGCTTCGCGCGCGGAGGAACTGATCGAGGCCGGGGCGAGCATCATCGGCGGCTGCTGTGGCACCACGCCCGAGCACATTCGCCGCATGGCTGAGACCGCCGACACGTTGCGGGACGTCGCGCGGAGAGTGAGCGAAGGGGTGCTGGCCGGTCTGTGAGTCCACTGTTTTTCCCGCCCGTTTGGCATTTGCATGAAACATCAGTACGGAGGCGCGAGGATGTTCACGATCATAGGTGAGCGGATCAACATGAGCCGCAAGCGGCTTCAGAAGGAGGTGTGGGAGCGCAACGCGGACTACATCGCCCGCGAGGCCAGGCGCCAGGACGAAGCGGGCGCCACGCACATCGACGTAAACGCCGGCGGCGACCCGGCAAAGGAGGTCGCCGACATGCGGTGGCTCACCGAGGTCGTGGCGGGCGCCACGGAGCTGCCGATCTGCTTCGACAGCACCAGTCCGGAGGCCTTGCGGGCGGGGCTTGAGCTGTGCAACCGCCCCGGCACGATCATCAATTCCATCACGGCGGAGAAGGCGCGGCTCGCGGGCGTCCTGCCGATGGTGAGCGAGTTCGGCACGGGCGTGGTGTGCCTTACAATGGAAGACGCCGGCGTGCCTGATGACTTCGACGGGCGCATGCGCATCACGCGCCTGATCGCTACACTGCTTGAAGGGGAAGGCGTAGGGCTGGAGCGCGCCTACTTCGACCACCTCGTGCGCCCCGCATCGACCAACCCCGGTCAGGCGCGGCCAATCCTCGATGCCGTCAGCGCGACCAGAAGGGAGTTCCCCGACTCCCACATCTGCCTTGGCGCGAGCAACATCTCCTTCGGCGTGCCCGTGCGCGGCAATCTCAACCGGGCGTTCCTCGCCATGCTGGTGGCGGCGGGAGCGGACGGCACCGTTCTCGACCCGTGCGAGGAGGGCATGGTCAGGACGCTCATGGCCAGCCGCGCCGCCCTGGGCTTGGACGCATACTGCATGGACTACCTGACCGCCTATCGCGCGGGCAAGCTCGCCTGATCCCGCGTTCGGTCGCCTCACCGGTCCCTTGATAAGGCTGGCGCTCCCTGTCACAATACTAGTAGGGCAAGGGTTACACAGGGAGGCGCTTGGCAAAGGGAGGGGGGACGATGGGCAAGCTGCTCTACATCCAGGCATCGTCGCGAGGCAAGCGGTCGCATTCCAGTGCGATGGCCGAGGAGTTCCTGTCGGCTTATCGCGAGGCGAACCCCGGCGACGAAGTCGTGACGCTCAATGTCTTCGAGGCCGATCTGCCGTCCTTCGACGGGCTGGCGGTGCTGGCCAAATACACCATCCTCCACGGCAAGGAACACAGCGCCGAGGAGCAGGACGCGTGGCGGGCGGTGGAGGCAGTGATCGCGGAGTTCGTCGCTGCCGACAAATACGTCCTCTCGGTGCCGATGTGGAACTTCGGCATCCCGTATCGGCTCAAGCAGTACGTCGACATCTTGGTCCAGCCGGGCTACACATTCTCTTACAGCCCCGAGGCTGGTTACGAGGGCCTCGTCACCGGCAAGAAGGCCTTCGTCGCATACGCGCGCGGCGGCGCCTATGCGGGGGGGACGGAAGCGGCGGCCTTCGATCTGCAGAAGGCGTATCTGGAGCTCATCCTCGGGTTCATTGGGCTGACGGAGATCGACTCCGTCAGCGTCGAGCCCACGCTAATGGAGGGGCCTGAGGTGGCTGCCGGCAGCAAGGCTGAGGCCGCAAGAAGGGCAAGGAGGCCGGTGCGGCCTTCTGAGCCGGCAAGGTTGGGCCAACGTGTTGACTCGGTGCAATCGTCGGGACGGGACACGAATGCCGGGCGAGTTTCGAGCATGAGCTGGAGCACTGTGAATGAGCGAGAATCTGTCTGAACTGGACGATCTGTGCGTCAACACGATCCGCTTCCTGGCGGCTGACGCCGTGCAGAAGGCCAACTCCGGCCATCCCGGCCTGCCCATGGGCGCGGCGACGATGGCCCACACGCTGTGGAATCGGCATCTGAAGCACAATCCCGCCGACCCCGGTTGGCCAGACCGCGATCGATTCCTCCTGAGCGCCGGCCACGGATCGATGCTGCTCTACGTGCTTCTGCACCTGACGGGTTACGATGTCTCAATGTCGGAGCTCGAGTCGTTCCGCCAGTGGGGCAGCAAGACCCCCGGCCATCCCGAAAGCGGCCACACGCCGGGCGTGGAGGCCACGACCGGCCCGCTGGGCCAGGGCATCAGCAATGGCGTGGGCATGGCGCTGGCCGAGGCGCACCTGGCCGCGCGGTTCAACCGCCCGGCGCACGAGATCGTCGACCACCACACCTATGTCCTCGCCAGCGACGGCGACCTCATGGAAGGCGTGGCGTCGGAGGCCTGCTCGCTGGCCGGGCACCTCGGCCTTGGCAAGCTCATCGTGCTCTATGACGACAACCGCGTGTGCCTGGCCGCCTCAACCTCCATGTCGTTCACCGAGGACGTGGCGGGGCGCTTCGAGGCCTGTGGCTGGCACGTGCAGGGCGTGGAAGACGGCAACGATGCAGATGCGATCGATGCAGCCGTCCAGGCCGCCAGGGCCGAGCCTTCGCGCCCGTCGCTCGTGTGCGTGCGCACGGTCATCGGCTACGGCGCCCCCAAACTCCAGGGCACGCCCAAGGCCCACGGCTCGCCGCTTGGGGACGCGGAGTTGGCCGCGGCCAAGGAGAACCTGGGGTGGCCCGCGGAGCCGGCGTTCTACGTGCCGGACGAGGCGTCGGCCGAGTTCCGCCGGGCGCTGACGAGCGGGGCCCAGCGGCATGCCGAATGGAAGGCGGCGCTGGAGAGCTACGGGAAGGCATTCCCGGAACTGGCCGCTGAGTTCAAGCGTGTCATGGGCGGCGAGTTGCCCGAGGGTTGGGATGCGGACTTGCCCGGCTTCGAGCCCAGCGAGAAGGGCGTCGCCACCCGCACCGCATCCGGCGAAGTGATGAATGCCTTTGCGCCGAGACTGCCGGAGTTGGTCGGCGGCTCGGCGGACCTGAACCCATCCACGAAGACCGTGCTCGATGGCTTCGGCGATTTCCAGCGGCTAGGCTCCGCGCCCGAGGACTTGCAGGGGGTCTCAGGCGGCGAGTTGGGCCCCGTCGGGCGGAACGTGCACTTCGGCGTGCGCGAGCACGCCATGGGCGCGATGGCCGTCGGCATGGCGCTCCACGGCGGCCTGATCCCCTACACGGCCACGTTCCTGACGTTCGCCGACTACATGCGGCCGCCCATGCGTCTGGCGGCGATGTCGGGCCTGCGCGTGATCCACGTCTTCACCCACGACAGCGTCGGCCTGGGCGAGGACGGCCCCACGCACCAGCCCATCGAACAGGTCATGGGGCTGCGGAGCGTGCCGAACATGACCGTGATCCGCCCTTCCGACGCGGCCGAGGTTGTCGAGGCATGGCGCGTGGCGGTGCTCAACTCGGAGGGGCCAACGACCCTGGTCTTCACCCGCCAGAACCTGCCGGTGCTGGACCGGGAGGAGTGCGCCCCGGCGGAGGGTCTGCGGCGCGGCGGCTACGTCCTCTGGCGTTCGGGCGACGGCGAGCCCAAGGTGATCCTGATCGGCACCGGCTCCGAGGCGCACATTGCCCTGGAGGCGGGCGGACAGCTTGCCGCGGACGGAGTGAACGCCAGCGTGGTCGCCATGCCTAGCTGGGAGCTTTTCGACCGGCAGGACGAGGACTATCGCGAGAGCGTGCTGCCATCTTCAGTGCGCGCGCGCGTTGCCGTGGAGGCCGGGACCCGCATCGGGTGGGAGCACTACGTTGGCCTGGACGGCGCAGTGATCGGCATGGCCGGCTTCGGCGCGAGCGCCCCATACGAGGTGCTCTACGAGAAATTCGGTTTCACTCCCGAGCATGTCGCCCAGGTGGCGAGGGGGCTCATTGGGCGTTGACTCTCGCCGACCGAACGGACGGGGCGAGGCTTCAGAGAGCTGGCGGCTGAGCAATCGGGTATGCCTTTGAATCTGACGATCGACGGGCGCCCCGTCACGGTCGACGCGGGCGCGACGATACTCGATGCGGCCCGGCTCTCGGGGGTCGACATCCCCACGCTGTGCCACCGGGAGGGGCTGGGGCCGTTTGCGTCCTGTTTCATATGCGCAGTGTCCGTGGACGGGCGGCCCGATCTGGTACCGGCGTGTGCTGCGCCCGCGCGTGACGGGATGGTCGTTTTGACCAATTCGGAAGACGTCCGCGAGGCGCGCCGCACCGCCCTGGAGCTTCTGCTCAGCGATCACGTCGGCGACTGCGTGGCGCCGTGCAGCCTGGCCTGCCCGGCTGGGCTGGATATTCCGGGGTTCCTGTGGCACACGGCCGAGGGGCGGGGCCGGGAGGCCATCGCGCTCGTCAAGGAACGCCTGCCCCTGCCGGCGACGCTCGGGCGCATCTGCCGCCGCTACTGCGAGCGCGTCTGCCGCCGCGCCGACCGGGAAGAGACGATCGCCATCTGCTCGCTTCATCGCTTCGCGGCCGACGTTGATCTGGCATCGGGCGACGCCTACATGCCGCCGCGGGCTGAGCCGACGGGCAGGAGTGTGGCCATCGTCGGCGCAGGATCTGCCGGTCTGTCCGCGGCGTTCTATCTGCTCCGGCAGGGCCACGCGTGCACGCTCTATGATTCGCACGACGAACCCGGCGGGGCGCTACGCTACGCGTTTGCCGAGGATCGGTTGCCGAGGCGAGTCCTCGAAGCCGAGATCGGGGTCGTGCGCAGTCTTGGTGCGGGATTCAGCATGGGCACCACGGTGGGGACTCGCGCGCGCCTGGATGAGTTGCGGCGTGAGCACGATGCCGTGTTCCTGGCTTTCGGCGCGCAGGCATGCGAAGGCGAGCTGGCCGAGCGGGCGGTGGATTTCGCGTTGTGCGAGGCGCTTGGGCTGGAGACCGGCCGCCGGGGAATCAAGGTGGATGGCCGGACGCTTCAGACCGGCGTCGAAGGTGTCTTCGCCGGGGGCGAGGCGGTCACGGGCGCATCCTCGGCCGTGCGCGCCGTCGCCGCGGGACGCCTTGCGGCCGTCTGCATCGGCCCGCACCTGTCCGGCGGCCCGCTGCGGGGCGAGGAGCACGGGGTCAACGCGCACATGTGCCGGTTGAGCGAGGGCGAGTTGGCGGAGCTTTTCCGCGACGTTCGTCGGCAGCCGCGCGCCCCCTCGCAGGCCGACGGGGGCCTGTCGGAGGCCGACGCGAGGCGCGAGGCCGCGCGTTGCGTTCAGTGCGACTGCGCCGCCCGAGACGACTGCAGGCTGCGGATATATGCCACGCGCTACGGCGCGCACGCCGCGCAATACCGCGGGGAGCGCCGGGCGTTTCGCCGGGATGCCACCCATCCAGATGTGGTCTACGAGTCCGGCAAGTGCATCCTGTGCGGGCTGTGCGTGCGGATCGCGCAGCGCGAGGGCGAGGGGGTGGGGCTTACGTTTCTGCGGCGCGGTTTCGCGGCCGAGGTCGGCGCACCGTTCGATGCGTCCGTAGCGGAGGCCCTGACGCAGTGCGCGGAGCTCTGCGCCGAGGCGTGTCCGACCGGGGCCCTCGCACTCAAGAGACGGCCCAGCCCGTTGGAGCAGAGCGCCGGATGAGAATCGTCTACATAGGGGCCGGCGCTGCGGGCACCTACTGCGGGGCGTGCGCGCGGGACGTGACGCTCGTGCGCGGCCTGCTGGCGCGCGGCCACGATGCCATGTTGCTGCCGCTTTACACCCCACTGACTTCGGACATGCCCGACGTCAGTCTGGGGCAGGTATTCTACGGCGGCGTTAACGTCTACCTCCAGGACCGCTTTGCGCTGTTCCGCTGGACGCCGCGCCTCGTGGACTGGCTCCTGGACAGGCCGGCGTTGCTGAGGGAGGCTTCCCGCTTCGGCATCGAGACGCGGCCCGAGGACCTGGGCAACATGACAGTCTCGGTGCTGCGAGGGGCCGACGGCAGCTAGCGCAAGGAGTTGGAGCGCCTGATGTCTTTCCTTGAGGAAGGGGCGAGGCCGGATGTAGTCCACCTGACCAACTCGCTCCTGTCGGCGCTGGCGTCCGAGATCCAGGGGCGGCTCGGGGTACCAGTATTCTGCACGCTTATGGGCGAGGAGTCGTTCGTCGCGCGCCTGCCGGAGCCGCATCGCGGGCAGGCGACGGACCTGATGCGGAAACATGCCCGGGCAGTCGATCTGTTTGTAGCGCCGGCGCAGGCGTATGCGGACGAGATGAGCGAGTTCCTCGCGGTATCGCGCGAAAGGATACGGGTCGTCCGCACCGGCGTCGACACGGCGCTGTTCGCGCCGGCAGTTGAGCGGACGCGTGACCCATTCCGCATCGGGTTCCTTTCGCGGCTTTCGCGCGCGAAGGGCATCGACCTGCTGTGCGAGGCGTTCCGCATCGTGGCGCGGCGGGGGGGCGGGCGGGTCGTGCTGAGCGTCGCGGGGCAGATGCTGGGGCCGAACAAGCGGCTGTGGAAGGGCCTCATGAAGGGCCTGGCGGCCGACGGCTTGGCCAATCGCGTGGAGCAGATCGGCGCGCCGGACCTGGCGGGCAAGGTGGCGTTCTTGGGGAGCCTGAGCGTCTTCTGCGTGCCGACAGATGACGCCGAGGTGCTGGCCGCAGCGATCTGCGAACTGCACGACGACCCCGGGCGGGCGGACAAGATGGGCAGGAACGCCGCGGAGGGGGTTGCCGCCCACTTTTCCGCCGACAGAATGGTCGATCAGACGCTGTCCGCCTATGAGGCGTGCATCTCCGCGCGGCGCCAGGACGGACCCGGCAGCCGCTAGCGAGAACTCCGCCGCTCGCGCGGGGCGCCGGCGCCGAATTCGCGGGCGGCTTCGAACATCGCCAGGACGTTTTCGAGCGGCACGTCGTGCTGGATATTGTGCACCTGCGTGAAAACGAATCCGCCGCCGGCACCAAAGACCTCGATGTTGTGCCGGACGTGCTCTCGGACCTCCGCCGGGGTGCCGAACGGGAGCACCCTCTGCGTGTCGCACCCGCCGCCCCAGAAAACGATGCGCCCGCCGAACTCCGCCTTCAAACGCTCGGGCTCCATGTTGACCGCCGATATCTGCACCGGGTTGAGAATGTCCACGCCGGCTTCGATCCAGTGTGGAATGTAGTGATAGACGGACCCGCAGGAATGGAGGAACGTCTTCCAGTTGGTGTTGGCGTGCACCCAGTCGCACAGCCGCGCGTAATGCGGCGCGATCATTTCGCCGAAAAGTTCCGGCGCCATGATCCCGCCCCGCTGCGTCCCGGCGTCGTCGGATGCGATGCCCCACGCGAAGCAGCGATCACCCACGGCCTCGTGATAGAGCTTGAGCTTCGCAATCGCAGCGTCCACGTAGCGGTCCATCATCTCATGGGCGGTTTCCTTTTCCGCCGAAAGCATGCAGAGCCACTCGTCGAGCGCGCCCTGCGTGATGTTCTCGGCCAGGAGCGCGCTGAGGCCGACGAGGCTGATGGAGCCGCCCCAGCCCAGCAGCGCCTTGTCGGTGTTCTCATAGAGGTGCCTGGCATGCCGCGCGAGAAGCTCCAGTTCCTCCTGCGGCACCGTGCGGCTCGGCAGGAATGCGTCCGGGTCGATCCTGCGTCGGCTCATCGTGGTGCGGAGGAAGTCGAAGTAGAAGCCGTTCCCCGGCATTCGTGCGTACGGCGTCCCGTCCGGCCGCCGGAGCAGCCAGCTTTCGTCTTCTTCTTCCGTTATGTCTGTCCCTGGCGGGAAGAAGACCTCCGTGCCGTCGAAAAGGCGCCTGCTGACACCTGCATTCGCGTCCATTTGCGGCCACCCGGCTGTGCCGGCTTCCAGGGGGATGACGTCGATGTGCAGGCGCTGGCAGACATCCGGCTCGATCTCAGCGAGAATCTGCATGATGTCGCAGGTCTTCGTCGGCGTGCGAATGCCGAGATGCTCCTTCAGTCTTGAATACAGGACCGCGCTGATGCCGGAGGCCCGCATCGCCCCGAGATCGATCGGGGCTCTATCCGGTTTCTCGAAGTTGACCGCCTTCAGCACACGCTCGCGTGCGTCCACGGGGACCGCCTTCCTGTTCGGTGCAAGAGGTCGCAGTGCAGTGTCGCCCGGCAGCATTTCGGGCATTGGTATTGCCAGCAGAAGGTTACCGCCGTCGTGTGCGCATGTCAATGCTTAGGACGGGCCAAGACCGCCCCCCCCTGCGCCTTCCAACCCCGGGCCATGGTTTTGACAAAGGTGCGCGGGCTACAAGCGGCACTTCGCCGACAGCGAGTTCGCCAGCGGGTTCCAGTACATGGTCGCGCTTGCCCAGTTCTGGCAGCATCAGCACCGGGCTGCGCTCACAGCTGCGAAGGTCGTGGCCGAGGGCAAGAGCAAGGGCCGGGATTTCGCCCGCTACATCGTCGGCCAGATCTATCACGCCGAAGGCGGCCCGGCCGAAGCGATCGTGTGGTACCGGAAGGTCGCGGGCCAGTACGCCGACGCGAAGCAGGCGATTGATTACTTCGAACGCAAACACATCGCGCTCGAAGAGGTCAGCGTCTTCCGGCCGGGCAAGCCCGTGCAGCTTACTCTCAATTACCGCAACATCAAGGAGGCGTTCTTCCAGGTCTACAGCGTGGACCTGATGAAGCTCTACCTGCGCGAGAAGAACCTGTCGAACATCACGAAGGTGAACCTTGCCGGGATCGAGCCGCTCGTGGAGCGCACCATCAAGCTCGGCGACGGCAAGGATTACATGGATAAGGAGGAGACGACCGGACTGGCCCTGGAGGAGGAGGGCGCTTACCTGGTGATCTGTCGCGGCGACGACCTGTTCGCCAGCGGCATGGTGCTTATCACGCCGCTGACGATCGAGGTGCAGGAAGACGCCGCGGCCAGAGGCCGGTTCAGGCCGCGCGCCCGACTACCAGACCAACCTCAAGCGGCAGAACCTGAACGTCCAGGACAGCAATTTCATGCAGTTCGACCAGATGCGCCGGCAGCGGCAAAAGGGCGTGCAGCTTCAGCAGGCCGAGTGACGCGCTCAGGTTCCGAGCAGCCTGGCCGCAAAGGCGAGGGCGTTGACAAAGCTTTCTGTCGACGCCACGCCTTTGTAGGCGATATCGAACGCCGTGCCGTGGTCGACCGAAGTGCGGACTATCGGCAGGCCGAGCGTGACGTTGACCGCGCCCTCGAAATCGAGCAGCTTGACCGGGATGTGGCCCTGGTCGTGGTACATGCAGATCACGGCGTCGAACCGTTTCTTTTGCACGGCCTGGTAGAAGATCGTGTCGGGGGGGAGTGGGCCCTCGACGTCGATTCCCTGCTCCCTGGCATCCGCCACGGCCGGGGCGATCTCGTCCTCCTCCTGCCGACCGAACATGCCGTGCTCGCCTGCATGGGGGTTCAGACCCGCCACGCCGATGCGGGGGCGATCCATAAGATGCTTCAGGGCCCCGTCGGTCAGCTCGATCACCTTCCTGACCCGCCGGCGCGTGACCAACCGAGTCGCTTCCGCCATTGGCACGTGCGTTGAAACGTGCGAGACTGTCAGACTCTCTGAGGCGAGCATCATGACGATGTCCGGTGCGCCGCAGAGGCCGGCGATCAGTTCAGTGTGGCCCGTGAACGTGGGGTCGGAGAGCCGCGTGGCCTCCTTGTTCATCGGGAGCGTGACGACCGCGTCCACTGAACCGGCGCGAGCGCTCTGCGTGGCGGCCACGACATACTCCCACGCGGCGCGGCCGGTCTCTTTGCTTATCTCTCCCACGGTCAAGGCATCGCTCGCGAGGATGTCGAGGTCGCGGACGTTCAGAGCGCCCGGGCGGTACTCAGTGACATTCTCGATCCGCCGGAACGGCATGTCGAGGTCGAGGGCCTCCGCCGCGAACCCCAGAATGGCGAGGTCGCCGAACACGACGATATCGTAAGGCACCTCCCCGCCGGCGTAGGCTTTGAGCACGATCTCCGGACCCACGCCCGCCGCATCGCCCATTGTGACGCCAAGTAGCATTGCCCTGTCCTTATTGGCCCGCTGTGAGGAATTCCTGTATTTTGCAGAGGACGTCGACCGGGCCAAAGCCACCGGCCTTCGTCACGAGCCGCAACTCACGACCTTCGGCGCGAAACCGGGAGTGCGGCACTCCCGCAGCGACCTCTCCGAACCCTTCGATTGAGGGATGCCCCAGGGCCTCGAGCACCGCCCGCGCGGTATCGCCGCCGCAGATGACCAGCGCGTCAAGGCCCGCCGGCGCTATCAGGGCCCTGACGGCTTCACCGATGCGGCGGGCGACTTGCAGGTGCGCCTCATGCTCCTGAATGTCGGGCCGCCGCACGCGGTCTGGGCACGGCGCGGTGTGCAGGATGGCATGGCCGAGCGCGGCATGAACCTATGCCTCGTGCACCGCGACCGCCGCGCGGCGTTGCGTCGCGTGGAGCCCGACTTCGAAAAGATCCGCGCTTCCGGCGTCCAGCTACTCACCTTCAACGCCGACGCGCTATCGGCCGAAAAGCGCGCCGAGATCCTCGACGTGCTGACCGGGGAGATCGGCGACGAACGCGTCCGCTTTCTCCTCCACTCCATCGCGTTCGGCAATCTCAAACTGATCGCGCCGGAGCAGACCCGACCGAACGCCGGAGGCAAGGGCCGAGCGCAACTCGCCCAGCGTCTCGGCGTCGACGCCGATGAGCTGGGCGCCGCCATCGACGCGGTCTTCGCGGAAGGTCACTCGGAGCTTCACACCCTCGCCACGCCGCCGGAGTA
>CAZHPE010000045.1:0-17767 GCA_964534775.1 uncultured candidatus Brocadiaceae bacterium
TCTCGAAGTTCATCGTTTCGGATGAGTTCCGCGAATTCGTCCGGGTGTGCGAACAGCGGCCGCCAAACATCTTCCGAGTCGCCGGCATAGCGGATAGAGAGGTTTACCTGACCAAAGTGGTCGCTTGGCTTCTGACGCCAGGGGAGAGTCACCACCTTGGTGCTGAGCCACTTCGCAGGCTCTTGCTGCGGGCAGCCTCCAGGGCTTCTGGCTACAGTTTGATCGCACACGTTCTTGGGGCGGACCTGACGTACTCCCTGGTGACGACCGGGCGCTGGATCAATCAGCATCGGCGCCTGGATATCGTGGTGGAGTGCCAGCAGGCGCGGCTCTTGGTGGTCCTTGAGAACAAGATACGCGCATAGGAAGCGGAAGGTCAGCTTCACGAGTACGCCTGCTGGGCGGCCGCACACGCAAGAGGGAAGCCGTGCTGGGGGTGCTGTCTGATCTTCTTGACGCCCTGGGGCATCGAGCCCCGGGACGAAGAGAGGTTCGTACCGGTGTAGTATAGGGAATGGATCGCCGACCTCAAGACCATCGGCCCTCCCGGGGGAGAACAAGGCGTTGTGGTCCGGCACTTCATCCGCAACATGGAGGAGATTATAGGCATGGACGAAGTGACAGAAGAATTGCGCAAGCTGCGGCTCGCCCTTTGGGCTCGCTACCCGGAAGCAATGGAGTGTCCGGCCGGCTGGCGTCCCAGCGATGACCGCCTTCTCGATGATGTTCGGCTCCGTCTGAAGTCCGATTGTGACGAAAGCCGTTCGCAGTGCAAGATCAGCGACGTAAGCCAAGGCTATTTCAGCCTCTGCATGGCGCGTACTGACAAGATTCACGAGAGGTGCCAAGGGCAGTTCGCCTATTGTGTGAGCTTGAATTACCGGGACCGCAGCCCGAAATGGACGGTCGGCTTGTATTGGATAGAGGGCGCTGCCCAGAACGACGTCTGCGCGCTGAAGAACGCCATCCAATCGGATGAATCCTTGTCGTGCCTGTGCCCTGCGAAGGGCAAACAGGAGAAACGCCGGTGGGCATGCCACCTCGGTGAAAAGGCTCTCTTGGCGGGATGAGTAGGTCGCAGGGTGTACGATGTCAGCGACCCAAAGGAGTCGGGGGAAGATTGGGGCGCCTGCGTTGACGCCCTTGTGGCCGCGGTGAAGAAGCTGTTGGAAGTCCTTCCTCCAGAGAAGTTGGTCGGGCTTCTTGGTGAGCGAGAGAGACAGTGAGTTCTGCGAGGAGTTCTGTCGCTCGCCGTTCCAGCGTGTTCAAGCGAATCGGTTCCAGTCCGAGGCGCTCTCGCCCGACGATTCCGGACTGGGTGCCGTGCTTGGGGATTTGAGGCGGGGGGGGGATTCTGTTACAATGCGCCTTCTTGCTTCGAGGTGCCCGGGACGTAGGGCGCCCCGCCACCCGAGCCCGCCATTGACGCCCGGAGAGGCCGCCCAGGAGAATCCACGCAGTGCAGGCGATCTGTTCCGACATCCATGCCAATCTGGAGGCCTTCGAGGTTGTCTTGGCGGATATGGACAAGAATGGCGTCACTGAGGTCGTCTGCCTAGGTGACATCATCGGTTACGGTCCCAATCCCAAGGAATGCCTCGATCTCACCCGCCAGTTCGGCATCGGTATCCAGGGCAACCACGAGCAGGCCCTGATGGTGCAGATGGAAAGCGCCACGTTCAACTACAGGGCCAGGTCGTCACTGGACTGGACGCGCATGCAGCTTGACATGCTGGGGGCCGAACGGGAGGAGAACGCCCGTCGGTGGGACCAGATGGCAGCCCTCCGCGGCACCTACACCACCAACGGCAACCTTTATGTTCACGGCACTCCGCGTGGCCCGGTCTGCGAATACCTCTACGCCAGGGACCTGTACCGCCCGGAAAAGGTGGCGGAGAACTTCAGCATGATCGAGTGGGCCTGCTTTGTGGGGCACACGCATGTGCCGGGAATCTTTACCGAAGACATGATCTACCTGACGCCGCAGGAGGTCAACTACCGATACCGGCTCGGGACGAAGAAGAGCATCGTGAACGTCGGCAGCATCGGCCAACCCCGCGACGGCGACATTCGGGCTTCTTACGTCCTGCGGGATGGTGACACCGTTTTATTCCGGCGGCTGGACTATCCGGTCGAGAAGACTGCGGCCAAGATTCGGACCATCGTGGACCTCCCTGATTTCCTGGCCGAGCGCCTTCATGAAGGCAGGTAGCGGGGGGGGCGAGCGCACCGACTAAGGGGGCGCATGCGCCACTTGCGGACGGGCGGCGCGCTGCATCTTCCCTGTGAATGGTTTAGGTAATGGACAAGAAGAGCTTCATACAGTTCTTGCTGATAAGCGCCGTCATTCTGGCTGTGTGGTATGGGGCCACGATGATTTTCGGGATAGGCAGGCCCCCGCAGCGACCTGGTCCCGGGCAGGGGCAAAGGCCTGCGCCGACGCAGGGTCAGGACGAAACGCCCGTTGCGCCGCCTGACGGGATCATCGGTCCGGCACCGGCCCGGCAGGTGCTCCTGAAGGAGGGCATCGTGCGCGAGAACGGCACCCTGAGGGCTTCGTTCACCAACCGCGGCGGGGCGCTGGAATGGGTGCAGCTTCTCAACTACCGGGCGCCATACTTCGACGATGTGGAGGGCGAGAAGACGCGGCCCGTGCTCACGCTGGTGCGGGATTTCGAGACGGGGCGCCTTAGCGACGTGGTCGAGACGGTGGTCTTCCGTCGGGAGGGGGGGTTCTCGGAGGAGGTTCCCACGGACGATATCGTCTATGAGATCAAGAACACGTTGAGCAACCCTCTGGTGTTCGAGGGGGTCGTGCTGGACAGCCGGACGCGGGAGCCGAAACTGAGGATCCGCAAGACGGTCACCATCCCGCTCGATGGCTACCATTTCGATGTGAAACTGGAGTTCATTAACCCGACCGATGAACCGCTGAAGTTCGACTTCGCTCTGCGCGGTGCGGCGGGGATTGAGCAGGAAATGCCCAAGCGGCCCGGCGTGGGCACGGTCGTCGGCTATCGTGACGGCGACGGCTACGATGTGGACCACGTCCCGGCCACCACGGTGAACAAGAAGGGAGATCGGACGAATGAGAATCCCCAGATCCTCTGGGCGGGGGCGGCGAACCAGTATTTCGTCGCCATAACCAGTCCGTCGGAGCACGCGGACTGGCTCAAGAGCGTTGTCAGTAGGGTCGTCACGGACTCCGAGATGCTGGAGAGGCGCGGACGCTGGGGGGAGGGCACCCTTGCGCCAAAGCAGGACAGGTCCCGCCCAAGCCTTGCGCGCAACAAGGCGACCGCGGTGCTGCACTCGGTTCCCAGGGAACTCGGCCCCGGCGCCTTGCTCACCCACCAGTACCAGTTCATCTGCGCGCCGAAGATGGAGAGCGTCCTGGACGAATATGGCCGTGGTATGTCGAAGACGATCCGTCACGGTTGGCCCCCAAGCGTCGGCGCCGTGCTGTTGGGCATCCTTCGGTTCTTTCACAGGTTCACTCGGAACTACGGGATTGCCATCCTTCTGATGACGGTGGTGGTGCGGCTGGTGCTGCATCCGCTCACCCGCAAGAGCCAGGTCGGCATGCGCCGGATGCAGCTTCTGCAGCCGAAGATCACGGAACTGAAGAGGAAGTACGGCGACGACCGTGAGCGTTTCACTCGCGAGCAGATGGCGCTGTTCAAGAAGTACGGCGCCCACCCTCTGGGGGGATGCTGGCCCATGCTCTTGCAGTTCCCGGTGCTCATCGCCCTGTTCAGCACGTTGCGCTCGGCCTTCGAGCTGCGCCAGGCGGGCTTTATTCCGGGATGGATCGACGACCTGAGCCAGGCTGACACAATCTTCCGCCTGCCCTTCTACTTGCCGCTCATAAGCACTGATGCCGTGAACGTGCTGCCATTCCTGTTCGTCACGGCCAGTTTTGTGAGCCAGCACATGATGCCCAAGCCGACCGATCCCCAGGCCCAGCAGCAGCAGAAGATCATGCGCTGGATGCCCCTGTTCTTCGCCTTCATCCTCTACAACTACGCCAGTGGGCTCCTGCTCTACTGGACGACTAGCACCTCAATCGGCATACTGGAGAGCTGGCTCATCCGGCGCAGGATGGAAGGCATGGAGCTTAAGCCGCCCGACGACGAGGCGAAAGGCAAGAAACCATGGAAGGCGGGGCGCGTGCCCGAGAAGAAAGGGTTTTTCGGGAAGTTGGTCGACGCCGTGGATAAGCAGCAGAGCCGCAGCCGCCAGTTGTCAGCCGGAAAGAAGAAACGCGACCGGCAGTAGTCGCCCCGAAGTCAGTAATCGTTTGCGGCTGCGTTTTGCCGGCAGGAGGCAATCAGGCCATGACAGATCAACAGAAACCGGCTGGCGTGAACGAGGGACTGGCTGCAGTGCACGGCCAGCTCGTGAACCTGGCCGACATCGTGGAGAGCGCCTTCGCCGAGTCCATCCTGGCCCTCGTGGAGTCGGACGAGGTCGCGGCCCAGGAGGCGCGCCTGGACGACTACAAGGCCCACAGCGTCTGGCTGCGGGTTGACGGCCTGTGTACGGGCATACTCTCTACCGGGACGCTGAGCCTAAAGGAATTTCACTTCGTCTGCGGGGCCATCAAGATCGCCATGGACCTGAAGCTGATGGCTGACGAGGCCCTGAGCATCGACCGGCACATGGCTCTCTGGAGCCCGGGCGCGCAGGGATCACGGGCGTCGGCGGAGACGATCGGGCCCGTATTGCGGAGCTTGCCCAAAGCACGCTCAGCGACGGCGTCGAGGCCCTTGTGGCCCAGGACGCCGGCGAGTCCAAGGGCCTGCACGGCGTTTACGGTGAGCTGAAGGCCCTAGCGGGACAGCACTTCGAGCACGTGACCCAGGAGATCGAGAAGAGGCAGCGCCCCGCCAGCGCTGGTGCGGCAAGTCTTCTGGTTGCGCGGTCGCTTGAGACGATCGCCACACACGCCCTCGACATGGCCAACCACGTTACCCGCCTCTACGAGGACAAGCCCTCAGCCGCCGCCGAACCCGCCGAAAAACGATAGCCTCGGGATCGGGCATTCATCCCCTGCCGCTCTGGCAGGCTTTTATGGTGCGCAGGCGATGCATGAGCTTCTCGCACCGCCCGAAGTGATCGTGCAGGATGACGTACTCGGCGTAGAGTTCGTCGTAGACGGCCGCCTCGCCCGGCGCTGGCCGGTAAGTTTTCTTGAACGGCTTGGCCATCCGTGCCGCCGCCGCCTGAATGGTCTCGAACCCCCCGCGCTCTCTGCCCGCGACGGCCGCCCCGCACATGGCCGCGCCCAGCGCCACGGCCTGCCCGCTGCCGGGCACGTGGATGGGGACTGCGCACACGTCCGCGAAGACCTGCATCACGAACGGATTCTGTTCGGGCAGCCCGCCGCAGGCCACCAGCTCGGCGATCTCGAACCCCGCCTCGACGTAGCCCCGGATGATGCGGCGCGTGCCGTAGGCCGTCGCCTCGATCAGCGCCCGGTATATTTCCTCCGGCCGGGTGTTCAGCGTGGCGCCGACCAGCAGGCCGCTCAGGCGCGCGTCCATCAACACGCTCCGGTTCCCGTTCCACCAGTCCAGTGCGACCAGGCCGCTCTCGCCCGATCTCAACGCTTGGGCCAGCTCGCTCAGCAGCGCGTGCACGCTGCGTTCCTCCCTGCGCGCCCGCTCCTCGTAGCCCCCCGGAACGCAGTTGCGGACGAACCACGCATAGATGTCCCCGCCCGCCGTCTGGCCGGACTCGTACGCGTGGAAGCCGCCGATGATGCCGTCCTTGACCACGCCGAGCGGGCCTTCGAAGAGTTTCAACTCCGCCCCGAGCATCATGTGGCAGAACGATGTGCCCATCACGATGACCATCTTGCCGGCCTCGGTCACGCCCACTCCCGGCACGCCCATGTGCGCGTCGATCATGGCGGCGCTGACCGGCGTCCCAGCCTCCAGGCCCAGCCGCGCGGCCCATTCCGGCGTCAGACCGCCCACGGCCCGGCCCGCCGGCACTATCTCGCCCGGCATCTTCGCCAGAAACAGATCGCCGAACCCGGGCTCCACCGCCTCCAGGAACTCGCGCGACGGATACCCCCCCAGTTCCTCGATGTACTGCGCCTTGAAGCCCGCGCAGCATGCGTTGCGCGCCAGGCGGCCGGTGAGCTGCCATGCCACCCAGTCCGCCCCTTCCACAAAGGTCCATGCGGCCTCGTAGACCTTCGGGGAGCGGCGGCGCGTCTCCAGCGCCTTCGGGACCAGCCACTCGCTGGAGATGGCGTGGGCGTAGTAATCCATGAACTTCTCGCCCCGCTCTTCGGCCACCTCTGCGATGCGGACCGCCTCCGCCGCCGCGCCGTGGTGCTTCCAGAGCTTGACCCAGGCCTGGGGGTCGGCGGCGAACTCCTCCTTCAGGCACAGGGGAGTGCCCCGGGCATCGGTCGGCATCATGGTGCACGAAGTGAAATCCAGCCCGATGCCCACCACGTCGGCGCCGCTCGCGCCGCCCTCTCGCAGCGCGGCCGGCACCACCTCTGCGAGGCCGTCGAGATAGTCCTGCGGGTGCTGAAGAAACCAGTCCGGCCCCAGCGGCGTGGCTTCGCGGCACGGCAGCTCGGTATCCAGGACGCCGTGGGGGAAGGAGAACCCCTTCCCGGCAGCTTCCTCACCCGTTTCCACGTCCACCAGGAGCGCCCGAACGGACTCCGTCCCGAAATCAAGCCCCAGGCTCAGCTTAGCCACCCTCGGCTCCTTTCCTCATGCCAGCCATAGAGGCACAGGGACACAGAAAACACAGAAGACACGGAGAGAAGATGAGACTCGGATTCACACGGATAAAGAAGGAGCAGAATGCGACGAACGGCAACACTCCGACGCCCCCATAGTCTATGCGAAAAACTTGATGTAGATGAACATGGCGATACCCGCAAGGACTGCAAGCGCCACCGCAACCAGGAGGTACCCGCGACCTTTGGCCAAGCACTCGTGGCAGTAGAAGCGCCACCAGATCCAACCCATCCAGTACGTTGCGCCGAGGGTGTATTTGCCATGCGAGCTTGGCACTGACCTATCGCAGAGAGCACACCTCTTGGCCTGTGACGAGTCGTCTCTCATAATCGTCTGCGCTCAATGGCGGTGTTCGTGGCAGCAGGCACCAGAATTCTCTCGTCGTTCTCCGTGCCCTCTGCGCCTCTGTGGCTAATCCGGAAGATGTGCCTCCGCGTAATGCACGGCGCGTTCAAAGATCGCCAGGCCCTCGCCGCGCTCTTTGAGTCCTTCGCGCGTCCAGCGCGGGTGGTGTGTCGGCAGGCAGTGGCGCTCGGGGTGGGGCATCATGCCCAGGATGCGGCCCGTCGGGTCGCAGACGGCCGCGATGTTATCAATCGCGCCGTTCGGGTTCCAAGGGTAGCCGGCGGGCCGGCCCTGCGGGTCGGTGTATTGCCAGACGATCTGGCCGCCGGCGCGCAGCGCCTCCAGCACATCGGAGCCGGCCGGCACGAACTTTCCCTCACCGTGCGCCACGGGCGTGTAGAGCGTCTCGCCGTCCTCCACCAGGACACACCGGTTGGGCGGTGCCTTCAGGTGCACCCATCGGTCCTCGAACCTGCCCGAATCGTTGACGGTCAGGGTGGCCTGCTGCTCCCAGCGCGTCAGCCCCGGCAGAAGCCCCGTCTTCACCAGCACCTGAAAGCCGTTGCAGATGCCGATCACCAGCTTGCCGGCCTCGATGAACTCCTCCAGCGCGGGCCGAAGCAGCGTGACCATCTCGTTGGCCTCAATCGTGCCCGCCCCCAGATCGTCGCCGTAGCTGAATCCCCCGGGTATGGTGAGGATGGCGAAGCGCGACAGGATGGCCGGGTCCTTGCGCAGGACGTTGATGTGCAGCCTCGTCGTTTCCGCGCCCACCAGCCGGAAGGCGAAGGCAGTCTCCTCGTCGCATTGCGTGCCGGCGGTGCGAAGTATCAAGACCTCTGGGGCCATGGCCCGATGAACCTCCGTGTCCGGCTGCAAGTTGGTGCGAGCTAACAGGGGAACGCCATTCTAAGGGGGACTGCCGGTATTTCAAGTGAAGCGCCGCCGGCGCGACCTGCTCACGGCGCTGGCGGTGCTTGACAAGGCCGCGCGCTTGCCCTTAAATATCGGGGCTGCCTGTGTCCGCGCATGAGAAGCTATCCAGCCATACCGCAAGCGGGGGAGTCATCCCGATGGCCATGAGACTCATCGGTCCCATCCACCTCATCGGTGGGCAGGACTTCCAGCGCGTCTACGTGGACTGGCCGGCCAACGATGCGAGCGTCTACCTCGTCGACACGGGCGATAAATTCCTCATGGTCGACTGCGGCTGCGGCGACAGCCTGCCGGGCATTCTGGAGAACTTCCAGCAGATGGGTTTCGACGTCCCGGACATAACCCACCTGCTTCTGACACACGAGCACCTTCCGCACGCGGCAGCGGCCGAGGCGCTCCAGAAGATGGGCGTCGAGGTCTTCGCCGCTGCTGCGGCGGCCGAGGCCATCGCGGCGGGCGACCTCCGCACGGCCGCCTACCACTATCACAGGGAGTTTCCCGTGTGCCCTGACGTCACGGTGCTGGAGCATGGTGAGGAGGTGGAGGTTTGTAACACTGTCCTGAAGGCCGTTGCGCTACCGGGCCACTCGCTGGGTTGCATGGGCTATGAGATCCGGGTCGGCGAGGACCGGGCGCTTCTGTGCGGCGATGTGGTGCGCAGTCCCCTGCTGGACTCATTCCGGAACCGTCCCGGCTACGACCGCGAGGCCTACGCCGCCTCGCTGGAGATGCTGCTCGATGATCCGCCGGGAATCCTCTACCCCGGCCACGGGCCGTTCTGCCTCTCGCACGGGCGGGTGTGGATCGAAGAGCAGCTTAAGAAAGTGCTGGAGCCCACTCTGCTTTCACCCGATGAGGGCGGCGACTGACCCATTGGCCTCTTCTCATCTCATACACAATAGGAGCAACGATGTCTGCAAAGCTGATCGAAGGTGGACCCATCGCCGAGAAGATCAAGGAAGAAGTGCGAAGCGCCGTAGCGGGCATGGCCAGGCCGCCGAAGCTGGCTGCCGTGCTGGCCTCCGATAACCCCGGCGCGAAGTTCTATGCCAAGAGCCAGGCCTCGGCCTGCGAGGAGGTGGGGATCGAGTACGAGCTGCACGACCCCGAGCGGACCGGCCCCCTGGGTACGTCCGACGCCATGAAGGCCTACATCCGTAAGCTCAACGGCGAGTCCTCCCTCACCGGCGTTATACTGCTCATGCCGGTGCCGGACGGGGTTGATGCGCGCGAGGTGCAGCTCGATATCGCCCCAGAGAAGGACGTCGAGGGCGTCCACCCGGCGAATATCGGCCGCCTCTTCTACGGCGATTTCTCGCTGGCGCCCTGCACCGCTCACGCGGTGGTCCGGATGCTCCAGGATGCCGAGGTGAACCTCAAGGGGCAAGAGACGGTTGTGGTGGGCCATAGCGAGATCGTCGGCAAGCCCACGCTGGTCATGCTGCTGCGTTCGCTCATGGAATCGCCGACCGTCACGAGCTGTCACATAGCCACGCGCGATCTGGCCTCTCACACCAGGCGGGCGGACATCCTCGTGGTGGCCGCCGGCAAGGCCGGTCTGGTCAAGGGCGAGATGGTCAAGCCGGGCGCCGTGGTCATCGACGTGGGCATCAACCGTGTGAAGGTGGAGGATGGTGGCAAGAAGAAGACGCGCATCGTTGGGGACTTGGAGTTCGACGCCGCCAAGGAGGTCGCCTCGGCCATCACGCCCGTGCCCGGCGGCGTCGGGATGGTGACCACGGCCCTGCTTCTAGCCAACGTGGTGGAATGCGCCGCGCGCCAGCAGTAGCTGCGGGCCGGAACCTTGGGCGCGGAGCGGACCGGTGCGAGAAACCCTCGAATACGTGCTGCTCGGCCATTGGAGGCCGACGGCGCAGGCCGCCGCCCTGTTCGGCCTGGGCCTGGCCCTCTCGCTGCCGCTTTCGCGCCTTCGGGTGCGCGCGCTCGAGTGGCTGCCGGTCCAGGCGCTGAGGCTCGTGCTCCGGCTGATGGGCCCGTGCCCCGGACTAGCACGGATGACCGCGGTGATCTGGGGGTTCAATGCTACGGCCATCTTCGTCTACATGGCCAGCGGGTTTCAGCCGTTGCTGCCGAAGGTCTTTGCCCTGTGGACCGGCCTGAACATCGGGTTAGTGCTTGCGGTGTCCCGCCGGGAGAGCGAAGGCGTGTTGTGGGGCCTGGAGCGGCCACGGGATGGCTGGGTGCCGCCGACGTGGGTTGCGGCGACGTGCGGAATGTTGGTGGTGCTGCTTGAGTTGCCGTGTTTCTGGTATGCTGTCGCCATGGGAGTCACCCTCATGCAGGAAGGCGGGGGCTACCTTGCGGCGCTTGGCCCAAGGGGATGGGCGTACGTGAGGCTGATCGTTCCGGCGCTTCTCGTGAGCGCCGCAGCGGAGTCGGTAGCCATCCGCGCGGGTCTGCCTCCGGGTGACAATAGTGTGCAGCAGTCGGGAAGGCCGGAGGCCCAGTGAAGAGCAAAGAGTTTGCCATTCCCTGTGACATCGCGCAGCTTCACGACGCCATCGACCTGTTGGAGGCATTCGGCCGCGAGGCGGGCATAGGGTTGGAGACGTGCCGCTCTGTGGCGCTGGCCCTGGACGAGGTGCTAGTCAACATCATGCGCTACGCCTACGAGGATGAGAGCGAGATCCACGTGCGGTTCGAGCACGGTCAGGGCCGCCTTGCCATCGAGGTCACGGATTGCGGCCGGCCCTTCGATCCGACGCGGGCGGAAACAGGCGATCCTGACGACTTGGCCGACAGAGGCGTCGAGAGGGGGCGGGGCCTGCTCCTTGCGCGGAGCAGTGTGGACGAGCTGAACTACCGCCGTATCGACGATGAGAACCATCTGGCGCTGGTCAAGTACCTGGACGGTTGAGCTCGCCGACCGCGCGCGTGCACCGCTCGCACAGGTCGGGGTGATCCGCGCTCCGGCCCACGCTCGGGCGCAGGTTCCAGCACCGCGCGCACTTGGGATGTTCGGACGGTTTGGCCCCCACCCATATGCCGTCGCCCGTGACGGCACAGACCACCCCCGCCTTTTCTTCCTCTGAAGGCTCGTCTTCCAACACGGTGAGTTGGCTGACCATCAGAAACTCCCTTACGGCTTCGTGGTGATCGGCCAATATCCTTCGGATCAGCTTGTCGTCGTACCAAAGGATGACATGAGCCTGCATCGCGTTTGAGACAGTCTCGTCATCTTGCCGCAGGGACTCCACTGCGCGTGCGACGTCATCGCGCACAGACATCATTGATTGCTCGTTGCCGCGGGGTTCGTCCTCGGGTTTGTCGGCGGCGAGTTCCGCGTGATCCCGCACAACCGGCATGAAATACCAGTCCATGCGTAGGTCATCGTCCCGCCACTCGGCGGGCGGTTCCGGCCAACGGCAAAGGTGCACGCTGTCCACGTCCTCGTCCTTGTGCTCGATGTGCGACCAAACTTCCTCCGCGGTGTGGACGAGCACCGGCGCGCACAGCTTGCAGAGCGTAAGCAGCACATGGTGCAGCACGGTCTGCGCGCTACGGCGCTCCTTCCAGTCCGCGCCCGAGCAGTAGAGCCGGTCTTTCAGCACGTCCAGGTAGGTCGAGCTCATCTGCACCGTGCAGAAGTTGTGGATGAGCGTATAGGCGCGGTGGAACTGGAACGCCTCAAAGTCCTCAGTTACGCGGTGGACAAGCAGCTCTGTCTCGGCCAACACCCACCGGTCGGTCTCCTTGAGCTCACTGTACGGAACGGTGTGCGCGTCCGGGTCGTAGTCCGCCACGTTGCCCAGCAGGAACCGGAACGTATTGCGCACCCGGCGGTAGGCGTCCGCCATGTTGTTCTTGATGTAGTCGGCGTTCACGCTGATCTGGTCGCTGAAGTCAACGCTCATGATCCACAGGCGCAGGATATCGGCGCGGAACATCTCCACGCCTTCCTCCAGGCCGACGAAGTTCCCCACGCTCTTGGACATCTTGCGCCCGGACTCGTCGACCACAAACCCGTGGGTGAGCACCGTCCCGTACGGTATCTCTTTCCACGCGGCCAGCGAGAGCAGCATCGAGAGCTGGAACCAGCCCCGGTGCTGGTCAATGCCTTCCAGGTAGAGGTCGGCGGGGAAGCGCAGGTCCTTGTGCTTGCGAACGACGCTGTTGTGCGAGGAGCCGCTCTCGAACCATACGTCGAAGATGTCGCTCTCCTTGCGCCACTTGCCCGCGCCGCAGCCAGGGCACGTGGCGCCATCGACCATGAACGGGGCGGCCTCGTCCGTCTCGAACCAACTGTCGCTGCCGCGCTCGGCGAAGACCTCGGCCACCTTCAGCACGCTCTCGCGCGTGAGCAGCACGTCGCCGCATTCCGCGCAGAAGAACGCCGGGATCGGCACGCCCCAGCTCTTCTGGCGCGAGATGCACCAGTCTGGCCGCTCCCGAACCATGTGGGTCATGTGTGCGCGGCCCCACTGCGGTACCCACGTGGTCTCCGCCATCCTGTCCAACACGCTCTGGCGGAACCCATCGTGGTCCATGCGCACGAACCACTGGCTCGTAGCGCGGAAGATGACCGGATCGTGGCAGCGCCAGCAGTGCGGATAAGAATGCCGCGACCGGCTGCTTGCGAGCATGTGGCCCGTAGCGATGAGGTGCTCGACGATCGCCGGGTCGCCTTCTTCGATGTGCCGGCCGGCGGACATGCCGGCGCCATCGGTGAATACGCCCTTCTCGTCGACCGGGCTCAGGATCTCCAGGCCGTGCTCGATCCCCGGGTGGTAGTCCTCCAGGCCGTGCCCGGGCGCGGTGTGTACGCAGCCCGTGCCGTCCTCCAGCGTGACGTATTGCGCGGGCACCACGGGGCTGATGCGGTCGATGAAGGGGTGGCGATAGTGCAGGCCCAGCAGCGCCTCGCCCTTGACTCGCCCAATGGTTTCGAACTCAGAGACGCCGGCTGCCTCCATGACTGTCTGCGCGAGCGCTTCGGCCAGGATGCTGACGAGTGCTCGGCCCGTCTCAGGGTGCGCGTAACGCACGACCACGTAGTCGGCCTGCGGGTGCACGGCCACCGCCAGGTTCGCCGGCAGCGTCCAGGGCGTCGTGGTCCAGATCATGACGTGGACCTCGTCCGCGTCCGCCACGCCCATCAGCTTGCTCAGGGCGGGCGCACCGTCCGGCTGCTCGGCCGCCACGGGGAAGTTCACGTAGATGCTCGGCCCTTCGATGTCCTTGTATTCAAGCTCGGCCTCGGCCAACACCGTGCCACAGTGGTAGCACCAGTGGACGGGTTTGAGGTCGCGTGTGACGAATCCGCCGGCGACCATCTCGGCGAATACCTCCAGCACGCCTGCCTCGTAGCCGCGGTCGATGGTGAGGTAGGGCGCGTCCCAGTCGCCGTTCACGCCCAGGGACTTGAACTGGCGCTTCTGCACCTCGACGTACTTCAGTGCATAGTCCCGGCACCGTGCGCGGATCGCGCTCTTGGCCGTCGTCTCGCGCCGCTCGCCCAGCTCCTCCAGCACCTTCACCTCGATGGGCAGCCCGTGGCAATCCCACCCCGGCACGTAGGGCGCATCGTGGCCGCACATGGTGTGGAAGCGGACGATGAAGTCCTTCAGAACCTTGTTCAGACCCGTGCCGATGTGCAGGTCGCCGGTGGGGTAGGGGGGGCCGTCGTGGAGGATGTACTTCTCGCGCCCTGCCCTGGCGTCGCGGATCATCTTGTAAAGCCCCATCTCGTTCCACTGCTTCTGCACTTTGGGTTCGAGCCGGGCTAGGCGGGCCTTCATCGAGAAGGCCGTCTTCGGCAGGTTTATGGTCTCTTTGTAGTTCATCTATGGGAGTCCTACGGGGGGAAGCGGTTGGAAATCAACGTCGGGCCGTCCCGGGCCAAGCGCCTGGGGACTATATAATGCCCTCGAGCGCGCCGGGGGCGGCGCGTTCGACAAGCACCTCTTTGCGCCGGGACGTGTGCCCGGAAAGGACGCTAACCTGGGAGCGGCTGACGCCGAGCCTTCGGGCGAGCAGGTTGCAGAGCGCGCGGTTGGCCTTGCCCTTCTCGGGGGCTGCGGAGACGGACACCTTCAGGCGACCGTCGTGCTCGCCGCACAGCTCGTCCCGGCCCGCGCCCGGCGAGACCAGCACCGCCACCACGGCTCCCTCGTCCGTTTGTCGCACTTGCACCACCGCTTTCGCTCCCGCAACTCGGAGACTGCCATCAGGCGCCTATTCTACAGTCTCGTCCGCTGCACGGTCAAACTGAGGGCCAGATAGAGTCATTGTTGCTCGTCGTGCGTCGGCACGAGGGGCGTCTGCCAGGCGGATTTGAGCGAGGCGAGTTTGGCGTCGATCACTTTACTCCCCGAAAGGCCAGTGACGGCGAAGCGGTCGGAGTCGCTGACTTCGCCGATCCGGCGCGTGGCGTCGCCCATGATGGCCTCGAACGCCCCCGCGTTGTCGGGCCGCACCTCGACCAGGAAGCGGCTGTTGGATTCGCTGAAAAGCAGCACGTCGTCGCGCAGGCAATCTGCGCCGCCACCGAAGGCGACGGCTTTCAGGTCCAGGGAGAGCCCGGCCCCGCCGGCGAAGGCCATTTCGGCGGCGGCCACGGTTAGGCCGCCTTCGGACAGGTCGTGGCAACTGCGCACCAACCCCTCCGCGCGCGCCCGACAAAGGGTCACCATGCCCGCCCGCGCGGACTCAACGCGCACCTGTGGCATGGTCATCCCGATCAGCCCGAACAGCCCGTAGTAGTGCGAGCCGCCCAGCTCCGGGTAGGTCGTCCCGACCATGTAGAGCAGGTTCCCCGCCTCCTTCAGGTCCATGGTGGTGGCCGCGCGAACGTCGTCCATCACGCTAATGGCGCTGATGAGCAGCGTCGGCGGGATCGCTATTACCTCCGTGCCGGTATTGAACTCGTTGTTGAGGCTGTCCTTGCCACTGATGAACGGCACGCCGAATCCCATCGCGTAGTCGTAGCAGGCGAGGGCGGCGCGCACAAGCGTGCCGAGCTGCTCGGGCTGGCGCGTGTTGCCCCAGCAGAAGTTGTCCAAGATCGCGGTCCGTTCGAGATGGCCGCCGATGGCAACCACGTTGCGCATGGCCTCGTCGATGGCGCTGGCGGCGCTGTGGTAGGTATCGATGTCGCCGTATTTCGGGTTCAGGCCGCACGCCACGGCGAGTCCCTTGTTGGAACCCAGCACGGGCGCGATCACGCAGGCGTCGCCCGGCCCGTCGTTACTGACGCCCACGAGCGGCTTGATGACCGTCTGCCCCTGCACCTCGTGGTCGTACTGGCGGATGATCCACTCCTTCGAGCGCACGTTGGGCGCCGCGAGAATCTTCAGCAGCGCATCCGTGCAGTCCCCCACGCCATCGAGGAGGCGGCGGCAGGCCTGCTTCTCGTCCTGCGACGCCGCCGCCAGGCTCCCCGGCACGAGCGGGTCGGGCCGCGCCGTCGGCGCCCAGACGGCCCGTTTGGTGAAGCGCGGCAGCCCCTCGTGGACGAACTCCATCGGCATCTCGGCCACCACGTTCCCGCGATATTTCACTCGCAACATGCCGTCGTCGGTGAAGCGGCCGATCACGGTGGCCTCGACGTCTTCGGCGGCGAAGATGGCCATGATCTCGTCCAGGTGTTCGGGCGGGACGCTCAGGACCATCCGCTCTTGGGCCTCGCTGATCCACGTTTCGGTGTAGGATAGGCCCTCGTATTTGAGGGGCACGTCGGCGATCTCTGCCTCAACGCCCGTCTCGGCCCCCATCTCGCCCACCGCGCCGCTCAGGCCGCCCGCCCCGCAGTCCGTCAGGCACGTGTATAGGCCGCGATCGCGCGCCTGGATGAGCGTGTCGAGCACCTTCTTCTCGGTGATCGCGTTGCCGATTTGCACGGCGCCGCCGGAAACCTCCTCGCTCTCGCTGGTGAGCTCGACCGAGGAGAAGGTTGCACCGTGGATGCCGTCGCGCCCCGTGCGCCCGCCCACCACCAGGACGTGGTCTCCGGGCCGCACTGCCTTGTCGATCTTGTCGTTGGGGATCAGCCCCACGGTGCCGCAGTAGACCAGCGGGTTGCCCGTGTAGCGCGGGTCGAAGTAGACCGCGCCATTCGCCGTGGGGATTCCCATGCGGTTGCCGTAGTCGCGAACGCCGGCCACCACTCCCTTCATCACCCGACGCGGATGCAGCGCGCCCGGTGGCACGTCCTCCTCGGCCATGTCCGGCGGGCCGAAGCAGAACACGTCCGTGTTCAGGATCGGCTTCGCGCCCAGGCCTGTGCCCATGGGGTCGCGGATCACGCCGCCGATGCCGGTGTTGGCGCCGCCGTAGGGCTCGATGGCGCTGGGGTGGTTGTGCGTCTCCACCTTGAAGCACGCGGCGTTGTCCTCGTCGAACGCGATGATGCCGGCGTTGTCCACGAACACGCTCAGGCACCAGGGCTTGTCCAGCTCGCGGGTGGCACGAGCGACCGTCTGCTTGAGCATGTTGTCGAGCACCAGGTGCCCGTCGCCGTCGACGTATTCCTCCCATCCCGGCGGCACCGGCCCCTGGTAGGTCACGTGGCCTTTGAAGGTCTTGTGGACGCAGTGCTCGCTCCAGGTCTGCGCGAGGATTTCGAGCTCGATATCAGTGGGGTCGCGTCCGAGCGCGCCGAAGTGGGTCTGGGCGGTCTTCATCTCATCGATGGTGAGCGAGAGGACCCCCTCGCGGCTGATGCGCATTAGCTCCTCATCGCCCGCGCTTCGGATGGGCACGGTGACGAGCTGAAAATTGTAGGCCGGGGCCTGAAGCGGATAGTCCACGTGCGGCGCGTCGATGTGGACGGCCTCGATGCTGCCATTGGCGAGGGCCTTCAGCGCCAGGCGTTCGAGCTGATCGACCGTGAGCTCACCGCGCAGGAGGTACTTGCGGGCGGTGCGGATGCGCTCGACCTTGTCCGCGAGCCCGAGGTCTGCGGCCCCCTTCATGGCGCTCTGCTGGGCGGGGTCCATGACGCCGGGTTTTCGGGCGACCTCGATGGTGTGCACGCCGTCGGCCTCCGCCCAGGGCCATGCGATCTGCCCCGGGCCGCATACGCGACACTCCTGGAGTACGGGGTCGACGAAGAGCTTGCCGGCCAGGAGGTGACGCTCGGCCTCGTCTAGCGCGCCGTCCACGATGTATACGCTCAGCGCTCTTGCATCCTGGATGGACCGTATGCCCAGGTCCAGCGCCTCGCCCATCGCCGCCAGGCCTACCGGGTCCCTGGTGCCCTGCTTGTAGATGATTTCAACTCTGTATTGCATGGTTCCTCTTGCACCGTTTCGGCCTGAGAGCTCCTTCTTGAGCGGGTCCTCGCAGCAGGTGCGCCGACGATCGATCCGTAGAGCATGCCCACGACGAAAAAGGAAGCAATCCCGGAGAATACGAGGGTGGCCAAGAAGCCGGCAATGCTCTTCTTGATGATCTTCCGCTTCTGCAACGGTATCCGGTCCCGAAGCGACTCATCCATCGTCATCCCTCCCTCGTACAAGCGCGAGCCCTTCTTATGAAATGCCAGTTCCAATAGCCGCGCAAGGACATGCTTCGGAAATATGAAGTTGGAGGCCTAATATCAGTTGCCTCGATTGTCCAGCAACTCATCCCGCTTGGACTTGGCGCGGCGTAGGACTTCCTCCAGCTCGTCGTAGCGGCCCTCTGTGAGCAGGGCGCGGATGCTTTGCATCCGCGCCCGGTAGGCCTCCAGCGCGAAGGCGATCTGCTCGGCGTTG
>CAZHPE010000046.1:0-17641 GCA_964534775.1 uncultured candidatus Brocadiaceae bacterium
GGGACACTGCTGGGCCACGCTAAGGACCCGATCACCAGCGGGCTGGCCCTCGAGGCGTTCCTGCCCGCTAACTACTGGGCGGAGACAGGGGCCGAGATGTTTCTCCTGGGCGCGGGGGGTTCTTCGCTGGCTCTGACGACCTACATGATGGAGCAAGCGGAACCCGGAAACCGCCCAGCGCGGATCGTCGTCGCAAATCGTTCCTTGCCTCGGCTCGAACAGATGAAGGCCATTCACGCCAAGATCAACCCCGGCACCACGACGGAGTATGTGCACAGCCCGAGCCAAGCTTGCAGTGACGACATCATGCAGCGCGTCAAGCCGGGGTCACTAGTAGTCAATGCCACCGGCATAGGGAAGGATGCGCCTGGCTCGCCCCTGACGGATGCGGCAGTCTTCCCCGCGAACGGGATCGCCTGGGATTTCAACTATCGCGGCGATCTGGTGTTTCTCAAGCAAGCAAGGGCCCAGCAGGCACAACGCAACATCAGGATAGAGGACGGCTGGACTTACTTCATCCACGGATGGACGCGCGTGATCGCAGAAGTGTTCCACATTAGCATTCCGACCGCCGGCGCAGCATTCGACGAGTTGTCACAAATCGCAACGCGGTTGCGGACTTGACAGGGACGAGGGAAATGGAAAACGGTGATACGAACGGCCTTATGGCCCCGTTCGGTCTGCAGTTGGACCTGGACGAGGGGCTTGTGCGCGGCGCAACGGGACACTTGGTGCGAAGGGCCTCCGACATGCGGGGCTACTACTCGGATGAAGACGCCCTGGAAAACCTAATCAGCGAGCAGGACGACCCCGTTCATTATGAGGTTTTCGAGCTGCCAGTGCCGGAAGAGTGCGGACATCTCATGTACTGCATCAGCACGCTCAGGCCGGGGCTCATTGGGAACGAATGCTTCATGACCAAGGGGCACTATCACGCCGTTCTAGAGACAGCGGAGATATATCTCTGCCTCCGGGGCGAGGGTTACATGCTTATGAAGACGTCCGACGGCAAGTGGGCCGCCGAGAGAATGAGCCGCGGAAGAATGGTTTATGTCCCCCCCTACTGGGCGCACCGTTCGGTCAACAGCTGGGATGATGTGCTGACTTCTTTCTGCGTGTATCCGGCCGAGGCCGGGCACAACTATGGTGATATTGAGCTGGAAGGATTCCCCAGGAGAATCATGAATCGCGGGGGGGAGATCGTCATTGAATGAGCGATCGGGGCCGACCCTGAGCCAAACCGCTTGGCGCTAGGAATATGCAAGGTTGGTACGCCATTCCCTGACCGCGTGGTTCACGGCTCTATACCTGTGATCTTCTGACGGCCAGCTCGATGATGCGTCCGATGAGTTCCTCGTATGCGAGCCCACCCGCGAGGGCCTGACAGGTGAAGATGCTGTAGGTTGGGGAAAGGCCCGGCAGCGGATTGATCTCCAGGAGCGTCGACCGATCCTCGGCGTCGAGCTTGAGGTCCACGCGTGCGAAGTCCCGGCACCGCAGCGCGCGGTATGTTTCCAGACCCACTTCAAGCATCTCACTTGCCGCATCCGGCGGCAACTCGGCAGGGCAGATCAGTTCCTTCTGGTGCCGCAACTTGTGCTCGTAGGAGTAGAACGAGCCGGCACTCCGGATCTCCACAATCGGCAAGGCCTGCGGCTCTTCATTGCCCAGGATTCCCACACAGAACTCCCGCCCCGGCGCGAACTCTTCCACCAGGCAGTCCTGCCGATAGGTGCGCAGTATCCAGCCGACCTGGCACTTCAGCTCCTCCGTCGAGCGCACCAGCGAGGAGACTCGTACCCCCATGCTGGAACCCTCGCCATTGGGCTTGACGAAGAGGGGAAACTCCAGCTCCATGCCCTCCAGCTCGGACTCATCTCGCACCCGCCGGAAGGCTGGCGTCCGGAGCCCGCGTGCGGCCAAGAGTGTCTTGGTAAGGGCCTTGTCAAGGCTGACGGCCAGGGTCAAGCCGTCCGAGCCGGTGTACGGAATCCCGAGATGGTCCAGCCATGCCGGCACGATCGACTCGCGGCTCGTGCCACGCACGCCCTCGGCTATGTTGAAGACGATGCCAGGGGCCAGCCGCCTGATGTCGTGGACGAAGCTCTCTCCCAGAGCAAGGCCGAGGGCCTCATGCCCGCAGGCCTCGATGGCGCCGAGCAATGCCTGAATGGTCGCCTCGTCATCGTACTCGGCATCGAAATCCTCGGGGAGATCATCGCGCGGCGGCGGCGAACCCGCCCGCGCATCGTACACAAGAACGACTTTCAACCTCGTCACTCCTTGGATAGTGCGGGAGGCATGTTCCGTCCGGGCCGAGACCGCGCTGCTGTCTGGGCTTCACGCCATGAGACAGGAAGACAGACGTGTGAGGGTAGCACATCTGGAAGACCATTGCCATTGACGTGTGGCTTCGCCGTCGCGGTGCAACCGCCTTTCGTGGTAAAGACATTCTTACATGGCCGCCCGCGGGCGCGCGAAGCCCGGGGGGGAGTGAGGCGTGTCCGGACTATGGGAAGACCATGGGCCCGTGGTTGCCGACAACAAAGCCGATGACAATCCAGAAGCCAGCCGTGCCGAACTCGCCCAGAATGAGCCCGAGAAAGAACGGGCGCAGGCGCTTGAACAGGCCACCTCCGCCGAACTTCAGTATGGTCGCCTTGATCATCCAGCCGATGAAGAAGGAGAACGCCACCCGGTTGCTCTCGAAGAGGCCGTCGCCGACGATGTAGCCGAGCGGATGCAGGGGCCACCACGGAAAGCTGCGCCGCATGAAGATCAGGAACCCCGTTACGACCGCGCCGCCGACCATGTAGGCGATCCCAGAATAGTCCGGCCCTTTCGCCTCCCCGATCCACTGCGTGATCCTGTCGAATCCCATACCCTTGGGGCCGTTGATGTAGAAGTAGTCGTGAAAGTTGACGGCCCCGTGTGAGTAGCATTCCCTCATGGTGACCACGCCGCTCACCAGCACGACGACGACGACGGCCAGGACGAAGGCCACGAGCGTCTTCTTGGATCGGTCGCCCACCGTGTCCCGGCCCTTGCAGCCCTGCATCAGCGCCGGCATGAGCAGGGTTTTCAGGTCGATCAGCGACACGTACTGGATGAACCCCAGCACGGTGAAGCTGCGGGGATCAACGGCCCTCGTGCCCAGGAGCGTGCGGACGTAGTTCTCCGGCGCCGCCGTGAAGATCTTGACGAACAGCAGGCCGCATTCCGCCACGGCCCGCGTGATGCCGATGATGGTGATGACGAAGAGAAAGAACACGAAGATGGCCAGCCACCACGCCATGCCCATCATCGTACACCACGCAACGAGCCCGACGAGGGCGATGATTAGCCCAAAGAACGAGGCCCTGTAGCCGATCAGCTCGCCGCTGTCGTCGACGCTCCGGTCCCACAGTACGGCCTTTCGGAAGACGTCCCACAGATGCCGCCGCGCAGCGTACAGCCCGAACAGGACGAACGCGATCAGCGCGCCGTTGAACTGCGCGGGTCTGCCCGGGCCGACCTGCGCAGCGAACTCCGGCGTACCCAGCCAGTCCAGGGCGACGCCCTGGAAGCGGTTTATCGCCCAGAAGAGCCACACCGATAGGCTGATCTCGGTACTGAGCAGAAAGCAGAAGCCGAAGATTGAGAAGTAGACGTATACCCACAGCGGGCCGAAAGCTCCCAGGCTGGAGTCTGCTAAGGGGTTGAACGTCTGGCGGAAGGGACTCGCGCCATAAGCCACGGGCTCGGCCAGGTAGTGCTTCAGTTGCACCGCGCCGTGGGCGATGAACGGCACGAGGACGCCGGCGATCAGCAGTCTGCTCCGAAAGAGCGCCCCAATCACGCCGGGCTCCCCCTCGCTCCTGGCGATCTCCACGGGAAGCTGCATCAGCGGGAAAAGCAGCTTCTCATTCTCAACCCACTGCTTGCGCAGGATGGAGGTGAGGCAGAACATCAGCGTGTAGAGCAGCCCTATGAACACGCTCCATGCCAGCAGCGGCTTGAGCCACTGGTCCAAGGGGATACCCTGCCCCTCGGGAAGGCCCTCGTAGAACCACTTGGTGGCCACGTAGTAGGTGTCGCCTACATGCTCGAAGTCCAGGTTCTGGCGCGCCGCCTTCACCATATGCGCAGGGTCGCCGACAACCATCCAGTCGGGAATATGCTCGAAGAAAGCGTTCCACCCGGCCTCCGGAGTGGCCAGGTACTGCCAGCCGGTCATCATGGGCAAGACCATGCTGATGAATCCGAAGGTCGGAATCCCGCTGCCGATCAGCATCATGCTGAAGATGACTATCAGCTCGCGAGCGTTCAGGGGCCTGCGCCCGACCAGCAGCATGAGAAGGACGGCCAGAACAACCGCCGCCGCCGCCCCCCACAGCAAGCCCCTGGAAGGCCAGTCGGCGGCCTCCCCGTGACGGGCCCACAGCATGGCGCCGCCCAAGCCGAGGACCAGCCCGGAGCACAGGTTCCCGAGCATCCCTATGGCCTTGACGGGAAGGTTTACCAGAAGGACGAACAGGACGAAAAGGAAGATCGGTCCGGGAGGGAAATGGCAGCCGCCCAGTTCGGAGGTCCGTGTGATGACGTCAAAGTAAGCGATCGCCCACGCCATGAGGATGCACAGCAGCGCACCGAGAAGGATGCTGCGGATCGTCACGGCGCGTCGCCGTTGGTCGACGTCGCTGCCCTGTTTAGTATAGGACACGCTGCAGAGCCTTTATGGTCGGACAGAAGTAGTGGCTAGGGGCCATTGCTGATAAGATAAGCGTCCATCTCCCAAGGGAGTCGAGCACGGAGCGCCCGTGCGGTAGAATAGGGCTACCGGGCAAACATTTCAAGCACACGACGGGGCCAAATCGGCCGGCCTGCGACTAAGAGCCCGGGAGAGCCCGGCAAGTCGCGAGTGAACTGGCACAAGCAGAGAGCCGTTTTCACGAGGAAGAGGAGGCAATCGCCATGACGCAGCCGCGCATTATGTTCTATCACGACGGCCGCCACCCGCTCATTTACATGTACGAGCCTCCCATGCAGAAGGAGGAATACGAGTCTGCGGTCGACGAGCTTGTCGGCACGCCGGTGGATGCCCTCATGTTCTGCCTCGGGGACGGCCGCACCGTGCTGCACGACACGAAGGTGGGGGAGCTTTGGGGCCACAACATGAGAAAGTGGCCGCACACCATCTTCCACCGGGCACACCGGAACGCCAAACACCTGATCCGCACGGGCAACGATCCCCTGCGAGTCGTGTGCGATCGCGCCCATGAAAAGGGTCTGCTTCTGTACCCCACGCTCCTTGTGCAGCAGCGCAGCGGTATTCGTGGCGAGGACTCCCGATGCTCCGATTTCCGGTTCGACAACAAGCACCTCGAAATCGGTGCGTGCGGCGACGTCGGTCCCGACCATCCGGGTCTCAAGTGCCTTGATTTCAAGCACGAGGAGGTGCGCGAGGAACGCTTCGCCCTCATTGAAGAGACGCTGAAGAACTACCCGGTCGACGGGTTCGAGTTGCAGCTCAACTACTCGCCCTACTACTTCCACCCAGGCGAGGTGAAGGCGGGCCGCAAGATCATGACCGAATGGGTGCGGCGCGTCTACAAGGCGGTGAAGAAGAGCGGCGCGCAGCGTGAGTTGGCCATACGAATCCCGGCGAGCATCCAGGGCTGCCTGGAGGTCGGGATGGACGTGAAGGCGTGGCTCAAGGCCGGCACCGTGGACGTGCTGATCGGCCAGACCTTCTCGGGACCGGAGCTACTCGATCAAATGGCCGAGTTCGCCCCGCTGGTCGAACTCGCCAAAGGGACCGGCGCCCGCGTCCACGCCGCCATCCAAAGCCACGTGGACTCCGACCGCCTCGGGGAGGCCAGCATTGAGATGATCCGCGCGGCCGCGTGCAACTACTGGCGGCAGGGAATTGATGGCCTCTACCTGGCCCACTGGTTCGGGAACTGGCCATATCAGGCATCGTTCTACGAGAAGCTCCGGGAGCTGCCGCACCCGGATATCATGGCGGTGAAGGACAAGCACTACTACGTCCTGACGGGGACGGACCGGTATCCCGAACCAGCGACCGAACCCGGGTGCGCGGTGCGGCTTCCCGTCGCGCTGTCGGTGGACGGTCCGTCCCGAATCACGTTCAATATCAGCGACGACCTTCCCCGCTGGCATAAGGTTGGCCGGGTGCACGAGGTGCTCCTGCGCGTGCGCGTCATGAGCACTACCGAACGCGACCGCTTGCTTCCGGCTGAACGGCAGGGAGCTGCCGGACGCCCTGCTGCGGAAGATAAACGAGGTGTACCGGATGAGCGCGCCTCGATATCGGGCCGGGTCGGGCTACTGGTTCATCTACCGGCTGGACCGCGCCCTCTGGCCAAAGAAGGGTCGCAACACCCTCGAGGTCGCCCTCCTGCGGCGCGACCGGCACGTCACTCCCCAGATCGACGTTCGCGATGTGGAACTGGAGATCAAGTACCTTATGGGTAAGAACTACCACCGCGGCCAAGACCCCGATTTGGGTCCGTTCGAGCACTCCGGGATCTGAGGCACGCTTGCAGTACCCACTCGGCGACCCGGTGCCGCTGGGCACCGGTTGAATTGGGAAGAGGAAGCCCGTATTGGGAGACGGACTAGCCATGACGAGTTTTGGAATAGGCGACGGCCAGGGATGGGCGTTCATGCACGGCAAGTGGAGTGACGGGTCCGACGGGGAGATGATTCCACCGGACGGCACGGACATCGAGTACCTAGCAGTGAAGGACGATGTGGCGTATGCGGACTTCAGCGCGAGTTTCCGGTTCGAGTTCCGGACCTCTTTCGGCGCCGCTCGCTTCCTGTTTCGCGTGCAGGACAGCCGGCGCTTCTACGCCCTTGACATTCCCTGGATCGGGCAGCAGAGCCGCGCGCGGCATTTCTGGGCTGGCATTGTCATTGCCGACGGCACGCCCCTTCAGCGCTACCTGAACTTCGCTCTCGTTCCGGGACTCTGCGCGCGGGTCGACCACTGGTACGAGGGCAGGGTCGAGGCCAGCGGGCCGCGCCTGCGTGCCTGGATAGATGGGAGGCCGGTGGCAGACGTGGAGGACGATACCTACGAGTCTGGCCGAGTGGGCCTGGGCGCCGTCACCACCCCCATCCCGTCGACCTGCCACTTCGCGAGCCTCGAAGTCGCCGGCGACGCGGGCGACGCGCCGGCCTGGCCCGGTTTGGAGGAGCCGCCCCCGCACTGGATCACGCCCTGCGCGGAGACCGATCCGAAGACCTGCCAGAGCTACGCCGCCCTGCTCCAGAGCGGGTCGGGTGAGCTTTCCCTGTCCCTGACCTTCGGCAATCCCAATTTGGGGGAGGAGAGGCACGTTGCTTTGATGCGATCCAGCGACGGGGGCCGGACCTGGTCGGAGCCGGAACGGCCCAAGCTCCGGCAGGGCTTCGGGGCCAATTTCATCCGCGCGGACGGGACCTGCGTCGGCATATTCCCCGTCCACGCCGTGCTGAAATGCCCCTTGCACGTCTACGAGTCCGACGACGATGGGCGTACCTGGACCGGGCCCGAGCCGCTGAAGATTGAGGGCGAATGGCCGGAAGGGTGGCTACCCTGCGGTCCCGTGCAACCCGTGCGCATGCACGATGGCGCCCTGGTCCTGCCCGTGATCAGCAAGCTGGAGCAAAGCGGTCCCGTTCCGGCTGTCCCGTTCTGCTCCTGTTTCGTGCTGCGCAGCGAGGACGACGGGCGGAGCTGGTCGGCGCCGGTGCTGTGTGACGCCCACAACCTGAACCCTGGCGAGCCGCTGACGCCGGGCACGGGCGCACAGGAGTTGGCGAGCCAGTATTATGAGTTGGGCCTGGTGGAGGTCACTGACAACGTGCTCCTGGGTCTCGGCCGCCCGCTACGCGATCCGTACATGTGGCAGATCCAGAGCAACGACGGCGGGCGCACCTGGGAGCCGGCCGCGATCGGCCCCTTCTCCGGCTACTGCATCTCTCTCACGCGCACTACGAGCGGGGCGCTGCTGGCAACGACCCGCTTCCCCCACTTCGCCGCGCACCTGAGCCGCGACGGCGGCCGCACCTGGGACCCGCCGGTCATTGTCGATTATGCCCCTTGGGCGAGTCAGCGGGTGGTAGAGGTCGAGCCGGACGTGGTGATGGTCAGCTACATGGGGCACTGCATGGACCCTGGGCTGGCCGACGCCCGCGTCGTCCGGCTGCGCATCACCAGCTCTTCGCCCCCCAGACTCTGCCTTGACCATTAGGCGGGCCGGGCGGGCACAGGACGAATCGGCGACGGGCAGCGCATCCCCGGTTCGTCCTACTGCCCAGGGCTGCGGCATGCCTTCCATGTGCGGATGAGAGCGTCGACATTCTCCCAGGTTTTCGGGGAGGTATCGACCACGTTGTCCACCGGCGAGAGGATGAATCCCCCGTCCGGCGCAGTCAGCTCGATGGCCTCTTTCGCCGCCGCCGCGACCTGCGCCGCGGTGCCCATCTCCACCGTCACAAACCCGTTCATCCCGCCCCATAGGCAGAACCTCCCGGCCGTGCGCCGGTTCATCTCCCCCAGCTCGGTGTCGCCTCCCTGGACCGGGTCGATGCCCATGAGCACGTCGACCCCGGCCTCGGCCATGTCGTCCAGCAGCGACATCGACCCGGCCGTCTGGATGTAGCCGAACTTCACGCCGGCCTCGTGCGCAAAGTTCACTTCTTCCTTGAGAACGGGGAGCATGAAGCGCCTGAACAGGGCCGGCGACCACAGCGCGGTACCCTCATACCAGGCCCGCTTGAAGAAAAGGTCGATGCCCACATCCAGCAGTATCTCCATCCGTTTGCGCAGCCATGCGGCGACAAGCGTCAGCAGTTCCTCCAGGAACTCGGGCGCGTCGATGCCCATGAGCACCATCTCCTGGAACCCGCAGAGCCAGCCGAGCATGTCCAACCCCGCGCAGCCCCAATCGTGCCGGTGCAGGTGGTTGTAGCCGGCCTCCAGGAAGACGCCCAATTCGGCGGCGGCTTTCCCCAGCACGCGCGCTTCCTCCCGGACCTGCGCAATATCTTCCGCGGTCGGCTCGGCGAGCAGGTAGCTCAGGGCCTCGAGGCTGGCCTCCGGGTCGATCAGGAATCTCTCCGCGCGGCTGGACAGGAAATCGTCCATGAAGGGCACATCGTCGCCGTGCGGCCACTCGGGGTCCTTCCTGACCACGGTGTGCAGGGTGCCGGCCGGCGTGATGTAGTCCTTGTGCAGCCGGGGGCACCCGTCGTCGCCCGCCGGGTCCTTCCACTGCCGGGTCTCGACATCCGGGTGGTGGCGAACCGGCATTTCCGTCAACTGCATCCGCGCGTCGAGTCCCATCTCCAACTGGCGCCTGACGTACTCCACCCGGTCGGGGTATCGCTTGTGCAAGGCGTCGAAGACCATGAAGCAGCATGGCACATAATCCGTCTCCCTGCACTCGAGCGTCGCCAGCATGCGTGTGCGAGACGTCATGGCCTTTCCCATCAGGTCTTTCTCCTTTTCATCGCAGCAAGGTGATGTCAAGACTATCGTACGAGTCCGGGTCGCCCGGGTCAAGGGTTCGCCCGCCGGATGCGCATCAGCACACCAGCCTGTGGACGGTGGCGCTTGAGGCCGGGGTGCACAGTCGCGCGCCAAATGGGGTCCCGTTGGCCTCGTAGAAGTCCCTCTTGAGCCCGGCGAAAAGCGCGTCCACTTGATCCGGCGCCACGAGGGCGAGGACATGCCCTCCGAAGCCGGCCCCGGTCAGACATGCACCATACACGCCCTCGACTTCCTTGCATATATCAACAATGCGGTCGGTCTGCCAGCAACTGTTCGGATATCCGCCGGGCTGATAGGGCAGAACCCTGTACTCGCCGCGAGATACGCCCGCCCCGGCTGCCAAGTCGTCCATGTACCCGTCGGGGGCCTCGTTGTCATACGGGCGCACCTGTCCGTCAGCGGACCATTCGACCACCCGATCACCGTCGTGAGAGGCATACATGAGGCGCCCGAACTCCTTCAGGTCCCCTTCGCCCAGGAGCCTGGGAGCCATCCGGCTCCTTGAGAACTCGGCCACACCGAAAAGGCATATCTTGCGGACAGCGTATCCGGCCTGAGGCTCTTCGTGGGTGGCGATGATCTGCTCGAACCATTTCTCCTCGCCGGCACAGACCTTTCGCAGCTCCGGTCGAGTGATTCGCTCGGGGAGCGCACGCACGGCCTCCAGGACCTGCTGCTCGGTCAACCCCAGTTCCGGGCCAATGAGGTTCGCAATCATCGCCACCTTCTCCAGCCCCCCCCCCTGCCTGTTCAGGAGCTTGACGCCAAACTGGTAGGCGGCTGCATGTTCGTTGTAGTTGTTCTTCGCACGGCCCACGGCCTTCTTTGCCGGCAGCCCGGAGTAGACGGCGACCAGCACGCAGCCTTTCGGGAAGTCCATCAACTCATACTCGACGCGCGGCCTGGTTCTGTTGTGCAGGACCTTTCCCAACGGCGTCAGCATGATCACCGCCTGGTCTCCCGCCCCGCCGCGTGTGCCGGTGAAATGCTCCCCGCGGCCAGACTCGATAGCAACCTCCTCGCGAGACATCTCGATGCCGTTGGCAATGGCGACGGCCAATGTGGCGAGACACGACAACGAGGATGAAGAGCTGAGGCCCGCCGCGGGGACGACGTTGCCCAGGACCATGGCGTCGAACCCGCACAGCTGCCTATCGGAGCACGCGTTCTGCTGCCGGAAAACGGGTCCCTGAGCGTAGTTGATCCAATCCCCGGGGGGGAGTTTAGGATAGACATGGTGCAGATAGTCATACCACTCCTTGCCGCGCCATTCCGGGGGCAGCCAGTCGGCAATCGAGAACGAGCGATCCGGGAAGAGGCCCGACCGCACGTCGGCCATGGCAACGGTGTCATCCCGGCGCGCCCTCGCTACCGCAAGGAGCTCCATCGGCAGACAGGTCCCGTTGGAGCGCCCACCCTGAAAATCCGAATGTCGACCGAGGAGATTGGCCCGCGCAGGAGCCCGGAGCATGAAAAGCTCTCCATGGCTGCCGAACTTCTCCTGGAATGCCTTCACAACCGTCTTCCACGCGCCGGCCCGCTCGGCCAGAAGCGGCTCCCGCTTCCCGTAGAGCGCGGAAAGCTCGTCCAGCCAGGCACCCGACGGCTCGTCGGCAAGGACGTCGGCAAGTCTTGCCCGCTCAATCTGCATCGGCCCCTGCTCCGGTTTGGCTCAGCAACTGAAGAGAAGCCTCAAGGATTCTCCGTCCCGCATGTTTGTCAAGGCGACTCGTATAGACCGTTCGGTGCGTCTCATATCCCCCTTGGGTGAATGCATCTTCTGACGGCACGTAACCGACATACCCGTTCGCCGGCCCCGAGACAAGCGTCACGGGGAACGGCGAGCGGGCACGGATTTCCATCCCGAGCTCGGAGAAGAGTTCGGCAGGAGTCGTGACCAGCGCCGTATTCCGAAGCACAAGGGCATCGACTTCCACGACCACCTTCGTGGCCCCCCGCCGGTTGACCGCTTCCCGCTCCAGCTCATAGCGGCTGCGCTGTGCTTCCATCTCCGCGGGCGATGATCCCCTGCAACCGTCCTCGCAGTATTCACTGTCTTCCGGCAGTCGGTCGGGGAGCACCATAAGTCTCTTGCGATAGTCGAGTTTCTGCACGTGCGAGGCCGGGGCCGCCCCGGATAATGCATTGACGAGGGACTCGGCAAGCTCGGTCCCGATCACTTCCGCGTAATGGGCGCCCCCTTTGCGTTCCTTCTCGCGGACCCAGTTGACGTCCCCACATGCCCCCTGGATCATGAGCACTAAGAAGTCCCTGCCAAAATGCTCCGCCAAGGCCCGGCGGCAGTAGCCGGCAATGTCCGGTGACATGAACGATGACCGGGCGGCGTTGTTGTGATTGGGATAGGAGAACACCACTCCGAGAGGATCGCCCGAGGCCGTCCGGAAGAGCCAGAAGGGAACATCGTGGTCAACGCACGAACACGGCTCAAGTCCGCGCTCGACATCGGCGGCAACATTCATCACCACGCGGCCGCCCCTTCGCAGCAGGCGGCGCGGAAACTCAAAGCCGGGGCAAGCAGCGATACCGGTACCGAGCTGAACGTTGCATGAGTTACCGTGCGCATGACTGAGGGCATCGAGAACCTTCTTGACGACGAGATCCTCGTACAACGGATCGGGATTCACCCCGGTCAGAAACATCGGCGCCAGCGGCGGCGTGCAATGGGTGTGCGTCGCCGAAACGATCAGCCCACTCAAGGCCGCGCCGGTCCCACGCAGGCACGCCTCCTCCCGCATCCGAAGCACCAGCTCCCGACGAACACAGAGGGTGTCCAGCACGACGAGACCGACTCTCTGCTCCCCGGCAGCGAAGACCGCTGCAAGGCACTGGAGGCAGGGCTCGCCCTCGGGGGGAATCGCCAGCATCTCCCCTTTGTAATTGGCCATCGGCACTGGCGGCGTGATGTCTGCTCTCGCAAAGCCCGCCATCAGTCCGCGCTCGCCTGTCATTTCCTTCATCGGTGCTCGCGCCTCTCATCGGCCACTGAACGCCCATCGGCGGTAAGCCATCGACCGAGCCAGTCGTAAGCGCGGTTCTGGAAATCGTCGCAGAACTCATGCCCGTGCGGACCGACGTAGACTTTGAATCGCCCTGCCGCGCCTTTCGCGCGGTAGAGCGGCCTCAAGACACGCTCGACCTGACGGAGCCCTTTCAGGGGCACGCTCGCATCGTCCCGCCCGTTCAGCACGAGGAATGGCCGGGGGACAATCTCGGACAGGATCTCCGGCATGTCGAGCGACTCTAACAGGCCGGGAATGTAATGGAAATAGTTGTGGATAAGCTCGTCCTCGATGATCGCGCTCAGTGTCGTGATGCCGCAGCAGGCTACTACGCAGCGGATTCGCCCGTCCAGCGCGGCCAGAACCGATACGTGTGCGGAACCCATGGAGAACCCGATGCATCCGAGGCGTCGCGCATCGACCTCCTTGCGGGCAACCAGGTAGTCCGTGGCCGTGCAGAGGTCACGGAGATGGCGCTGTGCGATGCACCGCCCGTACAGGATCTCTTTGGTGGCCTCGAACCGCTCGCCAAAACCCAACTGCTCCGCGTCGAGTTCCCTGTGCTGTCTCTCGCCGAAGCACTTCGAGTCGGGCGTCATCGTCACGAACCCGCGCTCGGCAAGGTCCAGGGCGTAGGGCCAGTACGCGTCGCCATGGCGCTGCACCGTGCCTTCCTTACCGAGATCGTAGCGCAGTCCGTGGGGATGGGGACAGAGCACCGCCGGGGCGGGGAGGTCGGCATTTTTGGGAATGAGGACGTACGCCGGCACATCCTCTTCGCCCGGATACCGAAGATAGACCTTCTCCTGGACGCAGGTTCCCCGATCCTTTCCGCCGGCCTTCCGGACCTTGAGCGTCCCTGGGGCTGGCCTCTTTCCCAGCAGGTATGTCTTGAGCTTCCTGAGCCCCTTCACCATTGCAGCAGCCTCGTCCGGGGATGCAAAAGCCGTCAGGGCACGATCGGGCGGTGTTCCGAGCCTTTGTCGAGCTGCGAATACGCGCCCTCCATGATGCTATCCGTTCGGCGACCGTCTTCCATCGACCCGAGCAGGGGGACGCCGTACTCGACGTGTTGCGCAAAGTTCTCGACCATGGGACGCTGGCATTCGTCCCGCGGCAAGGGCGGCACCTCATGCGTAAGGGTTTCGCCCTTGCGGATCAGCGTGATCCGACCCTTCTCAAAAGGTTCCGCGATCAAATGTCCCTCCGTGCAATGGACGGCCAGTCTGTCCAGCTTCTCGGTGCAGCAGAACGAAACCTGAACCAGCCCGTGTGCGCCCCGCTCGAATTGGAGCAGGAGCGAGGCGGTGTCGTCAACGTCCCACCCGCGGGAGAACGTGTCCGCAAGGGACTTCACCGCGCTGACCGGTCCGCCTATGTATAGCGCGAGGTCGATGCGATGGCTGCCGACGTCGGGCAGGACGCCGCCCCCGCTCACCTCGGGAGACAGCCGCCAACTTCCGCGCGCGCCGGGCTGGGGATCGTACGACGTGGCATACTGGAAGTGAAACCAGAATGGTCTGCCCAGCGCGTCGGATTCAAGGCAGTCCTTGATCCAGCGACTCTGCGGATAGCCCCGCCGGTAATAGGCGATGCTCAACGCTCTGCCCTGCCGCCGGCTCTCCCGGATCATCTGCTCGCACTCGGCCACCGTGAGTGCCATGGGTTTCTCGCAAAGCACGTGCTTTTCATGGCGCAGACAGGCAAGCGTGTGCCCGCAGTGCAGCGAGACTGGCGTCGAGACAAACACGGCCTCGATCTCGGGATCGCGGATGAACTCATCCAGATCGTCGTATGATCGCGGAACGCCGAAGCGCCGGGCGAACGCGCTGGCCTTTTCGTTGCGGCGCCCGTAGACGGCCACCAACTCGCAGCCGTCCGCCCTCTGAATCGATGTGGCGGTCGCCTTCCCCGCCATGTCTCCACAGCCAAGCAGCCCCCACTTCATGGAATGTGTTCTCCCGCTTTGACTACCCTCGCTTGACGATGCATCTTTCGGCCAGGGGGCTACTTTGCGTATGCCCGGAGCACTTTCTCGATCGCCCGAACCGTGTCGTCCATGTCCTCAGCAGATGCTGTTGGATGCACTTTGAGACGGAAGCACCTCTCACCGTAAGCCGCCGCATTCGGGCAGTGCGCCTCCGTGTAGTCAACCCGGCCATCATACAATGGGCACGTGAACGGACAAGTAGTGCGCCCGTACCCCACCATCTTTGTGAATACCTCTTCCAGGTAATTCTCCGGGCTGTTGCCCAGTCCAATCGGAATCCCCTCCGCGCGAACAGCCTTCACGAAGGCATCCCTGTCCACGCGAAGTTGCGCCACGTCGACCTGAGCCGGGTACACGTAGTAGGCGTGTTTGACATCGGGCGCCTCGTAGGCTGGGGTGATCGCCGGCATATCGGACAGCCGCCGCGCGAGACGTGCCGCGTTGCGCCGCCGCTGCGCCAGGTTGGCCTCCAGCCCTCGCAAGGCCGCCAGACCCATGGCGGACTGCATTTCCGTCAATCGGTAATTGAAACCCATGCGGTAGTGAAAATACAGGTTCAGGGCCCCTTCCTTCTTCAGGCGCCATCGCTCCTCTTCATCGAACCCGTGGTCCCGAAAGCTGGAGGCAACCCCCGCCATTCGGTCGTCGCTGGTGGTCACCATCCCGCCCTCGCCAGTGGAGATGATCTTCTCGGCACAGAAGCTGAAGGCGGCGATATGGCCGAGAGCACCGGCTTTGCGGCCCTTGTATTCGGCACCATGGGCTTGCGCCGCATCCTCGATCACGACCAGATCGTGTTTCTCCGCGAGGGCCATGATCGGGTCCATGTCGCACGGATGGCCGGCGAAGTGCACCACCGTCACCGCGCGAGTACGTGGGGTGATGCGGGCCCCGAGCGTCTCGGCAGTGACGTTGTGGGTTCTCGGGGCGATGTCCGCGAAAACCGGCACCGCGTTCTGATTGAGCACCGATGTCGCCGACGCGATGAACGTGGTCGCCGGCACAATCACCTCGTCGCCCGGCCCCACCTCAGCCGCCGCCAGGGCCACATGAAGGGCGCTCGTCCCGCTGTTGACCGCGATTGCATGTTTCATTCCGCAATAGGCGGCAAACTCATTCTGGAACTGCCGGCCCTTCGGGCCCGCCCAATAGTTGGTCTTGCCCGAGTCCAGAACCTCGATGACGGTCTTCTTGGCCTCCTCGCCATACACGGGCCAAGGCGGGAAGGGGTCCTGCCGCACGGGCATCCCACCATCTATCGCCAACCGATCATCGGCCCTCGTCTTCACTGTGCCATCCTTTCGTAAGTCTCTCGCCGCGGCGGGGCGCCCCTGACGGACGCGAACAACTCCCTCTCATGAGGGTCGAACAGGCGCCTGGCGATCCCTCAGACCAACTGCATGGCAAAGAGCTCCGCGTCGCGCAGATAGAAGCGAAACTTCCTAAAGCGCTCGTTTTCCGGCGTAGGATAGGTGGCCCTTCCCGTGTGCACGGGCATCTGCGACTGCCCGCGCCATGTCACCGTATGGTTGACCGCGTCGCCGGTGAAAGAATCGCACTCTTCGCGGCTGAAGCCCGGCAGAACCCGGTCCATCGCGTCGACAACCTCGACCTGGATCGCGCCGCGCGGCCCGCACTCGGCGTTGATGACCAACTGGCTCCCTTCGGAGATCAACGGACGGGTGATCAGGATTCCTTGGCGAACGTGATTCGCATGCATGCCGACGATGCCCTCCTGCCGCATGCGCAACACGCCCACGCCGTACTTCGCCAGAGAGAGGTCCTTCGCTTCGGGCACGTCGAGCCTTTCCTTCAGGCCGACGATCCACCAGTCGTGATGGCAGCTTGCACCGCCGTAGTAGATAAACCACTCGTCTCCCATCTGGACGGGTGGGTTCTCGACCGTCACCATCATCGAGTCCCACGCCCCCGGCGCGCCCCTGGAGAGCCAGGTCTGCCCCTTGTTGAAGCGGGTCCACGTCTTCCCGTCGCGGCTGTAGACGAGCTGGACGGAGAGGCGGTTCTGGACGTACTGGAACACGTTCAGGAATCCCAGACGCACGTCGCCGAGGTCCGTCTGGGGCATTCCGTAAAAGGTGTCGTCGATGCCGTCGAACCCGTCCAAGGGAACCACCGCGGGATACGGCTCCGTCCAATGAATAAAGTCCGAACTCTCCGACTGCCAGACGCGGCGCTTGTTCCGGCGGTAGTAATCGTGCGGGTAATATGGCAGCGTGAAGCTTCCGACGCGGGGGTTGTTCAGATTCAGCGAACCGGCGTACATCTCGTGGTGGCGGGACGTCATCACGTACAACCGGCCCTGCATGTCGCATAGGACCTTATGAACATCGTCGAGATGGTTCCCGAACTTGCCGAAACTGGGCAGCTCTGGGAACTTGGTCCAATGGATTCCGTCGGCCGAGTAGGCCACGACGTCCTGCATCCCGCTCAGGTCGGCCGGATACCAGGTGTACAGGGTCTTGAATCTGCGCTCCGGGTCCGTCTCGAATGGGTCGATGAAGGGCGACATGTTGTAGACCGATCCGTAGTCGCGGCCCCCCAGGATGATGTTGGTGTCCTGGCCCTCGTGCTTCTGGATTCCGAGCGCGGGCTTCTCCCAGTGAATGCCGTCGCTCGACTGCGCATAGCACACGCGCATGAGGATGCCGCTCGGGTCTTCAAAATTGGTCTCCTCGGCGCCCGCGAGCGCCTCGGGCTTCGTGTCGACCTCGATGTACCAGCACTTCAGGAGGTCATCCTTGGGATCGCGCAGGATGGACACGGCAGAAACGGTGCACTCCAGGACGTGCTCCCACGGCCGATCGGCCTTGAGGACGGGTTCCTCCAGACTTCGCTCGGGCGTGTGCACGACCCTTTCGACGTTCTCCACGGACTCGATCAGCAGGTCGTCGAAGAAATGCTGCCGGACCGATCCGATACTCAGCATGCTGGCGTCGAAAATCATGCTCATCCTCTCCTACCGGCACGTTTCAATCGGTGCTTCGTTTCCGGACAGGCGCAACTACGCCCACGCCCTTGAGTGAGAACTGTAAGGTTCATGCGCACGCTTGTCAAAGGTCGCCGCGA
>CAZHPE010000047.1:0-17638 GCA_964534775.1 uncultured candidatus Brocadiaceae bacterium
ATCACGCGCCCAAGGAGCGGCGCATAGAAGAAACGGCACGCATCACAAATCTAATGCGTGACGTAAGTTAGCTGGCACGCCGGGGGAGATTCGAACTCCCGACCCTCGGATTAGAAGTCCGATGCTCTATCCGCTGAGCTACCGGCGCGCTGCATGTCTACGTGATCTTCGCACCCCCGTGGCTGCGCCAATGAGCGTCCACGGCGAACCCGCAGGCGGTCCATGGACGCGCCTGCGGGGTGCCCATGGACCGTCCACCGGCCGGCCACCGAGTCCAAGGGGTCCGTCGATATCGGAGGCGGATTATACCCCACTGGCACATGCCGGCGCCACATGGCAGGGGTTCAAATTGCCGACGATACCTCAACAACCTCCCACCGACGCACCCTGCCGGGGGCCTCGAAATGAACCTCCTGGCCGACTTCCCTGCCCATGAAAGCCCGGCTGAGCGGCGCGCGGTACGAGTAGACGCCACGGCCCGGATCGGCGTCCCAGGGGCCGAGGAAAGTGAAGGTCTCCAGTTCGCCGCTGTCAAGGTTGCGCGCGCGCACGCTCGTTCCAATTGCGACGTGGTCGGCGCCGGCCATCTCCGCGGTTATGTGCTTGGAGCGGGCCAGCTCCTCCTGAATGACGCCGGCTTCCTGGGCCAGCCGCCCGCGTTCCTCCAGCGCCGCCGTGTACTCGGCATTCTCACTCAAGTCCCCGAAACTGGCCGCCTCGCCAATTTCGCGAATGACTTCCGGCAGGCGCGTGTGGACGACGTAGTCCAGTCGCAGCTTGCGCTTGTCTACGCCTGCCGCCGTGGTGTAGATGTTGTCCTCGTCCCACGGGGGCTTATCGACTTGCCTCAGCTCCGGTTGGTGCGACAGGACGAGCCGCATCAGCTCGTCCCGCGACTGCTGGTTAAGTCCCGTGCTCTGCTCGATCAGTAGCAGCAAGCTGCGCGCCGCCGCCGTGTCGCACCCCGCAATCGTCTCGCTCAGAACGGTCTTGTCGCCGGCGAGAAGTGCAAGGCGGATCTGCGTCAGGGCCTGTTTGCGATCTGCCTGCGGCGCGGCGTCGGCGCGACTCAGCGCGGCCGCCATCCCAAGGATCTGCCGGAGGCAGACCATGCGGTCCAGCTCTCCCAGAGCCTGGGGATACGCGTTCGCGCTGCATGCTTTCCACAGCCACACGACCGCCCCCGGGCTGCAGTCGAGGCCCCTGAGCATCGCCGTGGCAGCGCCTCGCAGCTCATCCCAGGCCACCGCCGCGGTCAGTGTCTTTGCCGCCCGCTCGCAAGGCGCGCGCGAGAACCTGGGCATGGCGGCGGCGTAGGTCTCGCGCCATCGGTCCGGCAGCCAGCGACGCACGCTATCCAGCACTGCGTCCATTACCGGGCCGTCCGGCTCCCGCAGGAGCACCTGGCCGACCAAGTCCGTGCCGTCGATCCACTGTGCGGGGGAGGGCCGCTCCGGCAGGGGCAGGTCGGGCGCCGCTTCAGCCAGCCGGTCCAGAATGGCCAGGGCGGCGAGGGCGATGGCGGGCGATGCGCCTGGTTCGGCCAGCGCAGCGGCCCCGACGGCGAAGTGAACCAGAAGCGCGCGCCGCTCTTCGGTTTGTTCCACCTTCTCAGCCAGCACGTCGGTTATGAGGCGCAGCTTCTTCAGGGGCGTGGCGCCGTCGAAGGCCTTGCGCAATCGGTCCTCGCGTCCCAACGGCTCGGCGCGGAGGAACAAGCTCGGCCTGGAGCCGGCCGTGAGGCCGATTCGAGCGGAGTGCTCGAGTTTTCGCTTGAGCGAGCCCCACCATTTGCCCCATGCCGACGAGCCCAGGAGGGGCTCTATGTAGAGCTTCAGCCGGTTCTGGTCGAGCCGCCCGAATGTCGCAAGGGCGAGCTCGATGAGCTGTTCCGGATCGGTCCGGGCCAGCTCGCCGAGCCTCTCGCGCTCAAACACAACCAGCGCGCGGAAGTCGTCCGCGCCGACCGGCTGTAGGACCTCCGCCTCGTGCGGCGAATAATGCTTGGCGGACCGCTCGAATCGGACGGTGATGACGCCCCTCTGCCCGTCAAACTCATCGACCCGTCCATACCTCGCGCCCGGGTCCTCGCGCACATAGGCGCCCCCCGTGAGGAGTGCCTTGAGCCTCTCGACGCGCCGCATGGCGACCGGGAGAGGCACGGATCGGTCGCCGAGCGTCATGCTCACGAGTGCCTCGGGAGCGCCGTCCGTTCCATGCACGCGAAGGTAAAGCTGCGAGACCTCGCGGCGCATGACGTCGCTCTCCGACAGCAGTGCGCTCCCATGGCAGGCAACCTCCAGCGCCGCACCGTGGTCCCCGCGTTCGCCGAGTTCGGTCACGAGGTACCACAGCAGAGTCTCCAGAATTTGCGGCTCTCGGGCCTTCTCCAGGGCCTCGGCCACATCGAGGAGACCCTCCCACGGGATGGCCTCCTGCGCCAGGGCGTCCATCCAGCCGGACTCCACCCGTTCAATCTTCCGGTTCTTGACGAGCTTTAGCAGTTCGTCCATGGGCCAATCCATACCTCGCAGTGCAGGTGCGCGCGTAATGCTCCGAAACGTCCAGTGTTACAGCAGCATGAGCGTATATTATACGGTAAACAGGGCGCTTCCGACGACTGCAGCGTGCCGCACGCTGCGCCTGTTTTGAGACGGGGCTGTGGGATGCTATAATGGCATCGTCCGGGGAAGGCCCCGCGCAGCGCTGCAACGTCAGAGTTGCCACAGAGAGGACAAGAAGGCAAGGGTCAGGGAGCAGCACTCAGGGGTCAGGCAGCACTTATCGACCTTGCGGCTTTGGATGCGAGGGTGTAGGGGCACGGCATGCCGTGCCCGATTCTTCACCGTTGCCAGGACTTCGGGCTCGCCATGGCGCGCCCCTACAGTTCCATTCGTAAGCGGAACATCAACAGGACCGAAGCTGGATAATTGAGAGTCCATGACTTATCCGGCTCTGTGGCAGCTTTGGCGTTGTGGAGATAGGCGGAGCCCATCATGCGGTTCATCCTCATAGTGTCTTTTGCCGGCGCTTTCCTCTTTTCCCTGCTTATCACCGCCATCTTGCGCAGGGTTGCGCCGCGCATAGGGCTGGTGGACCGGCCCAGTGGCCATAAGCTGCACGACAGGCCGATGCCTGTCGGGGGCGGCATTGCCATCGTTGCGGCAACCTGCCTTGTCATCGGCGCCGCCGCGGTGCTGGCCGTCGTGTGGAAGGTCAGGCTTGCCCTGCTGCCCGTACCGGATTCGATCGCCGAGGACGTCCGACTTGCCGCCGCACAATTGCCTCTGTTGCTTCACATCCTGGGGGCGGGGTTCGTGCTGGCCCTCTTCGGACTCTGGGACGACATGCGGCCCACCGGCCCCCTTGTCAAGCTCGCGGCCCAGTTCGTGGTCGCCGGCGTTCTGGTCTTCTCCACGCGCATCCGCATCACGCTCCCGCTGGCGTTGCCGCAGCTCCACGGATTCGCCGCGGCTGACTGGGTCCAGATGGGCGTGACGGTGGTGTGGATCGTCGTGCTGGCCAACTCATTCAACCTGCTCGACAACATGGACGGCCTGTGCGGCACGGTGGGCTTTATATGCGCGGGCGCGCTGCTGATCGTGGCGCTTCAGACGGGCCAGCTCTTTGTGGCGGGGTTCATGCTGGCGCTGATGGGCGCCATGCTGGGCTTCCTGTACTTCAACTTCCCTCCGGCCGGCATCTTCATGGGCGACATGGGCAGCATGTTCATCGGCTACATGCTGGCCACGGCCACAATCCTGACGACATTCGTGACCAAGGCGCAACTGAACCCCCTGTTCCCGCTCGTCGTGCCGCTGATTATCTTTGCCGTGCCGCTGTACGACTCGGTGAGCGTCGTGCTGATCCGGTTCAGCCACCGCAGGTCCATACTGATGGGCGACCAGAATCACTTCTCGCACAGGATCGCTCGTCTGGGCATGAGCAGGCGGCGGGTGCTGTTTACCATAGCCCTGGTGACGCTGGCCACGTCGTTGGGCGCTACGGTTCCCTACGGCTCTCCCGCCTGGCGCGTCATCGTGCCGGCGGTGCAGGCGCTTGCGGTGATCTGCGTGATAGTGCAGCTGGAGCTGGTGAGCGTGGAAATCACGGGCCCGAGCGCCGAGCCGCAGGAGAACAAGCACGACGGCGCCGACCGGGAAGCGGGATAGCGAGGGCGAAGCGCGGTTGCCGTCCGGCCGGCGAGTGGGGTAGGGGGGCGGCGGACTACTCTTCGAGTTGGCTGAGAGGTCCCGGGTTGAGCGACTCGGCGGACGCCTCCTCGATCTCGATCTGGCCGTCCTCGATCTGGCCCAGCACCAGTTCGAACAGCTCGTCCAGGTTTCTCACGTCCGGCATGAAAGCCCGGCCGCCGAGATGGTATTCGCGCATTCGCTTCTGGATGAGCGAAGTGAGCTGGAACCTGCCGCCGACTTTCTTACTGAGCTCTTCGATCCACTGTTCCTGGCTTCTCTCCATGAGACCTCCTGTGCCTTGCGTTCCGTGGTAGCTTGCTGTCCAGCGTGCCGCTCCCGCGCGCTACGGGCTGGGCGCGGCACCTTCCAGAATCCCGGCCACCTCTTGCACGGCCCGATCCAGCCGGTCATTGACGACGATGCGGTCGTAGCGCTCCGCCACGGCCAGTTCCTCCCGTGCCCGGTCCAACCTCTCCTGTGCGCTCTTCCCCTCGGTGTCCCCGCGCCGGCTCAAGCGCTCCTGGAGCGCCTGCCCGTCCGGCGGGGAGACAAAGATCAGCCTCACCTGCGGCCACCGGTCCTTCAACTGGAAGGCGCCATCCACTTCGATCACCAGCAGCACCGGCAGCCCGCCGCGGCAGGCCCGGTTCGCCGAAAACGCCGGGGTGCCGTAATAGTGGCCGCAGTAGCGGGTGTGCTCGAGTAGAAGACCCTCGCCCAGCCACCGCTCAAACTCCTCGGCGCTCTTGAAGTAATAATCCTTGCCGTCCACCTCGCCGGGCCTTGGGGCGCGGCTTGTGGCCGTAACGGCCCGCACGGCGCGGCTGGCGGCGCAAAGGGCGTCAACGATCGTGTTCTTGCCGACGCCGCTCGGGCCCGAGATGACTAACACACGCTCGGGATGCTCGAGGCGGCCGCCGGTCTGTTCGCCGCTGGGTCCCACTGGCGCCGCCTATTCCACGTTGCGAGCCTGCTCGCGCAGCCGCTGCACGTCCGACTTTATCTGTATCACCTGCTGCACCTGCTCTCCCCCCGGCAGCTTGGCGGCGGTCGTGTTCGCCTCGCGAAGCATCTCCTGGGCCAGGAACTCAAGCGCCCTCCCGACGGGCTCGCCCCCGCCATCGAGGTGCGCTTCCATCTGCTGCAGGTGGCTGTGCATTCGGGTGATTTCCTCGCTCACGTCGCTGCGTTCGGCCTGGATGGCGATCTCGCGGGCGATTGCTGCCTCGTCCGCCGGAGTGGGGACGCCTTCAAGAAGCTGGCGGACGCGCTCGGAGAGCCTGGCCCGGTGCCGTCGCAGGAACCCTTCCGTCTCCGCGTCCAGGCTGTCCATGCGGCTGCGGATGGAGGCGCAGAGCTCTTGGAGCTGATCGCACAGGTTTCGCCCCTCCGCCTCGCGCATCGTCACCATGACACCGAGCGCATCCCGCACGGCATCTTTCACCTTCTCCCACAGCGCATCGCGGTCATCCGGCTCATACGTCTCGGTGCTGATGATGCCCGGCAGCGCGATCAGACTCCCTGCATCGATGTTGACGGGCACGCCTTCCTGCGCGGCCACCTCCTTGGCCACGCGCAGGTAGGCCGCCAGTCGCTCCCTGTCCACTAGCAGGTCAACGGCCGCCTCGGCCGGCTCGCAACTCGCCATGACGTAAACATGCCCGCGGGCCACGGTTTCCTTTGTGACCGCGTTCAGCTCGCTTTCCCTCAGGCGCAGCATCTCAGGCAGGCGCACCGAGAGCTTGAACTCGGAATGATTTACCGAGCGCGCCTCGGCGCGGATGGCCCATTTCTGCCAGGTTCGCTCTGCGGAGCCAAAGCCCGTCATGCTGCGAATCATATCGTTCTCTCCAAGCGCCCGGCGCAGAGCCCGTGCATCCGGATAGCGCGCTATGTCACTCGGGCATCGGAGGAAGCGGAGAATCGTCGCTGCCACCGGTTTCGTCCGGGTCTGAATCCGCACCTTCCGCGCCGGGCTCGGCCGGCGTCTCGGGTGTGCCGCCCGCATCATCAATCTTCCCGGGAGCCTCCAGCGCCTCTTCGGGCCCCGGCTCGCCGCCCCCCGGCAGCGTTCCGCGCAGACCTCGCTCGGGCGGGCCCAAGATGGCTATCAACATGCAGAGGAAAAGCACGAGGGCGGCCATAACGTACGTGGCTTTCGCGATGGGCGTTGAAGAGCGCGTGCCCAGCAGAGAGTCCCCGCTCAAGCCTCCCAGGCTTGCCAAGCCGCCGCCGCGGCCGGCCTGGAGCAGAATGGCGCAGACCATGAGTATCGCCACGATGATGACGTAGGCGACCAGAAACGGCCGGCCGCTCATCCTGCCCATTCCCAGCAGCTCTGAGATGGAGCCGAGCTTGAAGAACAATACTGCAACGGCGAAAAAGATCCCCACGATCAGCATTCGCTTGATGAGTTTTTTGACTTCGTCAGGATTCATCTGGCCTCTTCCCCGATCAACCCGTTGTTAGGATCGGCCCCTCTCCGCCATGAGTCGGCGTGAAAGAAGGCCACAGTTATTTGACGCGCCGCTTCAGGCCGGCGTCAGCCGCCCGCCGTGGTGCGGCAGGCCTGGACGATGGGCGCGAAGGTCTCGGCCTTCAGCGCAGCGCCGCCGACCAAGGCGCCGTCGATGTCCGGCATAGCCATCAGATCGCTTGCATTATCCGCCTTGACGCTGCCGCCGTACTGGATCACCAGTGCACCGGCCGCCTCGTTGCCGCAGAGTTCGCCGACCAGCGCCCGGATCATGCCGTGCACCTCCTGCGCCTGCTCCGGCGTAGCCGTCAGCCCGGTGCCGATGGCCCAGACCGGTTCGTAGGCCACGGTGAGCATGGCCATCCGGTCAACGCTCACGCCGGCCAGCCCGGCCCGGACCTGGCCGGTAACCACCTCGCCGGTCTGTCCGGCCTGGCGCTGGTCGAGCGTCTCGCCCACACACAGGATCGGTCTGAGCCCGCAGTCAAGGGCCCGGAGAACCTTGGCGTCTATCAGCTCGTCCGGCTCGCCGAGAACGTGCCGGCGTTCGCTGTGGCCGAGGATCGCGTAGGTGCAGCCCACGTCCAGCAGCATCTCCCCGCTGATCTCTCCGGTGAAGGCGCCTTTCAGTTCAACATACATGTTCTGGGCGCCCACCGCGACCGCCGAGCCCGCCAGGGCGTCAGCCACGGCCTTCAGGTAGACAGACGGCGGACAGACGGCGACCGTCACGTCGGAGACGCTGCCGAGCTCATCCTTGATACTCGATGCCAGGGCGACGGACCCGGATAGGTCCAGGTTCATCTTCCAGTTACCGGCGACGAATGCTTTTCTCACGATGCAACTCTCCAAAGTACGGCCAGGGCAACTCTGCCAGTTCGTATGCGCCGTTCCCTCGTGCCGGCGAAACTCAGTCCGCGTGCCGGGGAAAGGCGCCCAGGATGGTGAACGACTCGCACTGCTGCTCCATGTGCTCGAGCGCGCGTCGGGAAGCCTCGTCCTCCGGATGGCCCACGAAGTCAATGAAAAAATGGTACTGCCAGGCCGTCTTCGGCGATGGGAACGACTCGATGAACGTCATGCTGATTTCCGAATTCTTGAACGGCATAAGGAGGTCGTGCAGGGCGCCGGCCTTGTCCTTGACGCTGCACAGAATGCTCGTCTTGTCCTTGCCCGTCGGCCGGCTGATGTGGTGGCCGAGCACGAAGAATCGAGTGACGTTGTGCGCCAGGTCCTCGATGTTGGCCGTCAGCGGGACGAGCCCGTAGGCGGCCGCGAGGCTCCCATGACCTATGGCGGCGGCGCCGTTTTCCGCGGCGGCCATCTCGGCTCCCTGGCCGGTGCTGGCCACGTCCACCAGCTCGGCATTGGGCAGGTTGTTCTTGAGCCAGCCGCGCGTCTGGGCGAACACGGTGCCCTTGGAGTATATCTTCCCGACCTCTTCAATCGGGCAGCGGGCCATCAGGCAGTGATGGATCTCGTAGATGATCTCGGCGCACACCCGCAACGGGCTGTCCAGGAACCGGGCGAGCGTCTCGCGGATGCCCCCCTCGGTCGAGTTCTCCACCGGCACCACGCCGTAGTTGGCCCGTTTGCGTTCGACCTCGGTGAAAACTGCGTCCATCGACGGTACGGGAACGTAGCGGACAGAGTCGCCGAACCGGGAGCGCGCGGCCCAGTGCGTAAAGGTTCCTGCAGGGCCGAGATAAGCTATGGTCAGGGGCTCGCCCAGCGCGATGCAGCCGCTCATGATCTCGCGGAAGATGGCCCTCAGGGCCTGCGGCTCCATCGGCCCTTCGCTGGCCTCCATCACGCGGCTGTAGACGGCCTGCTCGCGCGCCGGGGCGAAGATGTTGGCCTTGCCCTCGGCCTTGAGCCGCCCCACGTCGCAGACGACCTGGGCGCGCTGGTTGATGAGACGGACGATCTGCCCGTCGATCTCATCGATCCGCTTGCGCAACTCCATCAGGCCCATCGAGGGGTCTGACACCTGTCACCTCCCTGCCCTGGGCCGGCAGCGATCAGCCGGAATCCTGAGCAGACGCGGGGGAACACAACGCGATTGGGTTGACGGCGATTCGAGCATATATCACGCGGCAAGTGTAGCCGAGAGCGACGGTTCTGTCAATCGGATTCGCCCGACCGAGGACCCCAGGGGACGCGAGACCGGTCAACCGAGGCTATGTCCAGACGCTGGGGACGTCGCGCAGGGGCTCGATCTGGGCCACCTCGTCGGCCCGCCAGCCGAGCATCGCCAGCTTCTCGCGGATGTAGTACTTGTAGTTCTCGTAGGGCACGTCCTCGGGTATCCGGTGATCGCCGTGGGGGATGAAGGCGCCGTCCGCGACGACCTTTTCGACGCGCCTGAGCTCGTCGAGAACGTCCCGCTTGCTGCCGGCGAAGGCGTACTTCCGCAGGCCCCCGCGCAACTGGATGTCGTGGCCATACATCTTGCGGAACTTGACCGGGTCCGACCCCGGGTGCACCTCCAGGGGGAACAGGCAGTTCATGCCGCACTCGATCCAGACTGGCACCAGGTCGGTGATGTCGCCGTCGCAGTCGGTGAAGATGACCGTGCAGCCGTGCTGGCGCAGCAGGTCGCAGGCGCGCTTGATGTATGGGCCGCAGATCTCGCGGAACATCTGCGGGCTGATGATCGGGCCGCCGCGGTAGCAGATGTCCTCCCAGCCGGCCGCGAAGTCCACCTCGCAGTGCGGCAGCGCCTTCTCGAGCTGCGAGTAGTGCAGCTCAGAGAGGGTGGCGACGATCTCCTCGACCAGCGCGCGGTCGTCGTAGCACATCAGGGCTATGTTCTCAAAGCCGATCCAGTCCCGCGGCACCCCGAAGAAGGAGCCGAGGTTGACGCCGATGGGCCCGTCGGCGTCCAGGAGCGTCCTGCCGAGTTCGCCGTAATCGGTCTTGTGGCGCGCCGGATCGTCCGGGTCCAGCCGCTCCTTGAAACGTTTCCAGTCATCGCAGCTGGCTATGGGGAACTTGATGTAGTGGGGAATGGTGGACTGGCCCTGGGTGCCTTCCTCCACGATCTGGCCGTTGGGATGCTGCACAACGCGGGTGGCGGCCCGCTCCTCAAGCACCACCGGTTCGCCCTTGAACGCGGGGTTCAACCCCGTGGATAGCGGCACCCAGACCACCGGATCAACGCCGAAATAGGCCTCGATCGACGCGTTGTCGTTGTACTCGGCGGGCAGCCCCTCCTTGTGCCACCGCTGGATGGTCGCATCAAGGTAGCCGAACTCCAGGTGCGGCACGCGGTCGACGCTCTGGAAGTGCATGCAACGCTGGAACCGCTGCCGGTGGGTGAGGCGCGGCATGGAATGCTCGATTATGCTCTTCGACACGGTCTCATCCCTCCTCTTTCGAGGCCGCAAGCGGATTCGCCAGGTTCCCCCCGCGCCTGGCCGGGGCGTATGGGGGAACGGCCCTATTCCCTGGGGGGCTGGTGGCGCAAGAAATACGTTGCGGACCCCGAAGTAGTAAAAGTCTTGAACGTCAACGGCGGCTCACGGCCCTCGATACGGGTCAGCGCCCACTGGCAGGCGATCTTGATAGAGGACGCGGAGCGGCCCTCAGGGGGGCCCATGTGCTTCCTGAGGTGCCCGGCGGCGACCACGGACCCGATGCGCCCGAGGGCCACGACACATGCGAGTCTGACGTTGTCCTCTTCCGAGGGGATGCTTTCGGTATCGTTGAGCCTCTCGATCAGAATACCCGCTGATCCCTCGTTCTGCAGCATTCCCAGGGCGCGGGCGGATGCAACTCGCATGAGGTTCGGCGGGCCGTCACCGGCACTGGTCGGTGTCTGGCCCAGCAGGGCATGCATGTTCGGCACGGACTCCGTGTCTCCCAGCTTGGCGAGGCTCAGAATGGCGCACGCACTCGCCTCCCCGGTCTGGTCCCAGGTCGGTGCCCCTCCCTTTCCCTTCGGCATCTTGAGGAACGCACAGTCGCGAAGGTTCTGGATGGCTTCCTTCTTGCCGATCTCCCCCATGCCCCAGGCCGCCCACCGTCTGGCCGGCACGTGTCTGTCCGTCAGAAGGCCCTTGTGGGCATCGAAGTTGGCGTCGCTCCCGAGGCGCCCCAGCACCTGGCTGGAGCATTCGCGCACTTCCGGCGTCGCGCTCGTCAGACCCTTCGCCACCGCATCGACAACCCGCCCCTTATCGTCATCGGCGATGGCCAGCACTGCCTCCACGGCCTCCTGGCGCACGTAGAACTCCGTGTCGGCGAACAACGCTACGGTCTCCCCCAGGCCGCCGACGAGGCGGAACAGCCCGATAGCCTGCGCGGCGGTCAGCCGCACGGCATAATCCGGGTCCTGCGTGGCCTTCAGGTACTGCGGCTCGTGTATCTCCCCGCCCAGCTTCGTCAGCGCCATCAATGCTTCCCTTCGCACGCTGCCCGGCCCAACGCTCGGGGACAGGAAACCCACCAGCACTCCAAGGTGCTCCTCATTCTGCGTTGCAAGGGCCACGAGGGCGTGCACCGCCGCAATGCGCACGGCCGCGCTTTGCGCGTTGAGCTTGTCCACAAGCTCATCGGCCAGTTCCGCATTGCCGAAATCATCCGATGCCACGGGCAGAGCGTCGCTCAGACTCCCCGTTGCTTCAATGGCGGCAAGCACGAGGTCCGGCCGTTCCGACAAGAGGGCCGGGCTGAAGAGGCCGAAGCTCCTGCGGCTGCCCGATCGGCCCAAGGTGCGGATCGCGGCCACGGCCAACTCCGTATCCTGGGAGTCCGCGTGGGCCGCCAACGCATCGAGGTCGTCGAACCCGCCGAGCTTTGCGAGCGCCCTTATGGCGGATATCATCGCCCGGCGATCCCCGCTTGAGGCCATGGGCTCGAGCTTCCCGACGACCGCCTTTCGTTTCGCCTGGCCCATCAGGTCGCCGAGCCGGCCAAGCGCCGCCGCAGCCTGCGCCCTGACACCGGCGTCCTGGTGGCCACACGCCGCCAGAAGGGGACCTATCGACGCCGGGCTTCCCCAGTCCCCCAGCATCCAGGCGGCCCGTTCGGCCTGCGCCGGCGTGCCCTTCTTCATCATCTCGGCCGCCAGAGCCACCACTCTTTTGCTCGGTGCGAGACGGGGTTTAAAGGGAGGCCGGCGTTCCCTGATGCGCTCCGCGATCTCCCGGTCCTCAAGCCGAAGCGGTCTCACAACAGAGGTCACCTCGGCCAGCCCCGGCCGCTGGACGCAGACCGCAGCCAGCAGGACTATAAGCAAGGCATAACCCTTACGTACCATCAGTTCTCCACCTGGGAATCGGGCAGTTCGGACCGGAAGAATTCTACCGGTTTTGCGCTGTCCCGACAAGCGCCCGAACGATCAGCCGGGTGCCGGGGGATACTCGTTGCACAGGTAGTGCAAGGGTGGCTCATCCCCCTCGATCTGGGGGAAGCGGCCCACCTCGTCCACGAAGCGGTTATCAGCCGTGTCGTCATTGACGGCCGACACCTCTCCGATGAGGACCGGCCCCGAGCCTGCCTCGGCCCAGAACTTGTGATACATCCCCTGCGCCAGCGTGATACTATCCCCCGGCTGCAGCACCAGGCGGCCCCCGGCCTCGACGGTGCAGACCACCCCGTCAGTGCTCACCAGGACGGGCGTCTCCCGGTCAAGGGCCTCGTCCGCAGTCGAAGCGTTGAGTTCCATCACAAGGTTGCCACCGGCCCTGTTGATGATATCCTCCATCTTCTTCCAGTGAAAATGCGTCGGCGTGACCTGGCCTTCCTGGGCGATGAGGAGCTTCTCCGCGTAGGGCTTGGGATCGTCCGGGTCGCCGTAGTTGCCGTTGCGGAGTGTAAATATTGCGAGGCCGACCTTGCAAAAATCCCGCAGGCCGAAATCGGTTATGTCCCAGCCGAGCATGTTCTTGCGGATCTCGTCGCACTCGTGGCCCTTGCCCGCCCAGTCCCCCGGGCTCCAGAAGGCAAAGGGCGGCATGTTGAAGCCGCACTCTGCAATGAACTCCTTCGCGCGGGCCAGAATCGCGTTGATCTGCGAACGTTTCATGCCGCCGATCCTCCCTGTTGCAAAATGCCGCTCGACGTGGTAGACTGATCCGCGGAGTACTCGTGCCATTTCAACCGGGCCGCGTGGAAATGTCAAGCTCGCGTGGCCGGCGGGGGGGGGCGTGCTGGGCTCAGTGGAAGTTCGAACCCGTCGAGGTGCCTCACATTGGCGCATTGCAACGACATGAGCACCCCCTCCACACACCGCCATTGCCTGGTTCTGCTCGGTCCCACTGCCGTGGGCAAGACGGAGCTTTCGCTGCGCCTTGCGCGCCGTCTCGAGGTAGCGATTGTCTCGGTGGACTCGATGCAGGTCTACCGCGGCATGGACATCGGCACGGCCAAGCTCGACGAGCAGGTCCGGCGTGAAATCCCGCACCACATGATCGACGTGGCCGAGCCGGAAGAGAACTTCAGCCTCGGGCGTTTCTGCCACGAAGCCTGGGAGGCTATCGAGGGTATCTGGGCCCGCGGCAGGCGGCCGCTGCTGGTTTGCGGGACCCCGCTCTACCTCAAGGGCCTCCTCTGGGGCCTTTTCGAGGGCCCCGGCGCCAGCCCCCAGGTGCGCAGCCGATTGCAGGCGGAAGCACGGGCGATGGGGGTCCCACATCTGCACCGGCGGCTGGCGCGTGTCGACCCGGAGGCCGCGCGCCGTATCGGGCCCAACGACCTGCAGCGCATAGAGCGGGCCCTGGAGGTTTACGAGCTAACAGGCGAACCCATAAGCACCCTTCAGAAGCAGTTCAGCGCCGCGCCGCGCCTTGAGCATGCCATCATCGGCCTTTCGAGGGAGCGTGGGGAGCTCTACCAGCGGATCGAACGGCGCGTCGACGCGATGATGGAGGCGGGCCTTCTGGAGGAAGTGCAAGGCCTGCTCGGGCGCTTGGGGCCTCAGGCCGGCCAGGCGGTGGGCTACAAGGAACTGTGGGCGCATCTGCGCGGAGAGGTGTCCCTGGAGGAAGCAGCGGATGCCGTCAAGCGCAACACCAGACGCCTGGCCAAGCGTCAGATCACCTGGCAGCGCCATTTCCCCGGGGTGGAATGGGTCGAGCTTGACGGCGACACGTCCGCCGAAGGGGCGCTGAGGCGATGCGAAGCCATCCTACAAAGGCTTGACCCTCCGGCCGGGTTTGGATATGATGGCCGCGCGGGTATCTCCGCATAGGAGGTAGAAGGGAATGGCAAAGAGGCATTGGGGATTGGATTTGGGCTATTGGAGCCTGAAGGTCGCCAGGGGCATGGTGGACCCGAAGAGCGGGCGGATCGCCATAGATCTTTACGAGGAAATCGGATATGACGGTCTGGGGGTGGAGCAGGGCGCCCCGGCGCGGGAAAGGTTCCGGGCGGGTCTGAGGGTCTTCGGCGAGAAGTTTTCGCTGGAGAAGGAGGACACCCTCTCCGTGGCCGTCTCGGGGAGCGAGGTGTTCAGCCGTTTCATCAACCTGCCTCCCGTGCCAGAGAGCATCAACGAGATCATCCGCTACGAGGCCCGGCAGCAGATTCCGTTCGACATGCGGGAGGTGGTCTGGGACTATCAGCCCCTGCAGGAAGAGTATCAGTCCGGCGAGGAGATCGAGGTGGGGCTCTTCGCCCTGAAACGCGAGACCGTCGGCGAGCTGATGGAGATGCTCAGTCCCTGGCGCGATAACCTGCGCGTCGTTCAGGACGCGCCGCTGGCGGTGTACAATTTCCTGCGGTTTGAAGGGTGGGTGGATGAGCCGCTGATCGTGCTGGACGTGGGAGCCCACACGACTGACGTTTTAATCCTTAATCACCCCCGGTTCTGGATACGGCCCCTGCTGGTTGCGGGGGACGACATCACCGAGCGCCTGGAGAGCCACTTCGAGGTATCCCACGATGAGGCGGAGCGCATCAAGGTGCGGGCATCCGAGGCCGGGCGCGAGACCCAGGTGCTGCGCGCTATCCGCCCGGTCGTCGGCAGCATCATCAGCGAGGTTCAACGCTCGCTCGGCTACTACAAGAGCCTGGCCAGGGGGGTGCGGTTTGAAAAGGTGTTGGCCCTGGGCAGCGCCTTCCAGCTGCAGGGGCTGGACCGGCTGTTGGCCGAAGGCCTCCAGTATGAGATCGAGCGTCTCACGGAGCTGTGCGAGTTCGATCTGGCAGAGCCGCTGACCACGCAGGAGTTCCTGCCACAACTTGGCGGGGCATGCGCCGCGCTGGGACTCGTTCTGCAAGGAAGCGGCAAGAGCCACATGAACATCAACCTCGTGCCCGAGGAACTGGCCACGGCCAGGGCGGTAGGCAAGAAGAAACCCTGGGTGGCCGCCGCTGCCGTGGTCGTCCTAGCCATGGGCATCGCCGCGCTGGCGAGCGGAAAGGCCCGCGCCGGCGACCTGGCGGAGCGGAGCAAGGGCGAGAACAGCCCTACGACTCTCTTGGCCGAGATCGACAGGATCGCGAGGCCGTACAAAGACCAGAAGTCCAAGACAGATGCAGTCAGGCAAGAATTGGCGGGTCTGTGTGACCGTTCCACGGACAGGGACTTGCTGATGCGAATCGTTCCTTTGATCTCGCGCGGCCTGCCCGAAAAGGTGTTCATACGCAGTATGGGAATTACCTGGAAGGGTGGGAAACTGTTAGCTAAGTTGAATTGCGAGACCGAATCCGGTGCTCTCGTGCAGGAATACGTGGCGGAGGAAGTTAAGGAAGCGATGGAATCGCTTAGGTACGAGAAGACCGGCAAGCCAGTATTCAGAAGCGTAAAGATTCCCGGTCAGCTCAGGAGGGTACGTCGCAACATTCTCACCGGCAAGGACGTCAGGTTGGGCAGGGGCGAGAACACCAAAGAGTACAGTGCATTCGCTATAGAGGCAGGCATTGACACTGGCGAGGTAAAGAAGCCACAAGCGCGGTCGGGCCGTGGGCGCAAGTCGGGCAGAGCGGCGCCTAAGGGCCGCAAGTAAAGCACGCTCGAAGGCCCCTGCCAAGACCGAAAAGACTGACGGGGGCGCCCGGCGTTCGCGAAAGGACCAGCTGTCTGACGAGATGGGCGAATAGGGGTCCGGTCAGAGTCACGGGGAATCGGCGGGCCGCATGTTAGTCCGCGCAAGTACGGGAGAGCGGAAGGATGGAAGGCATCTTACGGCTGAAGTTCTGGTTGGCGGCGGCTCTGGTCGCCTTGTTCGGTTTCGGGTTGTTGGTCGTCAGCGTGGTGCAAGCCGCCCAGAACCGCAGCGCAAAGGCGGGAATCGCAAGAGACCTCGAGAAGGTCAGCACAAGCATGAAGAACCCGATCCACAACAGCAAGTGGGCCAATCAGTTGAGGGAGCACGAGGCAAGTTACAGGGAGCAGTTGAAGGCCGTCACCGCTGATCTACAGAAGCAGGGCAAACTGCTTAAGCGCCCCTTCGCTGACCCGCGGCCGGACGCGTTCGGTTTTCTGGAGATCTATCCCGGAAAGGTCAAGGAGTTGAAGGAACGCCTTGCCGACAGCGTGTACGAGTCGGATCCGCGGGCCCTTCGGGACAGGGGACAGGAGTTCTTTCGCAGCCAGGAGTACCCTGAAGACTCCGAGATGCGCAAGGCCGAACAGGAGTATTGGATACAGGAAGCCATCGTGTCTGCCGTGGAGCGCACAAATGATGGCCCGGAAGACAAGATTCTCGGTTTTCGCCGGCTCACGCTCAAGTTGAATGGCCAACCCGACCACTACATGCGTGCTGCACACAAGAAGAAGAGCTTCGGTTGCCATGTCTTCGGAATCGTCGTCGTAATGGTCTACGAAGATGTCCCAGTGTTCTTGAAGGAACTGCTCGACGTTGGCCTTGCGTTGGAGATAACTTCCGTGAGCATGGATCTGGGTGGGGCGCGCACGCTGCGCTCGGCCCCCAGTGGTGGGGGATCGATGCCGGCGGGGGGATCCGGCCCAGGCGAACGGGGATTTGAGCCTCCCGAAGGTTTTCGGGGGGGCGGCCCTGATTTTATGTTTGACGGGGTAGGCGGAATGGACGAGGGTTTCGCCGAGCCGCCGGACGAGCGCGTGGACACGGGGGTGCCTGGCAGCGGGAAGGCCGGGCGCGACAAGCTCAAGCGCGAGGAGAAGGAGCGCCGGAAGGCTGAACTTAGCGACCGGGGTCCGCTACTGAGCGTGACTATCAAGGGCTATGTGCCGGAGTATACGCGTCCGCAGAAGAAGGTTACGGGAAGATCAACGCCGACCCGGTCCAGGAGAAGGGAGGGAGCCCGCAATGCCCGCTGAACAAAGGGGATTCTTGTTCAGGTTCTTCGACAAGGCGATCTGCGCGGTCGCCGTGCTCGGCTTGATCGCGGTCCTCCTGTATGTCTTTGCACTGAGCACGGGCGAGGACCTCAAGGTGATCGACGACAAGGTGGCGGACGCAAAGGAGAAGTTAAGACGGGAAAAGGGTAACCCTCCGCCTGACAATCCCGTCGAAAACCTCCAGGCGGAGCTGGAGGAGGCCAGACTTGTCGGCCCCCCCCCGGCCGGAGAGGAACGCTGGGACTACGGCTTGGCCTTGGATCTCGGAACGCGAAAAGTGGGGCTGGAGGAAGAGTATACGATAGACCTTAAGCTGGCGTCGGGCGAGGTGTTACTGGAATCATTGCGCCCAGACGACATATTTCCGAGGGGGGTGGAAGTTGTCCATCCTTACCAGGGCGACTACCGCAAGGCCCTTATGAGGACCGGCAAGTACGAGGGCCGGTTGCGCCTGACCGGCGCGGCCAAGGATCGCGATGTCTTTCTGATCGTTGTGGTGGACGGACGTGTGGGCGCCCGGCCGGACGCGCCCCTCGATGTAAGATCCCAGGTTCGAAGCGGTGCCGTGGAGATCACGTTCAAGCCGAACCTCAGGAACCAGGAACGCGGCATCCGCGTCAAGAGGTACGTGTTGCAGCGTAAAGAGTTGGGCACTACGGCGCAAGTGTTCAGAGCGGTGCAAAGGGCGGGGTTCAC
>CAZHPE010000048.1:0-7695 GCA_964534775.1 uncultured candidatus Brocadiaceae bacterium
TAGAGCCCTTGATTCGCCTGAGTACGCTGACAGAGAGGAAGAGGTTGTTATACTGCTCTGCAGAATCATGGATGCCAAGGGTGAAGATGTGCGGTTGCGTGAGCGAAGTGCATGGGCTTTAGGCTTATTTCGCCACAGCCGAGCAATCGAGTCATTGGAGCGGGCCTTTGCGGATAAGAGCTCTGATCTAAGATCAACCGCCCGGTGGGCACGTGAAAGGATTACCGAGCTGGAGGCCAATCCGCGAGCGCGCAAGTCAACTGAAGCCGAGTAGCAGACACAGACCAAGGACGAGTACGACGACGAGCAGTATTGGGAAGGCCAGAGGGATTCCCTTGAACGAGCACCGGGACTACCATGGGCATTGAGATGCTGCCATCCGGGACGCCGGCCCAACGGCTGGCCTGTTTGCGGGGTCGCCTGGGGGCCTTGGGCGTGGATGCATGTTGGGTCGTTGACCCCGCGAATGTGCGCTATCTGACCGGGTTCACGGGCGAGGACAGCACGCTGCTGGTGAGCGAAGAGCGGGCCGTGCTCGTGACCGATTCCCGCTTCCAGGAGCAGGCGCAGGTCGAAGCCGGGATCGACGAGATCGTGTGCCGGACCGAGGGCATGGTGCCGACCGTGGGCTCTCTGTACCGGCGGACGGGGCTGGGCCGCATGGGGCTCGCCTCCTCTCACGTGACCCATGCGGATTGGATGGCCCTGGCGCGGGAGGCGCCGGCGGCGGAGCTGATGGCGCTCGAGCACGGGCCGGTCGATCGCATGAGGATGCGCAAGTGCCGGGAGGAGGTCCAGGCCATCGTCGGGGCGTTGCGCGTCGCCGAAGGCGCCTTCGAGCGACTCACTGCGCAGCTCCGGCCCGGCCTGACGGAGAGGTGGATGGCGGGGTTGCTGGAGTGGGAGATGAAGCAGGGCGGGGCGGATGAGCCGGCGTTCAAGACCATCTGTGCCGTCGGTGAGCGCGCCAGCCTCCCCCACGCACCCTGCACGGATCGTTCGGCCGGCCCCGACAGCCCGATCCTTTTGGACTGGGGCGCGCGGGTCGGGGGCTACAATTCAGACTTGACACGTATGACGGGCACCGGTACAATGCCCGATCCGATTTTGGAATTGGCACAAGTTGTTTTGGAGGCACAAGAAACCGCGTTTGAGCGCCTCGGCCCAGGCGTGCGTTGCCGCGACGTGGACGAGGCGGCGCGCAGCGTGGTCGTGCGGGCTGGGTACGGTCCGAACTTCGGTCACGGCCTGGGGCACGGGGTGGGGCTTGAGGTGCACGAGGCACCCAGACTCGCCGCAAAAGTAGAGGAAGTCTTGTTGCCGGGCATGGTGGTGACGATTGAGCCCGGCATCTATTTGCCCGGCGTGGGCGGTGTCAGGATCGAGGACATGGCAGTTATCACCCCAGGTGGGCACGAAGTGTTGAGTTCGCTTGAGAGGCGCCCCGGCGGACGTTAGCCGGGGTCGGCTGAGTTTGGAGCCGGCACGGGCGCATGGCGTCATGCCGGCCAGGTTCGCTTGCTGGGATACGCTACACGGTAGAGCGCTGCGCGGCAGGGCCTGCCACGTTAGGCCTCATGCGATTGCTCGCCCCGTGAGAAGATGAGAGGGCATCGGTATGGATGTGGTCGAGAAAATTCGCCGGCTCATCGAGTTGATGAATGAAAACGATCTGGCAGAACTGGAGGTGGATAAGCCGGACCTGAGGATCAGGATAAAGGCCAACGCCTCGCTGATGCATCCGGTTTCCGTGCTGGCCGCGCCGACGGTCCCAGAGGCTGTAGCGCCGGCGCAGGCGGTGGCCGGGTTGCCCCCCGGCGGGGCGAGCGCCCCGCAACCGGCCGGCCCGAGCGCGCCTGAACTTACGGAGATATCCTCTCCCATGGTCGGCACCTTCTACCGGTCCCCAAGTGACGGAGCCGAGCCGTATGTGACGGTGGGGGCGGTCTTGGAACCGGAGACGGTGGTCTGCATCATAGAAGCGATGAAGGTCATGAACGAGGTGAAGGCCGAGGTGGACGGGGAGATCGTGGAGATCCTCGTTCAGAATGCCGAGCCGGTGGAGTACGGACAGGTGCTCTTCCTGCTTAAGGCGTCGGACTGCGAGGCATAGCGCATCTGGCGGTCCCACCAGGCCCTGCGCTTGAGCGCGCCGCCTTTCCACCAGCAAGAGAATTGCGGGTGCTGGAAGCATGTTTTCAAGGATTCTGATAGCTAACCGCGGTGAAATTGCGCTGCGCATCATCCGCGCCTGCACGGAACTGGGCGTGGAATCCGTCGTGGTCTACTCGGAGGCGGACGCCGGCGCCCGGTACCTGGACCTTGCCGACGGTGCGGTCTGCATCGGCCCCGGTCGGGCATCGGAGAGCTACCTCAATATCCCGCGCATTATCAGCGCCGCCGAGATCACCAATGTCGACGCCATTCACCCCGGTTACGGGTTCCTTGCCGAGAACGCTGAGTTCGCCGAGATTTGCGAGGAATCCAACATCAACTTCATCGGGCCCACCTCCGAGGTGATGCGCAAGATGGGCAGCAAGGTCGAGGCCCGCCGCATTGCGCGGGGCAAGAAGATCCCCACGCTCTCCGGAAGCGAAGGTCCCGTCGAGGGAGATGAGGAGGCCGTGGCGCTGGCCGAGAAGATCGGCTACCCGGTCATGATCAAGGCCTCCGCTGGCGGGGGCGGGCGGGGCATGCGCATCGCCCACAACGAGATGAGCCTACGCAATATGCTCGCCGTGGCGCGCTCGGAGGCCGAGAGCGCCTTCAAGGACGACGCGGTTTATGTCGAGAAGGTGTTGGAGAAGGCGCGGCACGTAGAGGTGCAAATCCTGGCCGATCAGCACGACAACGTATGGCATCTGGGCGAGCGCGACTGTTCCATCCAGCGCCGATATCAGAAGCTCATGGAAGAGACCCCCTCCCCGGGCATCAACTCCGACACGCGTTCCAAGCTCACCAAGGCCGCCGTTACACTCGCTCAGACCGTCGGCTATACGGGAGCCGGGACGGTGGAGTTCCTGGTAGACAAGAAGGGGAACTTCTACTTCATGGAGATGAATACGCGCCTTCAGGTCGAGCATCCCGTTACGGAAGAAGTGAGCGGCATCGACATCGTCAGGGCGCAGATACTCGTCGCCTCGGGCGAGAAGCTGAACTACTCCCAGCGGCGGCTCAAGTTCCGGGGCGCGGCCATCGAGTGTCGCATCAATGCGGAGGACCCGGCGAATTCGTTCCGCCCCACCCCCGGGCGCATCACCGAGTTCGTCCCACCCGGCGGGCGCAACGTCCGGCTGGACTCCCACGCCTACGCCGGCTACGAGGTGCCGCCCTTCTACGACTCGATGGTGGCCAAGCTCGTCGTCACCGGCGCCGACCGTCGCGACGCCCTGAGCATTCTGCGCCGCGCGCTCCGAGAGTTCAAGGTCGAGGGGATCAAGACTACCATTCCCTTCTTCCGCGACCTGATCGAGCACAACCTCTACGCCAGCGGGCAATACGACACCACGTTCGTTGACGAGTTCGTCGGGGGGTAGCCCGACCCGCCCCCGCCCCGGCCGCCGATTGCTATGTGCGAACGATTCTGTCGATGACGATAACGCCGAGGCGCATGGGCCCCTCATGAGCGAGTGCATCCTGCCACCACCCCTTCCCGACGCGATCCCGCCGGACAGGGCCGTCGGCATCACCACCACCGTCCCGGTGGAAGTGATCTTTGCGGCAGGCCTATTGCCTGTGGATCTGAACAACGCGTTCGTGGCGTCGGAGGACCCGTCGGCGCTGGTGCGGGAGGCTGAAAGGGCGGGCTTCCCGCAGACGTGCTGCTGCTGGACCAGGGGGCTTTACGGGGCGGCGCACCGGCTGGGTCTGAAGCGCCTCATCGGGGTCACGCAGGGCGACTGCAGCAATACGCATGCCCTGATGGAGGCGCTGAGCTTCGAAGGCACCGAGTGCATACCGTTCGAGTTCCCCTACAGATCGGACGGCCGCAAGGTGCATCGGAGCATGGCAAACCTCGCGCGAGAACTCGGGGCGGACATGGCGGAGGCTAGGCGCTGGCAGGAGGTACTCAGGCACGTACGCCTGCGCGCGGAGGAGATCGACCGTCTTTCCTGGGAGGAAGGCAAGGTCACCGGGCTGGAGAACCACCTGTGGCTCGTCTCAACGAGCGACTTCTGCACCGACCCCGACGCCTACCGGGCCGCCGCCGAGCGTTTCTTGCAGGCGGCGGCGACGCGGCGGCCAATCGGCCACCGCGTGCGGTTTGCCTACGTGGGAGTGCCGCCCATAATGCCCGCCCTATACGACCACCTGGAGGCAGTCGGCGCCCTGGTGGTGATGAACGAGATGCAGCGCCAGTTCGCCATGCCCGGCCCCCGGGTCAGCCTGGGGACGCAGTACGCGCGCTACACGTATCCTTACGGCATCTTCGTGCGCCTGGAGGACATCCGCCGACAGTGCGCGCTACGCCGCGTGGACGGCATCATCCACTACGTTCAGAGCTTCTGCGTCAGGCGGATCGAGGACCGGATACTGCGCGCGGAGGTCGATCTCCCGGTGTTGACGGTGGAGTGCGATACGCCGGGACCGCTATCAGGCCAGCTCAAGACTCGCCTGGAGGCTTTCGTGCAGATGCTGGAAGCAAAAAAGCGGGGCCTGTCGATCTTCTGACGGCAGAGCCACCGCGCGCGCCATTCCCGCCGCAGGCCATCTTCCCGGTTGCGCCTGCCGCTGCCTGTCAGCCGAAAAGCGCTTCTTGCGCGGCGGCGACGCCCGCCCCGAACTCGAACTCGTGGCCCAACTCCTTGAGCGCGCGCTCCACCGCGCTTATGGCCACCAGCAGGTCTTCGGGCACCACATAGCCCATGTGGCCGATGCGGAATATCTTGCCCTTCAGGAGCCCCTGGCCGCCGGCGATGGTCACACCGTAGGTGTCGCGGGTCAGCTTGGTCATCCTGTCGGTGTCGATGCCTTCGGGCGCTCGGACGGCGGTGACGCCGTTGACCGGATTCTCGGCCACGAGCTTCAGGCCCATGGCCCCGGCGGCGGCACGCGCGGCCTGCGCCAGACGCTCGTGGCGGGCGTAGAGATCTTCCTGCCCCTCCTCGCGAATCATCCGGAGCGCTTCGTGCAGGGCGCGGACGAGCGAGACGGGCGCGGTGTAGGGCGTGGTGCCCTTCTGCAGGCTCTTCTTCATCGCCCGCATGTCAAGGTAGTAGCGGGGCGAAGAGCTGGTCTCGATCGCTTGCCAGGCACGCTGCGAGGCCGCAATGAACGCCAATCCAGGAGGCATCATCAGGCCCTTCTGGCTCCCGCTCACCAGCACGTCCACGCCCCATTCGTCCATCCTTACCGGGTGCACGCCGACGCTCGTGATGCCGTCCACGAGCAGGAGCGTATCGCGCTGCCGCGTCAAGGCGGCGAGCGCCGCCACGTCGGCCAGCGCGCCGGTGGACGTCTCGCTGTGGGTGACGCACAGCACGCGGGCCTGCGGCGTTTCGTCGAGGGCCGCACGCACTTGGTCAATGCTCGGGGAGCTGCCCCACTCGTGCTCGACGGCCTTGACCTCGCACCCGTAGGCCTCGCCCAGCTCGACCCATCTCTCGCCGAACTTCCCGCCCATGACGCAGACGGCCGCATCCCCGGGGCTGCACGTGTTGGCGATGGCGGCCTCCATCGCCGCCGTGCCGCTGCCGCAGATCGTATATACATCCTGCCCGGTGCCGAACAGCTCCTTCATCCACTCGGTGGTCTCGCGCAGCAGGCGGGAGAACTGCGGGGTGCGATGGTGGATCATGGGGGCCGCCTCGGCCATCAGCACTTCCTGCGGCACCATGGTCGGGCCCGGCGTGAACATGTAGTGCTTCTTCACTTGTGAGCTACTCCTGACATGCAGTAGGGGGCTGATGACGGCCCGGAGGCACTCAGGGCCCGGCGCCGCTCGGGTGGTTCTCGTCCGCGTTCTGCTCCGGCTCAGGTGGTTGCTGGGCCGGCGGGGGAGGGCTGCTCACCTCGCAGCTTTCCAGCAGGTCACGGAACGTCATGTCCCGCACGGCGGTCCGACGGGATCCGATGACGGAGTGGAAAACGGCCTCGAGTCTATCTTCATAGGGTCTGTCCTCTTCCTTGCCCGAGCGCGATTGATGGCGCAACCGATCGCTGGCGGTGAGGACGTCGATGACCTTGAGTTTGGACAGGTCCCGGGCGGGATGGTAAAGCTCAAGCTCCTCGCCCACGGGCGTCAGCAGGTCCAGGTCGACGAGGCGTCGCGCGGCATCCTTGGCCTCTTCGGGGGAGATGTTCAGCGTTTCGGCCAGGTTCTCCACCGGCGCGGGCTCCCCCTCGCGCCAGAAATAGCGTCCCACATACATCATGATCCGTGCGGCCAGAAAGCCGTCGATGTAGAGCCGCGAGAAGCGGCTCTGCTTGTCGCGGAACCTCAGCAGACCCACGTTCTGGAAGGTGAACGCGACCTCCGCTCCGAACAGCACGATCATCCACAGCAGCCACAGCCACAGCATCAGCAGCGGGATCGCACCCAGGGAACCGTATATCTTGAACCTGCTGCTGCCCATGATCAGTCTCGTCACGTAGATGCGGAAGATGGGCCGCGCCAGTTGCAGCAGCATCGTGCCCACGAATGCCCCCCAGGCCGCCGCCGAGAGCCGCACCTTCGTATGGGGAAGGAACCTGAAGATCGTCAGCAGCACGACCCACAGCATGATGAACGGCAGCACGTACTGGCCCACGGTCGCTACCCCGGTGAAGACCGGCCCGAGAATGGGCACGCCCTCGAAGAAGACTTCCATCGTGTAAGCCAGGCGTTCGCGGACAAAGATGGAGGCGGCAATGAGGGCCGGCCCGAGAAGGATGAGCGTGCAGAAGGAGGTGAACTTGATCCACAGGGGCCTTCGTTCCCGCACCTGCCAGATGTGGTTGAGGGTCTTCTCAATCGTGCTGAAAAGCGAGGTGGCGGTGACCACGAGGAACAGGATGCCGATCACCGTGAAACGCGCGTCACCCATGCCTTCGGACAGCTTGTGGATGGTGTCAACTACCACCGTGCTCACGCCCACGGCTGCGAACGCCTCTTCCCGCTCCAGAGCACGCTCGTACTGCCGGAGCGCCGCGTCCTTGTACCCCGCCGCCTCCAGGGCCTTCGCCAACTGCATATTGGCCTCCGTGCGGCGTTCGCTGCCTTCCATCAGGAGCACCGCCGCTTGCAGGTTCTCGAGGGCGCGCTCCGTCGCTTGGCCGCCTGCGACCTGGTCGGTTTCCGCGAGCGTCAGGGCATAGTCGACTTCCTGCCTGCCCAGTTCAAGGCGCGCCTCGCCCAGCTCATCCAGCGCCGTGGCGTGTTCATCGGTCAGGTCCCAGGCAACCGCATCCGAGATCTCGGGGGCGCCGAGGACCAGCGCGTCCATCAGGCAAAGGGCCGCCTGGAGGTAGTGGTCTACCACCCCCTGCCAATGTTCCACGGGGTCGAGGTCATGGCTGAGCTTGAGCTTGTCCGTCTCCCTCATGTGGATGAGGGCCATGCTCCTTCGAGTCTTGCCGAAGGGGTACCTCGCGGTCTCGGCGGCCCGGAGCCGGAGCAACGCGGTTTGCTCATGTTCGACACCTCGCATACGCCGCTCATGGTGGTCGCCAGTTGCCAGCGGCGGGGCAGGCGGTGCCGGTCGCGAGACGATGGGT
>CAZHPE010000048.1:7705-17316 GCA_964534775.1 uncultured candidatus Brocadiaceae bacterium
TCTTTCAGGCGCTCATCCTCTTCTTCGGGAGGTGGGGGTGCGTCGGCCGCTCCGGCGTAGGCCACAAGGTACTCGCGATCAATCTCCGCAAACCGCTCGCGCACCCCGGACGCCGGGTCCAGGTAGAGCGTGGCCAGGCCACTTCTCACCTCGGCCGGGTTCGCGCCGCGGAGCAACGCGTCCAGATACAGTTCGAGGGCCACTCGTGAAGCCGCAATCCGGGGAAGGTTGTTGGCCTCGCTGAGAAGGTCGGCGGCGGACCCATCTCTTTCAGCGCCATCGTCCTGGGCCTGGTCCGGGGGCGCACCCGGACCCACCGGAACCCGGGCGCCCTCTACGAATACGTCCGAGAGCATGGTGTGCAGGATGGCGCGCTCGGCCCTCTTTTCCAGTCCCTGAAACGCCGGAAAGGCCCTGAACAGGCTGAAGGCGACGGCCATGAGGGGCACCAGCGAGAGCAGCGTCGTAAAGGTGAGCGCCGCCGCGCGCTGGGGGCAGTTGTCGCGCACGGTCTCCCTCGCGACGTAGAAGTAAAGGCGCACCTGGCCTCTCAGGAACTGGACCCACCGGGATGGGTTGGCGGCATCTTCCCACCGGATATCCTCGATCAGGTCCCGCACCCTTTTCAGCAGTTCACCCATTGTCCTGCCCAATATACAGGTAACGACAGCGCCCACGGAATGCACGGAAGAACGCGGCACCAACAACATGACAACAGCCAACTACATGCCCACGGAAGACACGGAAACGCGCGGAAAAGCAAGAACTCCAGACCGGCCTCTTGCCGTCTTCCGTGTCATTCCGTGTATTCCGTGGGCAGGTCTGTATCGATGTCGTCTCGATGGCCGACAACTGCTGCTAATGCGACGACAAATCGGGATCGACCTGCGTGCACATCTCGCTCTTCTTGCCCTTCGCCAGCGCGTCGATCTCGGACTGAAGGGCTTTGACCTTCGTCTTGCCGGTCACGAGGCCGATAGTGATGGCGGCCCGGTGGCTCTTGCCCGCCGGCAGCCTGACGACCCTGCCTTTCTCGCGTTCGAAACCGCGGCTGTTGGGCAGGTCCGTGCCCGGCTCCAGGCCCGTGACGTAACCGTCGGCCACGGCGCCCGTGTGCTTCCAAAGCGTGAGGTATGGGAGTTCCTTGACGCTGAAGCGGATGCTGGCGGCGAGGTCTACCCCGGGGTTTACCAGGGCCACGGCCGACTTGCCGCGCCTGTCGCCGTGGAGCGTCATGAAGTAGCATTCCTCGGCGAACCCGGCCTTCGGCGCCGCGTATGTGTCCCATTTGTCGACCATGGCCAGCGCGGCCGCGTTAACCGCCGAGAGCTTTTTCACCGGCGCCACCATTCGCGAGCCCTTGCCCAGCAGCGGCGGGCCGAAGTTGCAGTGGTAGAGCAGCTCCAGCTCCGCGGTCTGCCCGCCGACGTTCCGCACTTCGTCGCTGACGGTGAACTCCGCCGCGCCGGGAACCGTGCATATCTGCGTGCGCAGCATGTAGGACGGGCCGAACATGCGGGTGTCGTAGACGTCTCCCCAGACCGAAAGCCTGTAGGGGCTGGACGTTTCCACCGTGACCCAGACGCGGCTTGCCGGGGTGTTGGATATCGTGCCGTGCAGCGTGAGGGGCACCATCGCTTCGGCGCCGGTGTTGTCGATGATCACGTCCTCGCCGGGGACGCCGTTGTATTCCAGCCCGCAGCGGCACACCAGTTCGCTGAAACCCTCAAGCCAGCCCAGGCCCCCGCGCGCTACGTTGTTAATGTAGGCCGGATGCACGACTTCGCGCACGGGGCTCTCGAATCCAAGCGCCGCATCATCGCAGGAGGCCTCCAGCACGTTCATGCCGCGCGTGGGCACGATCGAGATGGTCATCTCGCCGTTGTCCAGCTCCACCATGTCGACCCCGTGCTGCTTGCCTCCGCACAGCATGAACTTGGTGATGGACCACGGCGGGCCATCGTAACCTAGCAGCGACCGGTCGTCGATCTCCCAGCTTTCCTCATACACTCCGAACTGCGCGTCGGTCAGCACCTTCTCGAATGTCTTGGCCATCTCTTCACCTCGGAATACAGAGCTCAAAAGAAGAAGGTCGGCACTGAGCGGTCGATAGTAGCGGCGGCCGTCTTCCCACTGCTTGCCGTCTACTGCTCACTGCTTACCGCTTGCTATCCGTTCACAACCGCCCGGACCGGAAGATGCCGATGATCAGCAGCACCCCCAGCACGAATCCGAGCGTGTAACCCATGATCCCAAGAACGCTGGCCGTCCGCGCCGAACAGCATGACCACCGGCCCGACTTTGGCCTCCATCATACGCGTGGAGGATATGATGATGGCAGTCAGGATGATGCTGAGGGCCAAGCGGTTGCTGGTCCAGCTTGGATAGGTACTTGTCCGGGCCAATGTGCCGAACATTGAAATCGAATGAACCGGTCTTAAGCCTGCGCAGGAGCAGCCGCATGTCGCGCGGGGCGCTCTTCAGCAGCATGGCCACGTGGTGCGCGTTCGCCGTCAGGGCACGCCCGAGCTTGGCGGGCGCGACCTTTTCGCGCGCCCGCACTGGCTCTTGCGACGGTGGGGGAGCGGGCGTTATTCGCCCGGCAGCTCTGTCGTACCGCCCGTGGTCTCTGCGGGTATCCCATGCTCTCCGGGTGGCGTCTGCTTGGCGAGGGGGCCCCATTCTTTGAGTCTCGCCAGGTACACGATGGCTGCGATTATGACCAGGACGATCAGGATGTTCCCCAGCCCGTGCGACCGCGCCCTGGCGACACGCGCATCGGCCTGATCGTAGGAGCGGTACTGCGCCGAGCACTCGCGCCCGCAGAATATCCCCTGGTCATCCTTAAAAGCGTCGTCGTCGCAGACCGGCTTATGACACTGGATGCACCGGTGGTCCACCTCCTTCTCGTGGCATACCCCGCACACGCTGTTTGCCATTGACGTCTCCCTTGTTCCGCATGAGAAAACAGGAGCCTCCGGTCACGCGGCCAGCCTGCTCGCCCGCGCCAACCACCGGCCAGTTATCCCTTGTCGGGTAAAGGCATACGCTCCACGGAGCTTTCCGCATCCTGTCCGCGAGCACGCCGCCCGCGGGCTGACGGACCATGCAGAACAAGCTCTCCGGCCACCGCAGATTACGGCGCCCTTCTGGTCATTCGCCCGGAAGATCAGGCGCCCCTGCAGGACGCTCGCCCGTATAATCAGCCGCCCCTTCAGAACGATCGCGAGGCAGCTCGGGCACCGGCTTTACCGCATCTTTGTTCGCCGGCGACGTTGCGCCCTTCTTCTTCGGCCACACCCATATGCAGGCCACGAAAGCGATGATGACCAGGATAAGCAAGACTATCCTGAGCGTTCGAGGCTTGCCAGTGGCCGCAGCCCCACCCTCCTGACTCGGACTGTTCTGTCCCATCCCCATCTTCCTCCTATTGGTAGGGAAACAGCGGTAATGCCGCCGTCAAAGGATGTAGCGCGTCAGGTCCACGTCCTTGACCAGCGGCGCCAGTTTGGCCTCCACGTAGTTGCAGTCCACCGTCACCTTCTTGACGCGAGCTTCGGGGGCCTCGAAGCTCAGATCCTCCAACAGCTTCTCCATGACCGTCTGAAGCCGCCTGGCCCCGATGCTCTCGGTCCGCACGTTGATCTCCTGGGCCAGTTCGGCGATCCGCGCCACGCCGTCCGCGGGGAATTCCAGCTTCACTCCTTCGGTCCCCAGGAGCGCCTCGTACTGCCGGGTCAGGGCGTTGCGAGGCTCCACCAGGATGCGCACAAAATCGTCCCGAGTCAAGTCACTGAGCTCCACTCGTATGGGAAAGCGCCCCTGCAGCTCGGGAATGAGGTCGCTGGGCTTGGTCACCGTGAAGGCGCCGGCAGCGACGAACAGGATGTGATCGGTGCGCACAATGCCGTAGCGGCTGGGCACATTGGAGCCCTCGACGATTGGCAGCAGGTCCCGCTGGACGCCCTCCCGGCTCACGTCCGGGCCGCGACCTGACTCCCGTCCGGCAATCTTGTCGATCTCATCGATAAAGATTATCCCGCTTTCCTCCGTGCGCTGCACGGCCGAGCGGTAGAGCGTCTCGCGGTCGATCAGCCGGTCGGTCTCCTGCTGCAAGAGGGTCCGGCGGGCCTCCGCCACGCTCATGCGGCGGGCCTCCGTGCGGGTGGGCAGCATCTGTTCCAGCAGGCCCTGCATGTCCACCCCGAGCTCATCCCCCCCCGCCACCATGCCCTGAAGGACAAGAGGGCGGTCGGTGACCTCGATCTCCACTTGCCGGTCCTCCAGCGCCCCGTCCCGGAGCATGGCGCGCAGGCGCTCCCGCGCGCGCGCGGCCTGCCCGGAGCGAGTATCGTCGGGTTCGGGTTCCTCCGGCACGTAAAGGCAGTCCAGCAGGCGGTCCTCCGTATTGGCCTCCGCCTGGGAGCGCACCAGGTCGGCCATCTCGGCGCCCACGATGTGCACGGCGGTCTCCACCAAGTCCCGTACCATGCTTTCCACATCGCGCCCGTGATAGCCGACCTCCGTGTACTTCGAGGCCTCCACCTTCAGGAAGGGCGCATCCACCAAGGCTGCCAGACGGCGGGCGATCTCGGTCTTCCCCACGCCCGTGGGACCGATCATCAGGATGTTCTTCGGCAGCACCTCCCGGCGCATTTCCTCGTCGAGCTGCTGGCGCCGCCAGCGGTTTCGCAGGGCCACCGCCACGGCGCACTTCGCCGCCGCCTGCCCGACGATGTATCTGTCGAGCTCTGTGACGGTGCGACGAGGCGTCAGCTCGGCGCCTCGATCTTTTCGACACGTATCTGCCGATTGGTGTACACACATAGGTCAGCGGCTATCCCAAGTGATTTCTCAACGATCTGCGTCGCATCCAGGTCCGTCTCGGTCATAAGGGCGCGGGCCGCAGCCGTGGCGAAGGCCCCGCCCGAACCGATTCCAACGATCCCGTCGTCCGGTTCTATGACCTCTCCCGTGCCGCTCACTAGCAGGGTATGGTCCTCGTCGGCGGCAATCAGCAGGCTCTCCAGCGGCCGAAGCATCTTGTCCGTGCGCCACTCCTTGGCCAACTCGTGAGCGCTGCGCAGCAGGTTGCCCTGGTACTGTTCGAGCTTGCCGCTAAGGCGGTCAAGGAGGGCGAACGCGTCGCCCACCGAACCGGCGAACCCGACGATGACGCGATCATGGTGCAGCCGCCGGAGCTTGTTGGCAGCGTGCTTCACCACCGTGGCGTTCATCGACACCTGGCCGTCGCCACCCAGCGCGACCTCCCCGCCGCGGCGCACCGACAGGATGGTTGTGCTTCGGAAATACTGGCCGGCTGAGCCTGGATCGTCTATCACCCCGGGATCTCCTAAATTATCCCCCTCCTATCCCCGCTCCGCACACGGCTATTATGGTTCCTCGCCAGAGCATTTTCAAGCATCGGGTACGCATTAGCCCCACAACTGCGGATTCGAGCGAGAACCGTCAAACTTGCAGGCAAGGCCCGCCGCCGTTACAATGCGCCCTGGATATGCGCCATGCGCGGGGCCGCACGATGAGAAACGGCCCGCGCGAGGGCGTGCAACTTGTGAGCGGACGATGCAAAGACCCGACGGGACGAAGACGACGGCACCCCCCGAGCAGGGCCCCGCCTGGCAGAACCGGGCGCTGGAGTGGTTCAACCGATATCGACGTCACCTGCTGATTGCGGCTGCAGGCTTGCTCCTGCTGTTGCTTGTGACCCAGAGCTACCGCAGCAAGGCCCGCACGGAACGCACCGAGAGTTGGCGGGCCCTGTCTGAGGTGAGGGCGATCCCACTCCCCCCCGATGCCGTCGACCCTGAGGAGGCCCACGCCCGCCTGGTGGTAGATGCCTGCCGACGGATCCTCAACGAGCGCTGGGAGACCGACGCGACGCCATGGGCCATCCTGGAGATGGCGGTGGCACAGAACAAAGCCGGCGACAGACAGGGCGCCCTGGCAAGCTACCGAAGGCTCCGTGAGGAATACGAGGGGCATTTCGCCGCCCTGTTTGCCGCAGCGGGCCACGCGGCCGCCCTGGACGACGACGGGCGGATTGAGGAGGCGGTCGCCACCTACGAGGAACTCGCCTCGGCACGAGGGGACGATAGCCTCTTCTGGCTGGACGTCGGCCGCTGCCTGGAACTGGCCGGCGACAGGGAGGGCGCCATGGGCGCCTACGAGAGGATTGCGCGGGCCGAGCCGGAGGAGGGGGCCGAAGGTGCGTCCGCACGCGCGGCCTGGCGCCTGAATCGGCTGAAGGCGGGCACAGGGCCCTTGTTGGACCCTGTGCCGCCCGCGCCCGAAACGCCGGTACCGGCGGCCGACGTCGGCCCAATCACCGACGCCGGAGGAATGACGGACACTGACATAGTTGCGGATAGCGCGATAACGACCGACCCGGGCACAGGCGAACCGGCGCCGGGAGAGAGCGGCGCGCCAGTGCTGGAAACTGCTCCCAGTGAAGGAGAGCCCCCGGAGGATGCCGGGGAAGCGGAAACAGCCCATTGATCGGGAGTTGACAATCCGTTCAATCGCTTGCTAAACTACCAGCGTTCTGGTAGGTCGCTTTTCGGAGAGGACGCGGGACTCAGCTAACTTGACACATCAGGAGGCTGGTATGGCGGACCTGAACGCGCTGGCAGAAGCGGTCATAAGCGGTAACCGGGATGAGGCGGTGCGCCTCACCAAGGAGGCCCTAGGCGAGGGCGTCGGAGCCGACAAGATCCTCAGCGGGGGTCTGACGGCGGGCATGGACGTGGTGGGCTCCAGGTTCAAGAACAACGAGTTCTACGTGCCCGAGGTCCTGATTGCAGCCCGCGCGATGTCCGCCGCCATGGAACTGGTGGAGCCCATCCTCGCCGAAACAGGCGCGAAGCCTGTGGGCATAGTGGTGATTGGCACCGTCAAGGGCGACCTGCATGACATCGGCAAGAACCTGGTGGGCATGATGCTCAAGGGCGGGGGTTTCATGGTTGTGGACGCCGGCATCGATGTCGCGCCGGAGACTTTCGTGGAGAAGGCCAAGGAATCCGGCGCCCATATCGTGGGTCTGTCGGCCCTGCTGACGACGACGATGCCCCAGATGAAGAACGTTGTGGAAGCCCTGAAGGAAGCCGGCATCTCGGTCAAGACCATGATCGGCGGCGCACCGGTTACGCAGGACTACGCGGACGAGATCGGGGCGGACGGCTATGCGGCGGACGCTGCGTCGGCAGTGGACACGGCCCGCGAGCTGGTGGGATAGGTAGCCCCAAGAGCGATTATCAGCGCGCCCCGCCGCACAACGCGGCGGGGCGTTTTTGTGTGTGTGCCGAGCATGTGCGGCAGTTTGGAAGTGGAGGCCCTCAGGCCCGTCCCGATGGAGGAGGGGTGCGGCGCCAAGCGCAAGGCCTTGCGGCCGCGAGCCGGTCCTACCTGTCCTGCCGCAGGCGCTCCGTCAGGTCAGGATTGAGTGTGGGGATGCCCTCCAACTTCGCCGCCGTCTTCTCCAGGTCGTAATTGAGCTTGCGAAATATGACGACGTCGTCATCGAGTATGACATAGGATGCCCTCGGGTCCCTGTCGCGGGCTTGTCCCACACTGCCAACGTTGATGATAGTCTTCTCGTTGCCAATCCGGTACCGGTAGTCCACGTCTTCGGGTGAGAGAAAGGTCAGGGTTTCGGTCCAGATGCCGGGCACGTGGGTGTGGCCGAGAAAGCACAGCCAGTCGATCAGGCCGAATATCTCGCCCATCTTCTCGGGCCAGTATATGTCCTTGGGATACAGGTATTCGACGATCGGGTCCCGTGGCGTGCCGTGCACATACAGGATGTCCTCATCCACGTGCTTATGGTCCAAGGAACCCAGATAGTCCCAGCGCCGCGGATTGCTCTCGCGATGGTGGCCGAGCATGCTCAACTGCTGGCGGGTCCACGCTATCGAGGCCTTCGCCCTGGCCCTGAAGAGCCGCTCCTCCTTCTCCACCAGGAGCGCCTGTTCGTGGTTGCCCAGAATCGCCACGTCGAAGTCCAGAGACAGGTCAAGGCATTCTTTGGGATTGGGGCCGTACCCAATGGTGTCTCCCAGGCAGATCACTTCGGTGACCGCGAAAGCCTTCATATCGACCAGAACGGCCTGGAAGGCCTCGAGGTTGGCATGGATGCCAGAAACAGCGGCCTGCACGGCTCCTCCTGCTCTTTAGCTTGCTCTCCAGGGTAAGGTTTCGACGCCCAGACTCCCGCAGCCGGGCTCGCCGGACACACCGCTCCGTGAGAGACTACGTCTGTGACGTGAGTTCAGACAGCCTGCGCTGCGACTCCTCGAGATGCCGGCGCAGTTGTGCTTCTGTGAGAGATTGGTCGATTGCCACAGCTAGAACGTCACCCAGTTCCAATGCGATCCCGCAGTGCTCGCGGGAAAAACCACCCGTGGTATCCGATCCCAGATTCGGGAAGCCGATCAACTCGCCTTCCGCCATGAGAGGCACCACGGCGTATGAGAGGATGCCCCCGCTCAGGAGCGTCGCCTCCATTTCGGAAGGATTCGGAAGGGCCGAAGATGTCCTCCACCACGCGAAGCTTGCCGCTGCTGGTCTCATCCGGCCTCCCGAAGGCGTTCAGCGGCACCCGCGCCCCGGCGCTGAGCGCGGTCTCGACATTGGCCTCGACCGCCAGCACTATGCCTTCATTGTCGTGGGGCTCGACCGCGACCACACTGACCCTGACGCATGGCAGCAGCTTCCGGATGTGCACCAGCGTACTCTTCGCGATGGCGTCCAGGGAATTCTCGGCGAGGATGGCCCCGCCGATCTCACGGAGGCCCTCAGACGTTCGGCGTGCTGCTCCAGCTCCGCCGTGCGCTCCTTGTCCTTCACCTCCAGGCTCCGGCTCAGCTCCGATAGTTCATCGGCATGTTGGGCGAGTAGGTGATTGCCCTCAAGCAGGCTCGTTCCCAGGCACGCACCGCGCGCAGCATGACTAACCAGCATGCCAGCAGCAATGCGATCACGACCAAGCCCACGGGGATGTGCAGGAACGCCTTCCTTTCCGGTGACCTCAGGGCGGCTTGGACGGCAGCCTTGAGCCTCTGGTCGAACAGTTTCATGCCGTCGGCGTAAAGGCCCTTCTGGACCTCGTCCTGGTCACTGGACAGTATGGCCCGCGCCTCGTCCCTGGCGCCACGGCGGACGAGATCGAACGCCTCGTTCTCCATCTCGACAAGCTTGACGTTGGCGGCGTCAGTCAGCGCGGCGGCCTCGCCGCCGTATGCCTCGGGGGCAGTCGCATGGCCTCCTTGATCGCTGCGTCCAACTGCAGTTCGTACTTGCGGTAGCGGCCCTCCCACTGCAGATCGCCCGTCGCGGCCGCCATGCGCGCGGGCATCGTGAGCACCTCGTCAAAGTGCATGATCGTGCACCGCAACTCCTCAATCCGGAAATCCCGGGGTATCCTGTTCTTCGCCGCTTGATAAGAGCCATAGGCGTTCCAGCCCAGCCACGTCAGCGCCGCGGCCGTCAGCACGACGGTCGCCGCAAGGCCGCTGACCCCTTCCCCGAGAATTGATCCAGTAGTTGTGAGAGAATCCAGAGGTCTGTAGAGGCAGAAAGGATTCTCAGGTGAAAGA
>CAZHPE010000049.1:0-6523 GCA_964534775.1 uncultured candidatus Brocadiaceae bacterium
CGGCCGACCCGTCGGCCGCGCCCTTGCCGTGGTGGATCAACAACCCGCTCTATCACGTCCTGTCCGGCGCGCTGTTTCTGGGAGCGTTTTTCATGGCCACTGACATGGCGACCACGCCAGTGACGCGGGCGGGCCGCATGATCTTTGCGGCGGGCTGCGGGGTGCTGGTGGCGGTGATACGGCTTTACGGCGGGTATCCCGAAGGCGTGGCCTTCTCCATTGTTATCATGAACACCACCACTCCCCTGATCGATCGGTGGGTCAGGCCGCGTATCTACGGGTCAAAGACTCGCAAACCTGCCCCGAGGACCGTATGACAAAGAAACCCACCCGCAGTCTCACGGCCAGTCTGCTGCAATACGGGGCCGTGCTCGGGGCTATCTGCCTGGTAAGCGGCGCGTGCTTGAGTTGCATGTTCGCCATCGCGCGCGACCGTATAGAGGAGAACGAGCAGAAGGCGTTCGCTGAGACGCTCGAAAAGGTCATGGGCGAGGCCGAAGAGGTTCGGCCACTGGTCGCCGATGCGGCCGGCGTGCCGCTTCAGGAGAAGATATACGTCGGCACAATCCCCCGGGGCATGCGCTACGCCGCCCGCGGAGCGACTCAAGGCTACCAGAGCGAAATCGTCGTTCTGGCCGCCGTCGACGGTCTCAAGCGCGGGCAATACGTTGGCGAAGCCCCCGTGATCTATCGCGTGGCAGTCGTCTCCAGCGCCGAGACCCCCGGCCTGGGCGACAATATCAACAAGGCGCCCGTCGACGTGACCCTGTGGGCCGCGATCGGACGTGCCGTGGCGGGCGGGAACGATGAGGATAAGGATAAGGCTGCGCCGGTCCCGATCTTCCTGGAGCAGTTCACCGGCAAGAAGCTCAGCGACCTTGTCGTGGACAAGGCCTGCCAGGGCGGCATCGAGCCCCTCACTGGCGCTACGATTTCCAGCCGCGCCGTGACGCGGGCCGTGCGCCAGGCTGTGGAGCGCATCGTCGAGGTGGCCAACCCGTGAGTGACTGCAACAACGAAGAAGAGCAGCCCGAAGGCCAGCCGCCTGAGGAGCAATCCCAGGGGAACGGGCGCGTCATCATACCTCTGGGCAACCTACGCAGTGTCGAGGCGGACTCGGATGCCGTGGAGCAGGCCGACCCAGCGCCGGATGACGAGATGACCGCCGAGGCGGAGCCAGCGGCTGCGGCCGAGGGCGAGCCACTGGCCGGCGAACTGACCGATGATGAGCTCAAGGGCATCATTGAGGCCCTCCTGTTCTCGGCCCCCACGCCCCTGAGCGGCAGGAAGCTGGCCGAGCTTTCCGGCGCGGGCGACGCACGCGTCGTGCGCCGCATCGTCGAGGCCCTCGGAGAGGATTACGACTCGCAGGCGCGCGCCTTCACGGTCGAAGAGGTTGCCGGCGGTTACCTGCTTTTCACCCGGCCCGATTTCCACCCGTGGGTCGGCAAGCTGCACCGTCGCGAGCAAGAAGACACCCTTAGCCAGGCTGCGCTCGAGGCCCTTGCGATAGTGGCCTACAAGCAGCCTATCACGCGCGCCCAGATCGAGGACATTCGGGGCGTACAGAGTGGATACATCCTGCGCTCGCTCATCGAGAAGTCCCTGGTGCGCGTCGCGGGGCGCAGCGAGGAGCTGGGACGCCCGCTGCTCTACGGTACGACGGCGATCTTCCTCGAGCTCTTCGGCCTGCCTTCCCTCAAAGAGCTTCCGAAGCTGGGGGAGCTTAACCCCTCCGCCGACGGTTCTTAATTGCCGATTGCGGTGCAACCGCACTTGGGCGGAAGGCCTCTGATTGCCGATTGAACGGCCTTGAAATCGCAAATGACATGTCTGCCTGGTTAATGGATGCGGAGGTAACGCATGGGGGCGAGGTACGCGGGCAAGACGGGGCACACGTCCGGTGATGCGCGGCACAGCAAGAAGCTGCGCGACCCCGTGCACAAGGACATCTACCTCTCCCAGGCCGAGTTGCGCGTTCTGGACACGCCGCAGATGCAGCGCCTGCGTGGCATCCGGCAGCTCGGCGCCGCCTTCTACGTCTATCCCGGCGCGCACCACACACGCTTCGAGCACTGCCTTGGCACGTTCTGGATGGCGCGGCGGATCATCCGGAGCATTGAGGCATTCACCGGGCACCGATTCGACGATGTCGAGAAGCAGGCGGCCCTGTTCGCCGCGCTGGCGCACGACGTGACCCACGTGCCCTTCGGCCACACCTTCGAGGACGAGCGCAAGCTGCTGGACCGGCACGATGTGAGCGCCGGCCGCTTCGCCCGGTTTCTGGAAGAGGGCGCGCTCGGAAAGCTGCTGGACGGCAGTGAAGCCGGGCGCCTCGCCCGCGACATCCTGCGCCCGGACCACCCGCTGCCGCCCGCCCTGCGGTGCCTGCGCGAGATAGTCTCCGGCACCGTCTGCGCCGACCTGCTCGACTACCTGGGGCGCGACAACTACTACTGCGGCCTCTCGCAGAACTTTGACGAGCGCGTGTTCCAGTACTTCGCGGTGCGAGACGGTGAGCTGATGCTGAGCCTCCAGCACCACGGGCTGCTGCGGCGCGATGCGTTGAGCGAGATAACGAACCTGCTGCGCATCCGCTACGTGCTTAGCGAGCGCGTCTACTACCATCACGCCAAGATCGCGTGCGGCGTGATGATCTCGCGGGCGGTCGAGCGCGCCATGGCGCACGGACTGGCGGAAGAGGACCTGTGCCAGCTGACCGACGACGCCCTGCTCTACAGTCTGGAGCACGACTACGGCGCGGACCGGTGCGTGGGAGAGCTGGCGCGTGCGTTCAGGGAGCGCAGGCTCTACAAGCGCTGCTACATGCTCTCGCGGGGGGGCGGCGAGGAGAAGGTGCGGCACCTCGTGCGGGCGTATCACTTCAACCAGGCGGGCGCACGGAACGAGGCCGAGGAATGTATCGCCAGAGCGCTCGGCGCCGAGCCGCACGAGGTGGGCATATACTGCGCGCCGCAGGAGATGGGCCTGAAGGAGGCGGACGTCCGCGTGATTCTGGCCGGGGGGAAGACGCCACGGCTCTCCGAACTCAACAGCGCCGAGATACAGGTGATGAAGGACCAGCACCGGGCGCTGTGGGGCTTCTACGTCTTCGTCTCGCGTCGCTTGGCCGAGTGCCTTGAGCGCGCCGGCGACGCGTGCCGCGAGGTGATCGGTCTGCCCAGCGAACTGCCGCGTGAGGCGCGGGGCCACTCGCTCTGATCGCGACCGTCAGCTTGGCGCCTCGTGTTACCTGACGTGATCGAAGACCTTGGGATGACGGTGCAGGAACATGCCCATGCGCCAGCCAACCACACCCGCCATGTAAACCAGTGCTCCAAAGAATCCCGCCAGATTCAGCAGGCGCGCCATTCTCGGCCCCAGGCCGACCGTGATGCTGACAAGGATGAGGACTACCACGACCGGCGTCAGGATGGTGTTCACCGCATAGAACACCCACAGCCCAAGGTATGCCACAGGAGCTTTGAATATGGCCTTGAAGACATTGAGCGGGTTAAGGGCCTTCAGGATGGGGGAACTGCCGCCTTGGGCGGCCCCAAGGAGCATGACGACCATGGGGAAGCAGAACGCGCCGACAAACATCGCCGCCAGAATCAGGACGCCCTTCGCAGCCAATTTCGCAATGTCTCCAGTTACGAACGTGCCGGTCTGGCCGTACTGCTCGAAGATTCCGGGAAAGTCAACTCCTCCCATGACAGCGGTGGCGGCCGCGCTGACGACTATCGGTACAATAACCAGCACGCCGCTCGACGCGGTCACCATAAGCGCCGGAACAACCATATCTGTCCAAATGCTGGGCCGGGCAGCCTCAATGGGGGAACTCCCCGACGTGGACGCATGTGCCATGTAGAAGTACATGGCGCCGATGACCGCGCCAAAGGCGACGAACATTGCGACAGGGAAAAGGCAGCACAGCCCTGACGCGATCAGCGCTGCCAGCATCCCGACGGTCATATACCGCAGCCAAGCCGCCGCGCCTTGCCCGGCAAAGACCGCCACATAGGAATAGAGAAACGCGCCCCAGAAGGTCGACGCCCAGCCCGGGGCTGTCGTACTGGCCTGCCCCCTCTCGGCCCGCCTGCGGGAACGCAGGCTGCGCTGGACGACGTCTTCCTGTCCGGCCCGGAGAACGGCGCCGCACTCAGGGCACGCGGGCTCGTCTTCGCTCACCATCAGGCCGCAGCTCGGGCACGCCTTCGTCGTCGCACCCTCACTGGCCGCCATGGCGGCGGGCGCTCCGGGCGCTCCAGGCTTTTGGGCGCTGATTATGTGACCCGGCTCCAGATCGATTGGCCCTTCCTCAGCGCCGTCTGCCCCACCGAGTTCTGCACCATCGATGCGGAACTCCTCCGACTCAAAGCCCAGGGACGGCTTCTCCTCGGCCGGCGGGGAGAGTTTCGGCGCCTCTGGGGCCGGCAGAGCCGGTTCGTCGGTCGACGATCCTTCCAGTTGGAACTTCTGTCCCCAGCCGAACTCCCCCGCGCCATCTTCGGCGGGCTTCGCCGGCGCCGCGGGGCTTGGGCTCACCGGCAGCCGTATCTTCTGGCCACAGCCGGCGCACTTGATGACCTTGCCCTCCTTGTCAGGGGGCACTTCAAAGACCCGGCCGCACTTGCACTTGGCTTTCATAAGCAGGTCCTCATCACGTTTCCATCCCGGGCCAGGACCGCCCTACCCCGCACGGTCCCCCAGGGCGTCGCGCCAGTGGCGTAGCTGACGCTCAACCTCCGCCGGGGAAGACGAACCGTGCGAGCGGTAGTTCTCCACGCAGTTGCGCACGCCGAGGGCGCGGAACACATCCTCACCGATCAACTCGCTGAACCGGCGCAGCTCCTGGAGCGTAAGCTCCGAGAGTTTCGCGTCCTGCGCCGCAGCCTGGCGCACGGCCGCCCCTACCACCTCGTGCGCCTCCCGAAACGGCAGGCCCCGCCCCACCAGGTAATCGGCTAGGGACGTGGCATCCATGTGGCCCATCTCACACGCCTCACGCGCCCTGTCCTCCTTGAAGGTCGTCCGGGCCACCAGCTCGGCCAGCACGCCCAGGCAGGCCTGCACCTGGTCGGTCGCGTCGAACAGCGCCGGCTTGTCCTCCTGAAAGTCCCGGTTGTAGGCGAGCGGAAGCCCCTTCAGCAGAGTGAGCAGCGCCATCAGGTGCCCGATCACTCGCGCGCTCTTGCCCCGCGCGAGTTCAAGGACGTCAGGGTTCTTCTTCTGCGGCATGATGCTGGAGCCCGTGCAGAAGGACTCGTCCAGGTCAATAAAGTCGAATTCCTGGCTCGCCCACAACAGCCATTCCTCGCAAAGGCGCGAAAGATGGCACATGATCAACGACTCGGCGAACACGAACTCAACGACGAAATCCCGGTCGCTTATGGCGTCGATGCTGTTGGAGAAGGGCCTGTCGAAACCCAACTGCTCGGCCGTCATCTCCACATCGACCGGCAGGGCGGTACCGGCCATGGCGCAAGCGCCCAGGGGGCTGACATTGGTGCGCTTAAGGCAGTCCATGACACGCTCACGGTCACGCTGGAGCATCTCGACGTAGGCCAGCAGCACGTGGGCCAGCAGCACGGGCTGGGCGTGCTGGAGGTGCGTGAAGCCAGGCATGATGAGGTCCCTGAATGCCTCGGCCCGGTCCGCCAGCGCACTCTGAAGGCGCGCGAGCAGGCCGTCGGTCTCCTCGATGGCCCGGCGCGTCCACAGGCGCACGTCGCACGCCACCTGATCGTTGCGGCTGCGGCCGGTGTGCAGGCGGCGCCCGGCCTCACCGATCCGGCGGATCAGGGCCGCCTCGATGTTCATGTGGATGTCTTCATGGCCCCGGTCGAACTCGAACGTGCCGGACTCGATCTCCTGCTCGATCTCCCGGAGGCCCTGCTTGATCTCGATCAACTCGCTCTCGGCGATGAGGCCGCCACTGCAGAGCATCTCCGCATGGGCGATGCTGCCGCGTATGTCCTCGCGGTAGAGCCTCCGGTCGAATGACACCGACTCGGTGAACGCCTCCACGATAGGTTCGGTGCTCTTCTCGAAACCACCTGCCCATCGCTGGTCCATTCGGTGCGGCTTCCTTCCTACTTGCGGCAGCGTCCGCCAGGCGGCGCACTGCCCGGCGGCGTCCGCCCGAACCGGCTCCCGGGCGAAAAGAGGAGGCCATGAAAGGGCCCTGAGAACCAAGTGTATGACACCCCCGCGCCCATTGCAACGGGAAAATGCTCCGCGCGCCGGGGCGGCCGGAGCCATGCCGACGGCGCGGCGCGGCGTGCTTCTTGACGTCCGTGCCGATCGGCGGGTAGACTCAAGGCGCTTCACTCCCAGGGGCAGAAACCGCAAGTCATCTTGCTGCGAAGGACCTGAGATGAACGAGCAACACCCCGGCGCGACCGTTGTGATCCCGGCGCGCTACGATGCCGTGCGCCTGCCCGGCAAGGCCATCCTGGAGGTCGCCCGGGAGGTCACCGGCAAGTACATCGTCCAGCATGTATATGAGCGCGCGGCGCGG
>CAZHPE010000049.1:6533-17257 GCA_964534775.1 uncultured candidatus Brocadiaceae bacterium
TCCATGAGAAAGTGGAGGCCTTTGGGGGACGCGCCTGGATGACGAGCACCGACCACCGCTGCGGCACCGACCGCATCGCCGAGGTGGCCGCCCAACTTGACTCGCCCATCATCGTGAACGTGCAGGGCGATGAGCCGCAGGTCGAGCCGGAGCAGGTCGAACAGGTGATCCGGCTTCTGGCGGACGACGAGCGGGCCGTTATGGGCACGCTGGCCGCGCCAATGGAGTCCGAAGGGGCCTGGCGCGACCCGCACGTGGTCAAGGTCGTGGTGGACCAGGAGGGTTTTGCGCTCTACTTCAGCCGCAGCCCCATTCCCTACGTACGCGACTCGGACGATTGGATGCGCGATGCCCCCCTGACGCCCCTGCACCACCTGGGCATATACAGCTTCCGGCGCGACTTCCTGCTGCACTACGCCGCTATGCCGCTGGCCCCCCTGGAGCAGGCGGAGAGGCTGGAGCAACTGCGAGCCCTGAGCGCGGGCTATAGGATCAAGGTGGGGGGCACCCCGCACCGTTGCATAGGCATCGACACGCCGAAGGACCTCGAGCGCTGGCTGGCGCATTACCGCTGAAGACACCCGTGCTTCTGAGGCACAGGCCGGCGGACTCTGTTTAGGAGGATTAGGTCATGCGCAACGCAAGAATGGGCGTCAGGTTTGTCGCTTGCTTTCTTGTTCTCAGTGCCGTAATTCTGGCGACGGATTGCCTATACGTCTCTGACCGCCGTGTCGATACGACTGGCGCTGTCGTCGTGCCCGGCAGGCTGGCCCTGATCGAGCCGGGCAAGACGACCCGAGAGGAACTGGCCTCCCTGATGGGTCCGCCTTCTCGTGTCGGCGAGAGGGACGACGTCGAGATACTAACTTACGCAGCCCAGCGCAGGGAGAAGCGGGGCACGACGATCTTCCTGCTCTTGAACAGCCCAAACGTGACCACCTCGATCATGGAACACGTCTTCGGGATCAAGGACGGCGTGGTGCAGAAATACTGGCGGACTGAATCGTAGGCGGCGCCTCACACCGGCAGGCTATTTTCCATAAGGGCGATACGAAACGCAGCCAGGGATCGCTGGAAGGAAATCGAACGGATCATTCTGGAGCACGGCCCCGAGGGCGCCCGGCCCTCTTCCTGCGCGCGGAACGCTTCCCATGCGGGGGGCGGGGGGGGTTGACCGGGCGTATTTCCGCGCGTATAATCCACATAGGTGCCCCTCCCACCGGCAAGGAAACCCCGGAAGTGGCAGCTATCGACAAGATGCTCAACTTTCTGAAGGAGCAAGGAGGGTCGGACCTCCACCTCTCGGCCACCAGGCAGCCGATGATCCGCGTGGACGGGGCGATGGCGCGGCTGAAGAGAGAGCCGCTGAAGCCCGGGGAGACGCAACGCATATTCGCCGAGATCATGCCCGAGCTGAACCGCAAGGAGTTCCAGGAGAAGAACGACACGGACTTTGCGTATGAGCTCGGCGGGACCGCGCGCTTCCGTGTGAACATTTTCAGGGACATGAACGGCGTCAACGGTGTGCTGCGTCTGATACCAAACGAGGTTCTGTCCTTGGAGCAGCTCGGCTTGCCGGACACGGTAAAGCGGTTCTGCTCGCTGCCGAAGGGACTGGTTCTGATAACGGGGTCGACGGGTTCGGGCAAGTCGACGACGCTGGCGGCGATGCTGGACCTGATCAACAAGGAGCGCAAAGAGCACATCGTCACGATCGAGGACCCGATAGAATTCGTTCACCGGCCCCAGGGCTGCCTGATCAACCAGCGCGAGGTCCACTCCCATGCCGAATCGTTCGCGCGCGCCCTGCGGGCGGCCCTGCGCGAGGACCCGGACATCGTGCTGGTGGGCGAAATGCGCGACCTTGAAACGACACACATCGCCATTGAAACGGCCGAGACGGGCCACCTGGTCCTGGGCGCGCTGCACACCACCACAGCCGTCTCCACCATCAACCGCCTCGTGGACCAGTTCCCCACCAACCAGCAGGAACAGATCCGCACGATGTTGGCCGGCAACCTGCGCGGTGTCATAGCCCAGACCCTCCTGAGGCGCAAAAGCAAGGGCCGGGTGGCGGCCTTCGAGGTGCTCGTCGTCACACATGGGGTGGGCAACAACATCCGCGAGCGCAAGGTCCACCAGATCGCCTCCCTCATGCAAACCGGGGCCAAGCTCGGGATGGTCTGCCTGAACGATTCCCTGCTGCGGCTGGTTCTAAACGGCGTGGTGGAGCCGCGCGAGGCACTCAACAAGGCGATCGATCGCGACGACATGCTCGAGAAACTCAGGTGGCCGGCGTGGGGGAGTGACCGGAGACGCGCGCCACAATCGCGATGGGAGGCTCAAGATGCAGCTTGCCGATAAGCCCCTGGAACCGTTCGGGACAACCATCCTCCAGATGGCCGTGCCCACCCAGCTTTCCTACAAGACGCCGCTCGTCTTTCGCATGATCAAGGAGCTAGAGAAACGCCACTACCTCCCCGAGGGCGGGGACCCGAGGGTCGAGCTGGCGCTGGACGAAGCGCTGACCAACGCCATGGTTCACGGCAACAAGCTAGATGCGAGGAAGAAGGTCGATGTTCACCTGTTCGCCGACGAAGGGCGCTGGGGGGCCATCATCGAGGACGAAGGCAATGGGTTCAGGCCCGGTGCTTTGCCCCGCCCCGGCGAGGTGGCGGCCCTGTTCGAGGATATGGGCCGGGGGATCACGCTGATGGAGAGCATCCTGGACGGGCTCACCTACAGCCCGAAGGGCAGTACTGTCATGCTGGTGTGCAAGCGGCGCGCCGAGCCCGATCAGGTTCTGGCAGCGTCCGAGGCCGCCGCCGAGGCTGTGGCAGCCAGCGGAGACGCCGCAGAAACGAGTGCCAAGGCCGGCCACGCCAGGGCGCGAATGGAAGGCAGCATCGCCATCGTCGAGTTCCTGGACAAGCGCGTCTCGGAGCACAATCTTACGCCGGTGCGCGGAACGGTGGACACGGCGCTGGAACGCAGCCCGCTCGTCGTGTTCGACATGCGCCGGCTGACCTATATCTCCAGCATGTTCGTCGGCTTCCTCGTTGCCGTCAGCAAGAAGGCACGGGGTGCGGGGGGCAAGCTCGTGCTGGCCGGGGTTCAGCCGGTTGTGCGCGAAGTGCTGACGGCGGTCAGGCTCGACAAGCTGCTGCAGTTCACCGAGGGCTTGGAGGAGGCCCTGGCGCTGCTCGAGGAGGAAGCCGAAATCTGAGCAACGCCCGGCGAAACAGGTAACTCCCTTGCAGGCGCCGACCCCTGCGCCGTATCCTTGTACTCTCTCTCACCTGCCCCATCCTATCGGGAAGTCCGTGCGATCATGCGTTGGGTCTTCAACATAGCGTACCTGATGTCCCTTTGCGCCGCCCTCCCCTATTGGCTGTGGAAGCTACCGCGGGTCCACCGCTACCGGGCCGGGCTGCTCGAGCGCCTGGGGCGAGTGCCACGGATGGGCGCCGGCCGCCGGCTGTGGGTGCACGCTGCGAGCGTGGGCGAAGCGGGCATTCCGAGGGGCTTGGTGCGGTCGTTCCGCGAAAAGCATCCGGACTGGCAGATCGTCTTCTCCACCGCTACTGACACCGGCGCGGGGCGCCTGCGCGAACTGTATCCGGACGCAACCGTCTTCTACTGGCCACTAGACCTTTCTGCGTGCGTTCAGCAGGCGGTCGAGCGCGTCCGGCCGGACGCCGTCGTGCTGTTGGAGCTGGAGCTCTGGCCCAATTTCCAGCTCGCCTGTTTTGAGCGGCGCATCCCGGTCGCCCTCGTCAACGGCCGCATCAACCCCCTGAGCGTAAGGCTGCTGCGCCCGGTGAACTGGCTGCAGCCCGAGCTGTGGGGAGCGGTTTCGTGCTGCTGTGCGCGCAGCGCCGAAGATGCCGAACGCTTCGCCGCCGCGGGGCTGAATCGCGACAGGATCATCTGCACCGGCTCGCTCAAGTACGACAACCTCGCACTGAAGGCCGACCCCGCCGGGCAAGAGAAGCTGCGGCGACTGTTCGCGCTGGAAGCCGGGGCGCTCGTCCTTGTGGGCGGCAGCACCCACCCGGGCGAGGAAGAAGTCCTGTGCCGCGTGCACCAGAGTCTGCTGGCCGAGCTGGCGGACCTGCGCCTGATCCTTGTGCCACGGCACGTCGAACGGGCCCAGGCGCTGGCTCACAAGCTTGCTGAGACCGGCGTGAAAGTGCTCCTAAAAACCGAGCTGGACGCCGGCCGGAAGGCGGCCTCGGGCCGGGAAGTGATCCTGGTGGACACGATAGGCGACCTGCCGACGTGCTGGAGCCTGGCCACGTGCGCCTTCGTCGGCCGCAGCCTCCAGGCGCCGGGCGGCGGGCAGAACATGATGGAGCCAGCCGCGCTGGGATTGCCCGTGCTGGTCGGCCCCTTCACGCGCAATTTCCGCCCGGAGATGGCGTTCCTCACCTCGCGCGGGGCCGTCGCAGTAGTGAAGGACGAGGCTGAACTCGAGCATCAGGTTCGGCGCCTGCTAGCGGACACCCAGGCGGCGGCCGGCCTTGGGCGCACGGCCAGACAGAGCATCCTGGAGAGCCGCGGCGCCACCGAACGGACGCTCGAGCGTCTGGAAAAGGTGCTGAATGGAGCCGGACTGCTGTAGGATGGCGTCGGCACGGCCGGGCGGGGTCAGGGTGACTTGACGAATCGGCCGGCACGTGAGTACCATGTGGTGGAGAGTCGGGCCTGATATGTATCGGAAAGGGGAAGAAGCGACATGGCCCAAGTCGACAAATTACTGCATTTCCTGATGGAGCAGCGAGGTTCTGACCTGCATCTGAAGACGGATTCCCCACCGCTGCTGCGCATCGACGGCGATCTCCAGAAGATGAAGCTGCCCCCCATGGACGCCAACCAGGTGAAGTCCATGATTCTCGAGATCATTCCCGAGCGCAACCGCAGGGAGTGGGAGGGGACCAACGACTCGGACTTCGCCTACGAGCTGCCCGGGTTGGCGCGTTTCCGTACCAACGTCTACCGCGACATCAAGGGCCCCTGCATGTGCCAGCGGCTCATTCCGATCGACATTATGACCGTTGACGACCTCGGGCTGTCCCAGGCGATCCGGGACCTTGCGATGCTGCCTAAGGGCATCGTGCTGTGCACCGGGCCGACGGGCTGCGGCAAGACGACGACGCTGGCAGCGTTGCTGCGCCTTGCGAACGAGCAGCGCAAGGACCACATCGTGACGATCGAAGACCCAATTGAGTTCGTCCATACCGGCATCGGCTGCACAATAAGCCACCGGCAAGTAGGCACGCACACCGAGAGTTTCAAGCGCGCCCTGCGGGCGGCGCTGCGCGAGGACCCCGACATCATCCTGGTCGGCGAGATGCGCGACCTGGAAACGACGGGTCTGGCCATCGAATGCGCCGAGACCGGGCACCTGGTCTTCGCCACCGTGCACACCAGCACCGCCTCCAGCACGGTAGACCGGATCATCGACCAGTTCCCGCCCGACCGCCAGGAGCAAATCCGCGTGATGCTGGCCAATACGCTCAAGTGCGTGATCACCCAGTCCCTTTGCAAACGCAAGGGCAAGGGCCGCGTGGCCGCGTTCGAAATCCTCTACGTCCACAGCGCCGTCGCCAACCTGATCCGCGAGAAGAAGACCTTTCAGCTTCCTTCCGTCATCCAGACCGGCAAGAAGTACGGCATGATGAGCATGAACGAGTCGCTCATGACGCTGGTCGATGAGGAATGGGTCGAGCTGAACGAGGCCTATTCCAAGGCGGTGGACAAGGGTGAGATGAACGACCGGGTCAACCGGTGGCTTCGCGATAAGGTCACATCGGCCGCCATCTCCCCGGAGGAAGCCATCGAGCAGTCCTTCCTCAAGTCGGACATGGTGGAGAAGCTGAAGAGTAGCGGCTATGCCAGGGCCATTGCCAAGATAGATATGAGCCAGTTCGAGCAGGCAACATTGACAACAACAGCACCGACGGAGTAGGCGCCGGGGCCCCGCAGAACACACGCTTCCAGCAGCGCGAGGGGTTTTCTTTTTGGGACAGGAATTTCGTGCAACCGTGGACCAGGCGCGCGAGTTGGACAAGGCGGCGATCGACGCCGTCGGCGTCAAGGGCCTGATCCTCATGGAGAATGCCGGCAGGGCCTGCGCGGCGGAAGCCGCCCGCATGCTCACGGGCACCGGGGCCGCCGGCGAAGAAGGGCCACCTCTGGAGCACAGCGCCGCTGGCAAGCGCGTTGTGGTTTTCTGCGGCATGGGTAACAACGGCGGCGACGGGTTCGTAGTGGCGCGACACTTGCACAACTGGGGCGCAGAGGTCGGCACAGTCCTGGTGGGCAGCATCTCCGACGCCCTGCTGAAGGCCGGGGACGCCGCCGTCAACCTCGAGATCGTCCTGAACATGGACATCCCCGTCGCCGAGATTAGAGCGGCGGCTCAGGCGCGCGCCGCCGCTCAGGAAGCCGGCGCGGCCAACCTCCTGGTAGATGCCCTTCTGGGCACGGGGCTGGACAGAGACGTGGGAGAGCCGTACCGCACGCTCATCGAGGGGATCAACGAGCTGGGATTGCCGGTGCTGGCCGTAGACGTCCCGTCGGGACTGGACTGCGACACGGGGCTGGCGCTCGGGTGCGCCGTGCACGCAGCCGTCACGGTGACCTTCGTGCTGCCCAAGCGCGGCTTTGCCTGCCCGGGCGCTGCGGAATATACTGGCAAGGCCAAGGTCGCCGAGATAAGTGTCCCTAGGAATCTTATCGAAGACCGCGTCGCTCGGTGGAAGTCACAGGAGGGTTCATAAACGCGAGAACGAGCGAGAGGCCGGCACAGGCCTGGACAGAATGGCGGGATGAGCGGGATAAGGTAGTGGGGCCGAAGGCTGCTTGCCCCGCGCTGCCCGGCACATCCTGTTGATCCGGTTATCCTGTCAGGTTCGGCCATTAGGCGCGAGAATGAGCATGAAAATCTACCTTTCGGCGCCGCTCTTCACGCAGCAGGAACGCGTCTGGAACCGGATGCTCGCACGTGAGCTTGCCCGCCAGGTCGCCGGCGCCGAGGTCATCCTGCCGCAGGACTTCAAGTTCGGCAACTCCTACAATCGGCCGGAGCATTTCCCGGAGATATACCGGGTCTGCCTGGATGCCCTGAAGGAGTCGGACGTGGTGGTGGCCGTGCTGGACGGGCCGGACGTGGACAGCGGCACGGCCTTCGAGCTGGGGTTTGCGCGCGCGTTGGGGCTGCCCGTCATCGGCATCCGCACCGACTTCCGCGAGAGCCAGGAACGGGGCCTGAACGTGATGCTCGCGCAGGGGTGCACGGAGCTGCTGCGCTCCATGAGCTTCAGCGAGGACCTGGGCCTTCTCGTCAAGGACCTGACCGGCAAGATCGCCAGCGCCATCCGGCACCTGTAGAATCGCTCGCCTAAAACGATCCTGTCAATCCTGTTATCCCGTCAAGTCCGTTCGCATTTACCCGACGCCGACCTGACCCGCTACTCACGCCCGCACGAAACAGCACCATCTGCGTATCGGGCACCCGTCGCAGGCCGGCCGCCGGGCGTGGCAGGTTTCCCGGCCGTGGCGGATTATGTTCATGTGCGCGCTGTACTTGCGACGGTCCGGGACTATGCCGTCGAGCAGTACGTGCGCCTTCTGGCGGGTGCAGTTTGGGGGAATGAGCCCCAGGCGACGACTGACGCGCAGCACGTGCGTGTCCACCACGAAGACCGGCACGCCGAAACCGAACAGCAGCACCAGCCGCGCCGTCTTGACCCCCACGCCCTTGATGGCGGTGAGTTCCCGCTCGGCCTGCTCGGCAGGAAGCGCCTTCAGGTAATCGAGCGAGAAGCCGCCGCGCTCGCGCAGGGAAGTGAGTATGCGCCGGATCGTCGCGGCCTTCTGCGCCGCCAGCCCGCCGGACTCGATAGCTTGGCCGATCCCGGCCTCCGCCGCCCGCGAGATCGCCTCCCACGAGCCGAACCGTTCCATGAGGGCTTCGTAGGCCCGGCCACTGTTGGTGTCGCTCGTGTTCTGGCTCAGCACCCCGCGCACGAACACTGTGAGGGGGTCGCGCCGGGGCCTGCGGGGACGGCCGTAGCCGCTCTCCAGCGCATCCAGAACCAGCGGGACCTTGCGTTCGGGGTTCAGGCAGTGGGGTGCTTGCGCAACCATTCTGCTGATCCGGGTGGGCTGCACGCCCGCGCAGAGGGCCTACAGCCTGGAGATGGCCTCCTTGCGGTAACGGCACGGCATGCGGGCGTAGTCGAACCACCTGGCCAGTTGCTCTCGTATCCTGGCGTTCCTCATCCGAGGGTCGGGATGGGTCTTGAAAGACTCGAACTGGAGCCGCCCCTGCAAGCGCGCGGACTCGTCCAGGAACGGCAACAGGCCGCCCGGATGGCAACCGGCCTCGTCGGCGTAGCGCGCGCCGGCCAGGTCGGCTCTGATCTCGTAGTCTCGGCGGTAGCCCTCAGTGACCAGCTTCTGATATGCCAGATTGATGAACTCGCGGTACTTGCCCACGTCCTCGTCCAGCCTCTCGCCGAAGTCGATCACTTTGGCGATCTTGTGGTCGCGCAGTATGATCTCCAGGCCATGCTTCTGGGCCACGTGCGCAACCTCGTGCCCGAGGACGGCCGCCAGCTCGTGCTCGGACTTCAGGCGCTCGAGCAGCCCCGTGCTGACGAAAACGCACCCGCCCGGCAGCGCCACAAGCCTCCCGACCATGCTGACGTAGCGGTTCAGGGCGGAGTCCGAATGGGGGCGGCCCAGAGAGGCGAACGTGCGCAGGGCCATGCCCTGGCCGACGGCGATCTCGTCTGCCGTGCCTATCTTGCCGACCATCGCCTTGACCGCGTCCACGCCCTGTTGCCACTTCTCGCGCTCTTCCTCGTCCTCGACCAGTTCGGGCAGGTGCGTGTCAACGATATCCGCGCCCGCCCTGATGGTTTCGTCGATATTATTGCAGCCAGCCAGAACGAAGAGGCCGGCAACCAGGCAAGCCGAAACCGTTCGCAGCCGCGCCATTTCACTCCCCCTCCGCATACTCGTCAAGCCCCCCGGCTCGCGCGAAAGCGTCCAGTTCCACGGGGGTGATCCCGCGCCCCTGCATCGCCTCCACGGCCTCGACAGCCCACTCCGGGATTTCGCCGCCCGCCGCGTACTTCTCGGCCATCGGGGAGAGCCCGCGCATCGCGCCGCTCGTCTCGATCTCATCCAACTTGATCATACCCTCCCCAGGGCCCTGCCGGAGCGCAGCCGCCACGTCTTCGGGCCTGTCGGGGGCGAGCTTGCTGTGGTAGGCCCACCCAGTTTTGCCCCCCACATTGACCTTGTAGTGCCGCCCGGTCCTGGCCAGCACCTCGACGGGGTCGCGCTGGTGAAGCCGGGTGACAAGCTTCGCGCTCAATCGGGTGCCGTCACGCACCACGGTCGAGGTGCGCGCATACATCGTCTGGGCAACACCGGCCGCTGCGAGTGCGACGATGAGCGCCGTCACGAATAACACCTTTCCACCCACAACCCACCTCCACTGCTGAAGGGCCGCGCGCGCGCCGGCCAGTTCCCACCTCCTATTATCCGTACCCGGCAAGGGCTGGTCAAGGGCGCCTGTGGCGACAAAGGCAAGCCCCATGAGCCCAACTCCCGGCCCCCTGCCGTGGGACCAGGCCACAGAAGACAGAAGGACCCTAGCGGCCCTCTTGCCCAAGCCCTTTATGGAAAGGGGCCGGCGTTTGCGGTAGTATACATAATGGATGTAAACGGCGCATGGCGAGCCGGCGGCGCGGCCGCCATGCGAACGGCGGGCATTTCCAGCTTGAACACTGGGGGGGACTGAGCGAATGCTCTGGTGGCGAAAGTGGCAACTGAGGTCGAAGCATGCCAGGACGCGGCTTGCGGCGGTCCGCACGCTCGGCCGCTTGCGCGACCCGGCGGCGCTCAAGGCGCTTGCTGAAGCGCTTCGCGACCGGACGACCAAGGTGCGCGTCGCCGCCGCCGACGCGTTGGCCGGGATTGGCGACGTGCGCGCGGTCAACCTGCTTTCAGGGGCACTGAAGTCCAGCAACGTGGAGGTCCGCGCGGCGGCCGCCGTGGGCCTGGGACGAACTGGAAGCCTTAGGTCCGTCGAGCCGCTCGTGGCCTGTTTGGAGGACCGCGATTCGGGCGTACGCAAGGCGGCTGCTGGGGCCCTTGAACGCCGCCGGTGGAAGCCTGCCACGTCCCGTCAGGAACTCCTCCACGCCCTCGCGCAATGCAACGCCGAACGAATCGTCAAGGCGGGCGAGGCAGCCACCGGCCCACTCATCGACGCCTTGCGTGATGGCGGAGCCGAGGTGCGCAAGATGGCCGCCGACCTTCTCGGCCGCGTCGGCAGCCCCGAGGCCGCCAAGGCGCTGGTTCTCCTCACCCGCAACTCGTCAGTCGCGCACGATGCGGTGGCCGCCCTCGAAGGTCTGCTGAGCGCGAGGGCTGCGGAGGTTCCCGATGATGCCCTGAGGGCTGCGGCGCAAATCAGCAACGTTTCCCAGTTCATCGGGGACACCCACACCCGCCGGGGCCGCGCGCAACGCGACGGAGAGCACATGGCCGAGCGTCGCACGGTCGATTGTTCGCGGGTCCAGGAACTCGCTCGGGCCGAACTTGCGAGCCGCGGTGCCACCGGCCTCCAAGGCGCATGATTGAAAGGCGCACGGCGAGAAACGCCGCGCCAAGGGCGTTGCATACGGGGCCACAGAACTTCG
>CAZHPE010000050.1:0-17228 GCA_964534775.1 uncultured candidatus Brocadiaceae bacterium
CCCCTGACCAGGTTCACGGCCGCACTGCTCCATGGGACCCGCCGATCAATGCCACCAAAGCGACCCTGGTACGCAAGGAGTCGAACGCCTCTGGCGGAGTGGTCAGCCCTGCTATAGCGGGTTGCAGGTTCAGGGCACCGCTAGCGCCCCGCTTAGCACGGTCCCGTTTGTCTCCATCCACTCGGATGCACCTTAAACTACCACATGCGCCCTCCCGGTTCAACTCAACACCCCCCGCGTCCGGCCCCCGCAGGGCGCGGTTCCCGGCTTGTCTCACGCGCCCCGCACAGGCTATAATGGGCGGCCTGAAAAATGAGCCGCTTAGGAACTTGGGCGCCATGGGCTATTTCCGCGAGAACATAGAGCGTATGACGGGCTACGTCCCGGGCTTTCAGCCCCGGGAGCCGGGGTTCGTCAAGCTCAACACCAACGAGAACCCCTACACGCCCAGCCCGCGCGCCGTGGAGGCCATGCGCGAGGCCTGTGGGGAGTCGATCCGCAAGTACCCCGAGCCGTTCGCCACCGCCTTCCGCCGGCAGGCGGCCGAGGTCCTCGGCACCCGGCCCGAACGCATCATGGCCGCCTTCGGCTCCGACGACGTCCTGTCCGTCGCCGTGCGCAGCTTCTGCGGCGAGGGGGACGTGCTGGCCTGCCCGTATCCGACCTACAGCCTCTACCCGGTCCTGGCGGACATTCAGGGCGTGCGCTGCGAGACCGTGGAACTCCCCGAGGACTTCGCCCTGCCCATGCAGCTCTCCGAGGTTGGCGCGAGGCTGGTGTTCGTTGCCAACCCCAACGCCCCCAGCGGCACGATGGTGCCGGCCGAGGGTCTGGAGCGCCTGGCACGCGCCATCGACGGGGTGCTCCTCGTCGACGAGGCCTACGCGGATTTCGCCGACTGGAACTGCTTGGCGCTCACCGACCGGTGCGAGAACGTGATCGTCGCCCGGTCGCTCTCGAAGTCCTACAGCCTCGCGGGCCTCAGGCTCGGCTTCGCCGTTGCGCACGAGGCGCTCATCCAAGGCATGATGAAGGTCAGGGACTCTTACCCCGTCAGCGCGCCGGCCATCGCCGGCGGGACGGCCGCCATGGCGGACCAGGAGTGGCTCCGGCAAAACGTCGGGCGTATCAAGGCCACCCGCGCCCGCCTCATCCGGGCCCTCGATGGGATGGGGTGCGCGTGCCGGCCCTCGCAGGCCAACTTCGTCCTGGCCCGCATGCCGGACGGCCGGGACGCGGGCGGAGTCTTTGAGGCGCTCTTCGAGCGAAAGATTCTGGTGCGCTACTTCAAGCAGCGGCGCCTGGACGATTGCCTCCGCATCAGCGTCGGCACCGACGATGAGATCGACGCGCTCCTTGGCGCCATGCGCCAGATCCTGGCCGAGACCCCCTCGGCCGCAGCAAGCAAGCAGGCATAGCCATGTCGAAAACCGGACGCACCGCCACCATCGAGCGCACGACGCGCGAGACGGCCATCAAGCTCACCCTATCGCTGGACGGCACGGGCGAGTCCGACCTCCGTACGCCCGTGGGTTTCCTCGACCACATGCTGGCGCTTTTCAGCCGGCACGGGCGTTTCGACCTGGAGGTGGAGGCGGTCGGCGACGTGAACGTAGACGCCCACCACACGGTGGAGGACGTGGGCATCGTGCTGGGGCAGGCGTTCGCGAAGGCGCTGGGCGAGAAGCGGGGCATCGCGCGGTTTGCGGACGTGCGCGTGCCGATGCAGGACAGCCTCGCGGCGGTGGCGGTGGACATCAGCGGGCGGCCGGAGCTCGTCTACAACGCCGTCTACCCTACGCAGAAGATCGGCGAGTTCGACGTGGAGTTGGTCGATGAGTTCTTTCAGGCCTTCTGCACGAACGCGCTCGTCACGCTCCACGTGGACATCGTCCGGGGCGGCAACTCCCACCACATTGCCGAATCCATCTTCAAGGCCACCGCGCGTGCGCTGCGGGCCGCCGTGCGCATCGACCCCGAGGCCGCCGGCGAGGTGCCGAGCACGAAGGGGAAGTTGTGAACGGACTGCACGCACGGCGTCGATGGCAAACAGTACCGGAATCACTACATCAAAATGGCCATCACGCGCAACGGGCTTGATATAGGGAAGTTCAACCAATCCGCACCCTTGCCGTACGAGCTGCAGCTGCGGGACTTCGAGATGGCGATGCAGGATGTGTATGACTTCTTCTACGACGTGAATTCGCTGCTTGTCGGCAAGGGCATGGAGAGGCTGGATGACATGCTTCGCCCCGCGATTATGTCTGGCCTTCTGTCCGACATGCTCACCTCGAGCCTGGCGACGCACTCCCGTGCGCTGGTGCAGAACCGGTACTTCAATGGCCGTCCGGACCTCGTCGTCCGGGGCGTCTACCCGGAGAACGCTGTGAAGGCTGGTGGCGAGGGGGTTGAGGTTAAGACCACGCGGAAGCCAGGCGGCGCAGTCGACACGCATGGAGCGCGCGAGCAGTGGATGTGCGTGTTCGTCTACAGTGTGGACGCGGGCCTCGCCCGTTGCCGGGGTGGCGCTCACGTGAGGGCCGATCCTCCCTATCCCGGCCAATCGCCCGTGAAGACCTCTTCGGCCGGGCCGGTTATGTAGACGCAGTTGTCCTTCTCCGACCAGTCGATCTCCATGTCGCCGCCCGCCAGGTGCGCCAGCACCCTGCGCTCGGACCGCCCAAGCAGGTTCATGGCGACGCACGAGGCCGAAGCCCCCGTGCCGCACGCCAGCGTGCGGCCGCAGCCGCGCTCCCAGTGGGCCAGCTTCAACTCGTGCGGACTGACCGTCTCGACGAAGTGAACGTTCGTCCGCTCGGGGAACGCGGGGTGGGTCTCAACCTCCACCCCGATCTCGGTCCACGGCGTCTCGTCGAGATTCCGGACCGGTATGACACAGTGCGGGTTGCCCATCGACAGGCACGTCACCAGCAGCCCCCGGCCGTTCACCGACAGACCCTCGTCGATCACGCGCGCGTCGTCCGGCCCGGCCATCGGAATCTCCCGCCGGCGCAGGCGCGGCTCGCCCATGTTCACGGTTGCGGCGGTGGCCCGGCCGTTCTCGACGCTGAGGCGAATGGTGCGGATGCCGGCGCGCGTCTCGACGCGCATCTCTTCCCTAGGGCAGAGGCCGCGGTCGTAGACGTACTTGCCCACGCAGCGAATCCCGTTGCCGCACATCTCGGCCTCGCTGCCGTCGGCGTTGAATATGCGTATGCCGATGTCGGCGACCTCGGAGGGCTGGATCAGGATCAGGCCGTCGGCCCCTACGCCGTAGTGCGGGCGCGACATGGCCAGCGCGAGTGCCTCCGGGTCGGGCACCCGCTCCTCGAAGAGGCTGACCATGACGAAATCGTTCCCAACACCGTGCATCTTCGTGAACCGCATCTGCCCCTACCCTGCCTCATGCTCCATGGGGAATATGCACACCCTTCCGCGCAGCGGCCGGGTGAGATCTTCCGACCCCGCGCTGTAGAGCGTCTCGTCGGACCTGCCATCTCTCGCCTCCAGGTCCGCGGCTTCCACCAGGCGGCGAGCGTCTTCCCGGGGCGCACCGCTTCCAAGCGCCGTGAGCGCAGCGGCAAGCTTGCGCTCCGAAAATGTCGCCGCCAGAAGACCGAAAACCAGGTGCGTCATCTCACATCGGTGGCGCAGGTGTGCTAGGGCCGGTGATATCACGGTGGCGTGGTCAAAGGATAGCGGTGGCAGGGCTGTGAGCGGGTGCCAGGCGGCTTCTGCGGCGTCATCGCCCGCCCGTGCGCGGTCCTGCCTTGGCCTGGCCACGGCCACGTAGACGGCGGTAACGGTGCGCCCGCGCGGATCGCGGCCCGGCCTGCCCCATGCGCCCACCTGGTCCATGGCGGCGGGGCGCACGGACGTCTCCTCCGCAAGCTCCCTGGCCGCCGCGTCCGGCAAATCCTCGTCCAGCTCCACGAACCCGCCGGGTATCGCCCACATGCCGCGGAAGGGCTCGTTGGCGCGCCTCACCAGCAGCGCCTCCAGCCGCCCCTGTGGCCCCACGCGGACCGCCAGCGTGTCGGCCGCCACGCGCATAAGTGGTGGTAGTGGGGACATTGTCCGGGTCCTTCTCGCCTCCGCGTCGGAGTACCAAGGCACTGTTGCAGAACCCCGTCCTGGCTTCGGCCGGCTGCGAGCGCCGAATGGCTGTGTCGGCCTTCATCGGCGATTCCGGCCTTTGAATCGCCTGCTTCGGCCTCCTTGCCCTCGCCGCTCTCGCTCAGCCTCGGGCCGACGGAGCGGGTCCTGCAATAGCGCCTCATTGGTACCGCAGCCGACAGGGCAAAATCAAGCCTCGGGCTCGCTTGCCGCCGGGCGTGTCGGTTGAAATCGTATCGCGGGGCCTCGATAATGGTGTCGCTGTTCTTCCGTCCGCGCCTGTAGAGTGCAGGGACGCCCATGATCCTGATGATCGACAATTACGATTCGTTCACCTACAACCTCGTGCAGCGCTTCGGCAAGCTGGGCGAGGAGGTGGTCGTCTATCGCAACGACAAGATCACCGTCGAGGAGGTGGCCGAGCACAGCCCCGACCACATCGTGATCTCACCCGGCCCCTGCACACCGCTGGAGGCGGGCGTTTCGAACGAGGTGATCCGGCGCTTCGCGGGGCGCGTGCCGGTCCTGGGTGTATGCCTGGGCCATCAGTGCATTGGGCACGTTTTTGGGGCCACGGTCGCGCGCCATCGGCGCCTGATGCACGGTAAGACCAGCATGATTACACACGATGGTGAGGGAGTATACAGGGGGCTTCCCGACCCGTTCGAGGCCACGCGGTACCATTCCCTCGTGATTATCGAAGACACATTGCCAGTGTGTCTGCGGGTGACCGCGCGCGCCGAGTCGGACGAGATTATGGGAATCCGGCACCAGGAATTCGCCCTCGAAGGCGTGCAGTTCCATCCCGAATCCTTCCTTACGCTCGAGGGCACGAAGCTGCTCCGCAATTTCCTCGAGATGCGCTGAGGAAGCGATCCGCGGACAGCCACGACGTGCCCCGGGGCCCCGGCCATGGCAAAAGACCTGACAGGAAAGCGCGTCCTCATCACCAGCGGTCCCACGCGGGCCGACATCGACGCCGTGCGCTACATCAGCAACCGCTCCTCCGGCCGGCTGGGGCGCTTGATCGCCATCGAAGCCCTCGCGCTGGGCGCGCGGGTGACCTACGTGGCCGGTCCCGACGCCGACGCGCCCGTGCCCGACGACGTGTCGGCGCAGGAGTGGTCCCGCCTTCGCATCATGCCCGTGGTGACGGTGCTGGACGTGTTCCAGACCCTCCAGGCGGAACTGACCGCGCCGGAGCGCCAGGACGCCGTCCTGCATGCAATGGCCGTGCTGGACTACGTGCCTCAGCAGACCGCCGCCCGGAAGGTGCCGAGCGGGAAGGAAACGTGGGACTTGCGGCTGGTGCGCACGCCGAAGATCATCCGGCAGGTGAAGGTCTGGAGCCCGCGCACGTTCCTGGTGGGCTTCAAGCTCGAGGTCGGGGTGGAGGACGAGCGGCTGCGCGAGATCGCGCTGGAGTCCCTGCGCGCGAACCGGGCCGATCTGGTGGTGGCCAACGACATCACGCGCATCCGCGACGAGCAGCATCCTGCGCTGATCATCGGCGCCGCAGGACGCGTGCTCGCCCGCCCAGTCACGAAGTCCGAGATCGCGCGGGAGCTGTGCCGGATACTGAGCGAGTCCCTGGCTTAGGCCGGCTGCATCCGGACTGAGCCCCGCTGCTGCGGCCGGCCGGCGCGCCCGCCCGCTGTCCGCTATGGGTGCATCCGGGCGCATCCGTCCCGACACGAGCACGGCACGAACCCGACCCGAACGCATCGCCGGCCCGACAGAAGGGGGCGTGCCCCTTCTGTCGGGTGCTGCCCCCGATGCCGCCCTCCTGTCACCTGTCGACCCCATCTGTCCGCTCCTGTCCGTCGGGCTCCATTGCCCCGGCATTGGGTAGCGCGGGCGTCTCAGCCTCGGCGTGCGGCCGCCGGGCGCACGCCGAGGCTACCCGTTCCTTGCGCGCGATGTGTCCCATATGGGTGCTAATGGCCTTCGTCTTTCTCATCTTTCTCGTGCTCGTCCGCGTTCCTGAAAACCGAACCGGACGGGATAACAGGATCAGCAGGATCAGCCGGCGGGACGACCGGCTATTCACCTCAGGCACAAGAATGCACACGGTAGGGGGTGCTGGCCAGCCGGCATCCGGATTGGGAAACCGCCTTGCCGCCTAGGGCGGCGCGGGGCAGAATGGGCTGTGTGGGGAGGGAACCCGGGGCGTGGCTCTCGGCCCTCCGCGCGGCCAGCAAGTGGGCACGCGCGAAGATGGGAAGGTCCGGCAACGTCTGATGACCCTCCGCGCAGCCCCGGGAACCGAATATCTCTGCTGCTTCTTGCGCCTCTTGCGTGCAAGAATTATGTAGAGGGTGCACGTGAGTAGTGGCCGTAACGCGTGGACACAAATCACTGTTTACGTGTGCGTGTGGGGCTGTTGTTCGGGAGGTGGATTCTGCATGGGCGTCGACATTGAGGGATCAATCACCATAGAAGTCAATCTCAAGCTCACTGTATGGATGCCTTTCGTTATTGACAAGGGATTTTTGGTGGGGATCGACGAAAGGTATCCGGGGAGGGCGACTTTGTTCGAGCATTGCTTCTGATATCATAGAGGGAATCAAGCATGCAAGGAGTCAAACGAGCAAACCCCTGGTTGAGGTTGCAACCTCTTCTGTGTCCGCGTGCGCTTTCCTTGGCGCTCGGCACTGGATTGATCGTGGCGTTGACCCAGTGTGTCGTCGTGGTGGTTGCCCTTCCCTTCCAAGGGGCTGTGCCGAACGGGCCGTTGTTTGTGCCCGGGTGGGAAGTGTCGTGCTTGCCTTCGTTTCTTGGACCATCACGGCCTTATCACTGATATACGTGTGCTTCGTAGTACGCGGACGCTGGCGGTTGCTCAAACGCGGTGAGACTGCTCCTGCCCTGAGTGTAAAGCTGAGCCTTATTTGCCCGGCAACTCCGCTGAACGTGCGGCTAGCCAGCTATCTGGCAATGCGGTTGAGCGTACGAGTCTATCGGGTTCAGGAGTTGTTCTGCGTGGAAGGCCGCACTGTGGCTGGAGGCTGCGCGCTCGTCCTCCCAGACTCAATTGATGTAGGCAACGTGAATGAGCGAAACGTTCAGGTTCACTACAGACCGGACCGGCCCGAATGGCATTGTGCCGCACTGTTGGGCGTGGAGGCAAAGGCAGAGCATGGCGGCGAACCCTCGGGCAGCACCGGCGGGAGTTCAGCTCAGTGAGCGAGTGTTTGCTCTCAGACCCGGTGGCTAGGCGTATACTGATCGCCATGGTCGCGCTCGGCGTGAGCGGCAGTCTGTTGGTCGTCCTAGTGATTGCACGGGTTGCCAAGCGGTGGTCGAAACATGGGCCGTGGGTTGGTCCGTTTGGCTGGGAACATGGAGACAGAAGGGTGCGAGTACTCCTGCCGCTAGTACTGGCCGTTAGCTTGCTATAGGTGGCGGCGGTCCTTATGATGGCGTTCACGCTATCAACGCCAACGTAGATGCCAAGGATACTGGGGGTGTGCTGCCTGCCGTAGTTATACCACGGAAAAGGGAAGAAATCAGGAGCGTAATTCCCATAGGCGGTGCGTGGGAATGGGGCGGGGGCGCAGGCGACGAACCGGGTTTGATGGGGGCGGAGAGTTCGCGGCCCCTGCGACCATGACGGAGCGTGAGTCTCCGTTTCTTTCCCAAGGATCAATGGGAACAGGTGTCCAGAGAGCGCTCTCGCACCTCTCCGACGAGCGCCGGGCCGTCCGCGCCCGTGCACAACACGTCCACCGCACGGCCCAGCAGGTCGGCCGGGCCGGGTGCGCTGATGCGGACGTAGCGTTCGGTGTAGCCGGTCAGGCGGCCATCGGCCCGCCGTTCCTCGAGGAGCGCGTTTACCGTGCGGCCCACGAAACTCTCGGCCCAGGCCCGCGCCTGCAAGTCCGCCAGTTGCTCGAGGCGCTGCACCCGCTCGCGGACCACGGGCGGCGGGACCTTGTTCCCCATGGCGGCCGCCGGCGTGCCGGGGCGGGGGCTGAACGGGAAGACGTGCATGCGACTGAATGCCGCCTCGGCACAGAGCCCGATGGTCCTCTCGAACTCTTCGTCTGCCTCCCCGGGAAAGCCGACCATGACGTCGGTGGCGATGGCCGGGTTGTCCAGGCGCCCGCGGGCGCGCGCAACGATGTCGAGGAACTCCAGCCTCGTGTAGGGGCGCCCCATGCGCCGCAGGACGCGGTCGTCCCCGCTCTGGAGCGGCAGGTGGACGTGCGGGCAGACCGCCGGGCTCGCGGCCATGGTCTCCAGGAGGCGGTCGGCCAGTTCCATGGGCTCGACGGAACTCAGCCGCACGCGCGCGATGCCGCGCACGCCTGCCACCGTCCGGACGGCATCGGCTAGGTCGGCGCGGTCGGCCAGGTCGCGGCCGTATAGGCCCAGGTGGATGCCCGTCAGGACGATCTCGCTGAAACCGGCCTCGGCCAGCGCCAGCGCCTCCCGCTCGACCTCGCCCAGCGGTCGGCTGCGGGGCCGTCCGCGCACGTGCGGCACGACGCAGTAGGTGCAGAAGGAATCGCACCCATCCTGTATCTTCAAGAAGGCACGCGTGCGGCCCGAGAAGCTGCTGATGCCGAAGTCGCCTGCCATTTGCGCGCCCTGCGGGACGTCACGCGCGCCGGCTATGCCCCGCATCATCGCCGGCCAGTCGCTGCGCCCATGGACGCCCGCGAGCCCTTCGATGCCGGCCAGGGCCTCGGGGGATGTCGTCGGATAGCAGCCCGTCACGAACACCCGCGTGCCCGGGTGCTCCCGCACGGCCCGGCGGGCGAGCTGGCGGGACTTGCGGGCGGCCGTGTGGGTGACGGTGCAGGTGTTGACGACGAGGAGGTCGGGCGGCGTATCGCCCGGCGCCTCGCGGTAGCCAAGGGCCTCGATCGCCTCGGCCAGGCGCCGGGAGTCGTACTGGTTGGCCTTGCAGCCCAGGGTTTGTATCCGATATGTCTGACCGGCTGCCGATTGCTGCTGCATGGTGGCTCCATCCCCGGGGTCAGGCGCGAGCCACGCCCGAATCGCGAGCGGCGTCGGCAACGGCATCGGCCACGGCGCGATGCACGGCACGGTCCATGAAGTCCGGCACAAGCTCGCCCTCCAGCGCCAGATCGGTCAGGGCCCCCGCGGCGGCCCGCTTCATCGCCTCGTTGATGTGGCAGGCCCGCGCATCGAGCGCCCCTCGGAATATCCCGGGGAATTCCAGCGCATTGTTCAGGTGCCTGCCGTCGGTGGCGACCGCCGCCCCGGCTTCCAGGGCCTCGTGCGGCCAGACCTCGGGGATCGGATTGGCCATGGCGAAGACGATGGCTCCCGGCGCCATGCTGCGCACCATCTGCCCGGAGGCCAGCCCGGCGGTGCTCACGTCGATGAGTGCATCCTTGCCGCGTATGACCTCTTCGAGGGGGCCTTTCTCATTGTCGAGGTTCGTTTGCTCGGCTATGCGCATCTTGGCCGGGTGCATGCCCTCTTTACGCCCCCTATAGATGGCTCGCACACGGTCGCACAGCACCACGTTGCCCACGCCGTTGCCGAGCAGGAAGTGCGCGATGGTCCAACCGGCCGCGCCGGCGCCGCTGATTGCCACGTTCATGTCCGAGGCCCGCTTCCCTGTGATCCTGAGCGCATTGATCATGGCCCCGAGCACCACGACGGCCGTGCCGTGCTGATCGTCGTGGAAGACGGGCATGCCCAGCACTCTCTGAGGCGGCACCCGACCTCGAAACACATCGGCGCCGCCACGTCCTCCAGCAGGGTGCCCCGAAGGTGGGGAATATGAGGCGGACGGTCTGCACGAACGCGTCGGGGTCGCGGGTGTCGACAAACACCGGCATGGCGCTGATGTCCGCCACTTGCATCAGGATGACGGCCTTGCCTTCCATGACCGGCATCGAGGCCCGCACGCCCACGTCGTCCAGCCCCAGCACCGCCGCGCCATTGGAGATGACCGCAACGGTGTTCCCGACGGAGGTGTAGGCATAGAGCTGGCTGGGGTCGGACTCGATGAGATTGCTCACCAGCGCCACGCCGGGGGTGTAAATCCGGCGCAGGTCGGCCACGGTGTTCAGCTTGCAGCGGCTCACCATTTGCGTCTTGCCGCCTTCGTGGGCGGACAGGACGTCCTCGAGCTGCGGGTCAATCTCGCCTTCGGTTCTACTCACGGGAAAAAACTCTCCTCAGACAATCCGGAAGGGGCCGGGGCACGCGTGCCATGGCGCCCGTGTCAGCCGGTCGAACGATCCAGAAGCACCCGCTCGCACTCCGGCGCTGCGGCATATCCAACCTGGCGCAGTCGGGCGAGCACCTCCTCTATGTCCTGGATAATGCCGCGTGCACGCGCCGCGTGCAGTACGCCAAGCGTGCCGATGCAGTTGGTCCCCTGCTTCTGCGCTTCGGCCCGGACCACGGGGTCGTCGGTGAGCAGAAAACTGGCCGCGACCCGCCGGCACAGCTCCAGGGTCTCACTCTCGCTCGGCGACATGGCGGGCGCGCTTATGTCCACGGCGACGACTTCCACGATGTCCGGCGACGGGGGCTCGCAGTCCGGGTCCAGGGCCCGCAGTATCTTCCGCAGCTCATCGTCGACCGTTGAGCTGATTGCTATCTTTCCGAAAAGCCGCCGGACGAGGTCCAGGCGGCCTATGAGGCACAAAGCGGTCAGTGTGGTGGTATCGGCTGCAATCATTTCGGCTTCTTCCGGCGCAGCAGGGCATCGACGGCTTCCAGTTCGCGCTCGATCTCCTCGGCTGGCAGATCGATGAGCGGAAGCCCGCGGCGGGCGACATCCGCAACGAACTCATCGCGCGGCACATTCGCTAACTCGGCCGCAAGGCCCAGGCTCAGGATTCTCCGGCCGTAGAGGGCCCGAGCCAGGGCGGCGGCCGCCTCCTGGCTCAAGTCTTCCTCCGCCACGCCTCCTGCCTTGAGGTGCTCGATGAGCTTCCGGTTCAGCTCGATCACCAGTCCATCTTCCAGCATCGGTCCCCGCTCCGCAGGGGTTTGCGTTCGGCCACGGCCCGTGGCCGCCGGCACAGCGCATACTCCCCCTAATCTTATAGTCTTTGCGGGGCTGCCTGGCAAGCAGAAGCGAGAACGGCTTTGCAGACCCCTGCCCACGGAATACACGGAAACGCACGGAAGACAGCAAAACCAGAATCTATTGTTCTTGTCTTCCGTGCGTTTCCGTGTATTCCGTGGGCCAATGTCTTGGCTGTTTGCGTTTCGTTGTAGTCAGTTCATATCGTTGCGGACGTGGGCGGGCAGCGTCGCCGCCGTCATGGTATCATACGGCCTCTGCCGGCACCGTACGGCCGGATGCGCGGCGCGTTCGGCCTGGAGACACTCGGGATTGGAGGCGCGACATGATCAGCATGCAGGAGTTCCAGAACGTCGAGCTCAAGGTGGCGAAGGTCCTCTCGGTGGAGAACCATCCGAATGCGGACAAGCTCGTGGTTGTGCGTGCGGATGTCGGCGAGGAGCAGCCGCGCACGCTCGTGGCGGGACTGAAGGGTCACTACGAGAAGGACGACCTCGTGGGCAAGCTCGTCGTGGTGGTGGCGAACCTTCAGCCGGCGAAGCTGCGCGGAGTGGAAAGCAACGGGATGCTGCTGGCCGCGCAGGAGGGCGAGGAGGTGGTCCTTCTCACGCTCGACCGGCCTGTCAGCCCCGGCTCGGGGGTGCTCTGAGGAGGGAATCAGCGCGCGACGGTGAACGGCACGTCGTGGTCATCCCCGCCGCCGGGTTCCCGTTCTTTGCCTCCATCGTCGTCTCCGTCCGGTCCGATGCAGTAGACGACGTAGCCCATTTCGAGTTTGTTGTAGCGCATGGGCTTTCCGTCGAAGGGGTCGATGGGGATCGCGTCCATGAACTCAGGGACGAGGTCGTCCAGCTTCTGCGGCAGCGGCCCGCGCGTGCGGCGGTAGCGCTCCACGGCCAGCGCCGTCCGCGCCGCCCGAAGCTGCGCCGCATGCCTTGCGTCCTCCTCTCCTGCGTGTTCGCTTTCCGGCATCAGCGTCTTGGTCAGGATGCAGTACGAGGGCAGGTTTTCGACGCGCTTTTCCACATCGATCGAGCGCATGGCCTGGAGACGTTCGATGAGGGGCTTCTCGGAAGCCTCGATCACGTCGCGCATGATCTTCAGGCAGGCGGCGTCGTCGAGATCGAGCAGGCCCGTCGTGCTGTAAAGCACGGTTAAAGGCCGAGGGATGCCAGGGACGCCACGGTACGCGCCTAGCTCGCCTGCCGCTTTCTGGAACGCGCCATGCATAGAACACGCCTCCCCCACAAACGCGCGCCTCATGGCTTCCGCGTTTTCGGCCTGCTCCAGCGCGGCGGCGGGTTCGACTATTTGTCCCTCCGGCAGGGCAATGATCGACAGCGTCTCCTCAAGGCTCTTCACCGCTCTCGTGTCGCAGGCGTGCTCTACAAGGTATGAAATCAGGATCGGTTCGTTGGCGAGTGATCGTCCGAGGCCGAGCAATGCGGCCATCGAATCGGCTGCCTGCTCTCCCTCGCCGCGCTGCGCGTGGTGCAACGCTTCGAGCCTCAGCAGGCGAGCAATATGATTGGTCTTGTCGAGATGGGGAAGCAGCACGGCGTGGCCATCTGTCATGTCTACAGGATAGCGGCATTCCTCGATTCCGGCCGCCTCGTGCAACAGTGCGAACGCTTTCTTGTTGGCCTCAAGGTGCTGCGCGATGGCCGCGCGCATCTCATCCGGCAGGGGCTCGCGTGTCGGCGGACGTTGCCCCAAGCCGAGGATGGGCAGTTTCCGGGCAAGCTCTTCAGATGGTCGGACGTATTTGGCGAAGGCCCTTAGATAGGTGTCGGCTGCGTTCTTGCCCACCGGCTCGTGATGCCACGCGTTCAACTCTTCGAGCGTGACGGGGTAGCGGGCATCAGCGATGGCGTCGATCTCAGCTTGCACGCGTCCCGCGCAGTAGATGCGAAACGCGAAGAACGCCCCGCCCAGAAGCAGGAGCACAATCAGCGGAACAACCAAGCACCCGATCGTCTTGCGCCGCTTCTTCCTTGCCAAGTGCTCTTCCAGTAACATGCCCCGCTCCTTGTCATGGACACTGTTTGCGCCGTGTGTCTTCGGGCATCAGCATGTGCCTGCGCTCCGACCCGGGCCGGTTATGCGTCCTGCTCCTTGGCCTTGGATGAGCGTTTGATGGCGGCCACGACCCGGTTCCGCCCGGTGCGCTTGGCTGCGTAGAGATTCTTGTCGCAGCGCTCGAAGATGTCCTCGGACGGCTCGTCGCCGCGGTGTTGGGCCACCCCGAAGCTGGCCGTCACCTTGACGCGGGCGCTATCGCCGGAGGCGAACGTCCCGTTCTGCACCCTGTTCCGAAGCCTCTCGGCGATCTTCGCCGCCCTCGCCAGGTCGGTGCGCGGCAGCAACACGGCCAGTTCCTCCCCGCCCGTGCGATAGCCCGAATCGTACTTGCGCAGGCTGCGCCGGATAGCCGTGGCCACGCCCTTGAGCACCTCGTCACCGGCCGCATGGCCATAGGTGTCATTGACCTTCTTGAAGTGATCGATGTCCGCGAGGATGAGCGCGAAAGGTTCCTTGTGGCGGCGGGCGAAGTCCACGTGACCCTCGATCTGGTCGGTGAAATGGGCCTTGGTATAGAGGTGCGTCAGGCCGTCGAGCAGCACCTGTGCCTGGAGGTGTTTCGTCTTGACGGCTAGGCTGACATGCTGGGAGAGCTCCAGCAGGAAATCCCGCCAGCGCTCGTTGAACTCGGACAGAAGCTCTGCTTCCGACCGCGCATCCCGGGGGAACACGACGAGCAGCCCGCCGAGGGTTTCGTCGTCGGCCTTCAGCGGCACGGTGGCATGGAACTCCCCGTCGCGAACGCCGCAGATCACGCTTCGGTGCTCGAACTCGTCCAGGCTGAACGCGCGCAGTCCGCTGGCGCGCAGCCGGGCGCCGGTCTTCACCTTGCCGTCGGCATACAGGGCGAACGGTTTGAGCAGGTTGTTCGGCTCATCGATGACGAAGATGCAGGCCTGAAGCGGCTCAAGCAGCCCGGTGAGCAGCTCCAGAACCTTTTCGGCTATGAGGGAAAACTCGCTCTCGCGGTTCACGATGTAGGCCACCTCGCGCAGGGTGGCCAGCTCGTCCATGCGCGCCCGCTGGAGCAACCGGCTCCGCTCCTGATCGGTGAGCTGTCTGCGCAGCCCCGCCAGCTCCCGGGCGGCCCGCCGGAGCCTGCGCTGCCGCTCGCCCGCCCTAAGCGCGGACATGATCCCGTAGAGGCACGCCGGCGTCCCGAACAGCACGCACAGGATCAGGCTGATCCGTACGCCGACGGGGTTCTGGCTCAACAGGGAAGGGTCGGAGTAGATATGCCAGCCCAGCGCCACGCACGCGGCAACCCCGCACGTGCTGACGAACAACCACAGTCGCCCCAGCAGCAGACCGATAATGGGGGGTTCCTTGGGGGCCATCGCTGCATGAACCTCCGCTGGCTGCCTGCCGTCCCCGGCGCACCCGTGCACTCCCTACACGCGCGCAGTTCCTGCACGCGCGATTCTATGTGAAACGCTTCGCGCAGATCAAGAGGGCGAGCGTGCAATAGTGCCTTACAGCTGGCGCGCCGCCTGCGCCGCCGCGCCAGTCCGCCGGAAGCATTCCTCGCGCCCGAGCAGCTCCATCGTCTCGAACAGCGGGGTGCTCACCGTGCGGCAGGTGACCGCCACGCGCAGCACCATGTATGCTACCCCGCGCTTCCACCCCCGCTCCTCGCACAGCGCCCGCACGGCCCCCTCCAGCGGCCCAGCCTTCCACTCCTGCATGCCTTGCAGCACCTCGTCCATTCCCGCGAGGGCCGCCCGCACGAACTCGGCGTCCTGCTTCTTCGGGACGAGCAGGGCGGCTTCGTGGGGCTCCGGGGCGAAGAAAAACGCGGTCATCGCGTCGAACTCCGCCAGCTTCTTGATCCTCTCCTGCACCAGCGCCAGGATGGCCAGCAGCCGATCGGCCGGCTCCGCGGTGTGGCTCGTGTAGGGGCCGGCAAGTATCCTCGCCAGCAACTCCTCCAGGCCCATGGCGCGGATGTATTCGCCGTTCAGCCAGTCGAGTTTCTGGATGTCGAAGACCGGCCCGCTCGACTTGACGCGGTCCCACGAGAAGCCCTCGATCATCTCCGCGACGCTGAACACCTCCCGGTCATCGCCCAGCGACCAGCCCATCAGGGCCAGGAAGTTCAGCAGCGCCTCCGGCAGGTAGCCCTGCTCGCGGTACCAGTCCAGCGACGTCGGGTCCTTGCGCTTGCTGATCTTGGACCTGTTCCTGTTGCGAAGGAGCGGCAGGTGGATGAACGTCGGCACCGGCCACCCAAACGCCCCGTAAAGGAGCACGTGTTTGGGCGTGGAGCTGATCCATTCCTCGGCGCGAATGACGTGGCTGATGCCCATCAGATGATCGTCGATCACGCTGGCCAGGTGATAGGTGGGGAAACCGTCGCTCTTGAGGAGCACCTGGTCGTCGATCTCGCTGTTGCGCACCACGACCGGCCCGCGCACCAGGTCCGTGAAGCGCGTCTCGCCCTCGAGCGGCGCCTTCATCCGCACCGTCCAGGGCGTCCCGGCGGCGAGCTTCTTCTGGATCTCATCCCCGCTCAGGCCGCGGCAGGCCCGCCCGTAGCCCATCTGCAGGCTCTGGGCACGCTGGCTCTCGCGCATGGCCGCCAGTTCCTCCGGCGTGCAGAAGCAGCGGTAGGCCCGGCCGTTCTCCAGCAGCTTGTGCGCGTGCTCGCGGTAGATGTCGGTGCGTTCGCTCTGGCGGTATGGCGCGCATGGGCCGCCGGTGTCCGGGCCCTCGTCCCAGTCCAGGCCCAGCCACTTCAGCGCCCGCATGGTGGCCTCTTCGCTTCCGGGCCTGAAACGCGTGCGGTCGGTGTCGTCGATGCGCAGTACGAACTCACCGCCCGTCTTGCGCGCGAAGGCGAAGTCGAACATGGCGACGTAGGCGTGGCCCACGTGGGGATCTCCGGTCGGTGAAGGGGCCAGGCGCACGCGCACGCGGTCGGACGGACTGCTCATCGTTCTCTCCGAGGGCTCGAAAGTGACTGCTGCTGGGGGGCGCGCGGAAGGACCGAAAAGATTCTTGGCCCCCGTGTATTCCGTGGGCGGATCCGTGCGCCGTTTCTGATCCTGCGTCGAGAAGCAATGTAGCATATCCGGCGCGCTCGGTCAAAGCTGAGGCCTGGGTCGGCCCGCCGGACGCGAAGACAGTTGACACGCCGCGCCGGCGCCCATAATATCGGACAGCCCGATGCCGGGTTCTGTCTGCGGGCCGGCGGTTTTCCTGAGGAGAAGAGTGGACGATTCAATGGGCACATCCGATGGCAAATGCAGCGAGGGCGCGTCGGACGAGGGCCGACGCATGGATTTCATCCGTCAGATCGTCGCAGACGACGTGGCGAAGGGCAAGAACGGGGGCCGCGTCCACACGCGCTTTCCGCCGGAGCCGAATGCCTACCCCCACCTGGGGCACGCCTACGCGGCGCACTTCAACTTCAAACTGGCCAAGGATTTCGGAGGCCAGTTCAATCTGAGATTCGATGACACGAACCCGGCGACTGAGGAACAGCAGTACGTCGAGGCGTTCATCGAGGACTTCCGGTGGGTTGGGATCGACTGGGAAGACCGCCTCTACTTCGCCTCCGATTACTTCGAGCAGATGTGCGAGTATGCCGTCCAGCTCATCCGGCAGGGGGACGCCTACGTCGACAACCTCAGCGCGGAGGAGATTAGCGAGTACCGCGGAAGCTGGACGAAACCGGGCCGCAACAGCCCTCATCGCGATCGGTTGGTGGATGAGAATCTGGAGTTGTTCCACCGCATGAGGGCCGGCGAGTTCGAGGACGGGGAATGCGTCCTGCGCGCGAAGATAGACATGGCGCACCCCAATCAGAACATGCGCGATCCCATCATGTATCGCATCCTTCATGCCAGGCATTACCACACCGGCGACCAGTGGTGCATCTACCCGATGTACGACTGGGCGCACGGCCTTGAGGATTCCGTTGAGGGGATCACTCATTCGATCTGCTCCATCGAGTTCGAGAACCATCGTCTTCTCTATGACTGGTTCCTCGACCGGCTTGCAATCCATC
>CAZHPE010000051.1:0-17212 GCA_964534775.1 uncultured candidatus Brocadiaceae bacterium
AGCCCGAAAGCAGCAGCGCAGCAGCGAGCGGGGAGCCGTCCAGAAGGGAAGCGCCCCCACCTGCAGCACCGCTACTGCTATGGTCTATGCGGGTTCGTCGTCGCGCCACGCGGCCAGGCTCCCCTCAAGGCGAATGCTTGAAGCCCTCTGGACATGCCGGATTATACCGAACCCTGCCGGTGTTTGCAGTAGCTTTGCCCAGGATAGGGGCACACCGCCTGGGGGGGTGCCAAAATGTGGGGGGGCCAGAGGCCGGTGGCCGTGCGTTCCGCGGTGGAAGACCGTACGGGCGCCTTGACTGATATCATGCCAGTGCTTTAGTCTTGTCCCATGCTCGTGGAAAGGCATGAGCCGCCTGAGAGGTTTCGGGTTGCTACGTTGACAGTTACGTGCCTGCGGTGTATACTGTGCGATAACGTAACGTAGCGCGTATCGTGGTGCGTGTTCTAAGTATTGGCCGAGCAATGCAATATGTTGCGAGATAAGGACTTGCGCTAGCCAGCGGTGTCGAATCCCACCTCTGGTACCACACTTCCTACCGCAGCGAGTTCTGGCCGGGCCCGCTGGCGGCCCGCGCTTGCGGCGGCGAGGCCCCCCGGCCGGCAGTGCATGAACCGTAGACGGAAGCGAGCCCCTTCGATGGGCGATAGCCTGACCTACAGGATCCTCAAGGCCCACTGCGTGGAGGGCGCCGCCGGGCCCGGCGAGGACTTCGGCATCCGCGTGGACCAGACCCTGACCCAGGACGCCACCGGCACCGTGGCCTACCTGGAGTTCGAGGCGATGGGCGCCGGCCGCGTGCGCACCGAACTGTCAGTCAGCTACGTGGATCACAACACGCTCCAGGCGGATTCCCGCAACGCCGCCGACCACCGCTACCTGGCGAGCGTCGCGGCGCGCTACGGCGTCGTGTTCAGCCGTCCGGGGGGCGGGATCTGCCACCAAGTCCATCTGGAGCGGTTCGGCAGGCCCGGCCGCACGCTGCTCGGCAGCGACAGCCACACGCCTACGTGCGGCGCGCTGGGCATGATAGCGATCGGCGCGGGCGGGCTGGACGTGGCCTGCGCGATGGCGGGCTCGCCGTTCTACCTGACCGGGCCGCGCGTGGCGCGCGTGATCCTGACCGGGACGCTGCCCCCGTGGGTGAGCGCGAAGGACGTGATCCTGGAGCTGCTGCGACGCCTGAGCGTGAAGGGCGGCGTGGGGAAGGTGTTTGAGTACGACGGGCCCGGCGTCGGGACGCTGAGCGTGCCGCAACGCGCCACCATCGCCAACATGGGCGCCGAGCTTGGCGCCACCACCAGCATATTCCCCGCGGACGAGGTGACCCGCCGATGGCTGAGGGCGCAGGGCCGCGAGGGAGACTTCGCGCCTGAGGCGCCCGATGAGGATGCGCGATACGAGGAGACTATCGAGCTGAACCTTTCGCGTATCGAGCCGCTCATCGCCTGCCCACACAGCCCGGACAACGTGGTGCCGGTCGGCGAGGTGGCCGGCACGCGGGTCGACCAGGTCTGCCTCGGAAGCTGCACCAACTCGTCGTACCGCGACCTCGCCACCGCCGGAGCGCTGCTGGCCGGGCGCCGTGTTGACCCACGGGTCAGCGTGGTGTTGTCATCCGGTTCAGTGCGGGTTCTTGACGTGGTCGCGCGCCAGGGCGTGCTGAGCGACATCGTTGAGGCGGGTGCGCGCATGCTGGAGCTTGCCTGCGGGCCCTGCATCGGCATGGGCCAGGCGCCGTGCTCGGGCGCGGTGACCCTGCGGACGTTCAACCGCAACTTCGAGGGCCGCACCGGCACGCCGGACGCCAGGTCCTACCTGTGCAGCGTCGAGACGGCGGTCGCCGCCGCCCTGAGCGGCGAGATCATCGACCCCCGCACGCTCGGCGACGCGCCCCTGGTCGAAGAGCCCGTCGTCTATCCGGCCTGCGACAACCTGATTGTTCCGCCGCCTGAGGACGGCTCGCGAGTGGAGGTTCTGCGCGGCCCGAACATCCGGCCCATCCCCCGGCGCGGCGCCCTGCCGGAGAGCCTCGAAGGGCCGGTGCTCATCAAGGCGGGCGATGACATCACCACGGACCACATCATGCCCGCGGGGAGCAGGGTGCTGCCGCTGCGCTCCAACATACCCGCCATCAGCGAGCATGTCTTCGAGCGCGTCGACCCGGAGTTTCCCGCGCGCGCGCGCCGGGCGGGCGGCGGATTCATCGTGGGCGGCGGGAATTACGGTCAGGGTTCGAGCCGGGAGCATGCCGCCCTCGCGCCCATGCACCTGGGCGTGATTGCCGTGTTGGCGACGAGCTTCGCACGCATCCACCGGGCCAACCTGGTCAACTTCGGCATCCTTCCACTCACGTTCGCCGACCCGGCCGATTACGAGCGCGTGAGCCAGGGCGACGCGCTCGTAATCAGCGACGTCGTTGCGGGCCTCGATGCGGGGCGAATGGTGGTCGAGGACAGGACGCGGGGCTTCACATTCGAGGCCGCGTGCGAACTCAGCCCGCGCGACAAAACGACCATGAAGGCCGGCGGCCGCCTGAACATCGTGAGCCGCTGAGGCGGGATGACCTGCCGCTCGCGGCTGGAGCAGGAATCAGAGACTCAAGCGTCCTCCGCCCATGTCGCGGCCGCCGCCTCGCGGAAAGCCCCCGCGTCATCCTCGCCCAACCCCGGCGTGTAGAGTTCAAGCCTCCCCTCCGCAGCGCAGGCAATGGCGCGAACCCGTCTGCTCCCACCCTCGACCATTGCGTAGAGCCCATGCTCGCCTCTGTCCCGCGCATCGAGGGCGTCCAGAAGCCGCTCCTCCGCCTCGGTGCCGCGGTCAATGCCGCAGGACGGGAGCTTCATGTTCCCGCCAGTCGCGCACAGCAGCAGGCAGGCCGACGGGTAGTGCTCACGCTCGAGAATATCCACCGTCCAGTCTTTCGGGCGCCCGGCATACTCCGCGCGCAGGGCCGCCGGGTCGGCAGGACGCAGCATCGTGAGGTCCCCCTCATTCGGCCCCGCCATCAGCGGGCCGAACCCCGCCCGTTCGTAGAGCCGTATGGCCGTCGGGTCCCCCGCGCCCAGCAGCACCCAGCGCCCTTCGGCGCGTGAGAACTCGTCCAACACCATCTTCAGAAGGCGGCCTGCGAGGCCCCGGCGGCGATGCTCCTGGGCTGTGAACACATGACCCAGGACCGCCACGCCCGGGCAGCGCGCGGAACGTCCCAGCCAGCAATTGGCGACCGCGCGGCCGTCCGCGCACGCCACGGCGAACAGATCGCCCCCCGCATGGCCCATGCGCCAGCGGATGTCCTCCATCCACGGATCCCCCTTGTGCCCCAGCAGGTCTTCGAGGCCAAGGCGGCCGTCCGCCGGCAGAGGCGTCTTCAGCAGCCGGAACTCATATCCGCCCATCAGCATCGTTCCTTCACCCCAAGGGTGCCCTTCTCCAACTCCTCCTGGCAGTTGTGCTCGCCGCTATGCACCACACCGTGGCTCGTGCGGACAGGCCCGGACACCTCTACTGATTGCCTGCGTCCTTCGTCCATCCTTCCGGCGAAGAGTACAAGGTTGAAGCAGGACGTTCGTTAGGAAATCTTTCGGAGTAGCTTCCTCCACCACGGTACGCGGATCGGCTCTACGGACCCTTGGATGATCGCCCCTATTCTTCTTCCCGGATGCCCGCACGCCCTTGAGCAGGCAGACTCAAGTGGCCCACTCAAGTCGTCTCGGGTATAGAAAGACAAAGTATACGAATCGTAGTACACAGAACGGGAATCGCCGTATGGTCGAGGACCGCCGTAGAGAGCCCAGAACTCTGTATCCTCGATGCATACCAATCTGCCCCCTTTCCGGAAGTGAATTCTGTGAGGCGGCAACCGATCCTCCTCGGGGATTCTAAGGAAATGCGCACTCAGGCTCTCTATAGACTGATATTCTATCACGTCGTCAACCTCTATTCGCAATGTATCGTGGTCCATAGCGCGCACTATCTCACGAAGAATGTCAAGAAAGAAACCCGATTCGAAAATCACCTCACCATTCTCTGCAGATGGTCCCTCGAGGACGACTGCAAAACGATGTCTAAGAGGCTGGTCACTTGCGCCCTCGGGCACAGGTGTGACTTCGTGGTACCCCTTGACTATTACCATAGGCCAAGCGCCACTCATCATTAGCCCCCAGCGGGTAGTACACCAGCCGGTCTTTCTTTCGCAGCGGTTGTATTCCCCGCGTAGTCATCGCGCGAAGAAGAGGATATTGCGGGTATGCAAATCCGCCACCTCATCGCTCAACCCATGCCGTGCAGTCCCGGCGAGTCCTCATAATCCCGATGCTGCCAAGCCACGTCGCATTGTATCACAGCCGCCGCAGGAGCGACCGGGGGTCAAGCTCTTGTCTATGTGGGAAACGGCGGTCAGGATCGGGGGGGGCCGTGCGGGCCGATGAGTTGACAGCCCGAGCGTCATTGCGTACAGTGCCAGTTCCAAATCCCATACGCCAGACCGCAGGCGCATGGGCGATTATGTAGCGGCGTTCTGCGCGCCATGGAGACCGGGCAGTGTTGCCGACGGGAACGAATCGGCAGGCGATAGTGCGAGGGGCATGTTCGGCCGCTGCGGCGCTTGTCGTAGTGGCCGCATGCTCCTGCTCGCCATGGCCGTGGGGAGGCGAGAAGGCGACCCAACCCGTATCCCAGTCGCAACCGCCCTTTGACGGGGCCGTCCTCACGCGCGAGGTGCTCGACCGGTCCCTGGCCCTGGGCTGCCAGTACTTTCTGAGCAGCCAGAGGCCGGAGGGGAACTTCGTCTACGAGTACGACTTCGTCGAGCGCCGGCAGGTCCGCGGCGACAATGACGTGCGGCAGGCTGGCGCGCTGTGGGGCCTCGCCCTCCTGCATCATGACAGCCCTTCGGAGGACACCGCCCGAGCGATCGTGAAGGGACTGGGATTCTTCAAGGAGAACTCGCGGCTTACGCCCGAGGGGCGCCGCTACATCGTCTATCCCGGCAACAGCGTCGGCAACACTGGCACGGTGGCCTTAGTGGCGCTGGCGCTGGTCGATTTTCTCCGGGCCGACTGGGCCGTGGAGTCCGAGGAGGACTACAAGGCGGACCTGGCCGAGTACATAGGGTTCGTCGTTTTTCTTCGCATGGCGAACGGCCACTTCCACCGGCAGTATCAGCTCACCGACGGCCAGGGGATGGGCGAGTCATCGCCGTATAGCGATGGCGAGGCGCTGCTCCTGATGGTGAAGGCGGCCAAGTACTCCGGCCACACGAGGCTCAAGAGGCTCACGCTCCAGTCGGCGGAGCAGATGTATCGCGACAATATTCAGGGAGCGCTCGAAAGGGACCCCGACAGCGACACGACGAAGGCCTTCTACCAGTGGAGTTCGATGGCATACTACGAACTCTCCACGTCCGATTGGCCGGGTGTGGACGAGTTCGCCGGGCGCGTGATCGACATGGCCTATTGGATGATCGACGTACACAACGTCCTGTCCCGGCGCCGCAACACGGGCTACGCGCACGAAGGGCTGGCCGTGGCGTGGGATCTTGCGCGGCGGACCGGACGCGAGGAAGACGCGGAGAAGATCGGGCGGGCCATCGACACAGGGCTCGCCAGGCTGATCGCGTGGCAGGTCGGCGGGCCCATGCCGAACAAATACCTGAAGAAGCACCGCACCAGCGACGCGCTGGCCGTCGGCGGGGTCATGAACGCGGCTGACGACCCCATCCTGCGGATCGACGTGACCCAGCACCAGATGCACGCCGCCATCCTGGCCAGGCGCTTCATTTACCGCCCGTGAGCAACCTCAGCACGCGCGCACTCCCTCGATCAGGCCCCCGTATGTTGCTCATCCCACCGTTTGGCGCATGGCATGGAGTTGAAGCAGCCGCCGGTGCGCGGTATAGTGGGGTGGTGGATTCGAGCGGGATACGCGCATGCGCGCCCGTAGCTCAATTGGATAGAGTAGCGGACTTCGAATCCGTCGGTTGCAGGTTCGAGTCCTGCCGGGCGCGCCAATCGGACGACAAGCGCAAGGTGCTGCGTCTAAAAGCCTTGCGCTTTTTTCTTGGCTCGCGCTGATGCGACCCTTAGTATTGATTGATAGCGGGGGAGTGATAGCAAACCGATAGCCGAGGGGATTTGAAGCCGTGCCGGTCGACATCTGGTGGTATGAATCGCGGAAATCCTGGTGTGCCGACGTGCCGAGCGCGAATGGCCGAAAGAGGCTCTATTGGGGTCCAAGCGAACACAAGGCACGGTCTGAGCTGCACTGCAACATGGCCCAGTACTTCGCAGATCGTAATGACAGCGCCGGTGATAGCGGTGCGGTGCTGAAGCGGAGCGGCAATAGCATTTCGCTCGTCGCTCTGGCCGTGCAGTTCCTCAAGTGGACCAAGGCAAATCGGGCGGATGCGACCTGGGAGTGCTACCGAGATGGGCTGAAGCATATTACCCGCCCTTACAAGCACAAGCTTGCCGGCGAGCTTACGGTCTCGGATGTTGAGAAGGTCAAGCAGGAGATGGTCAACGGGGGTTACGCGGCGCGTGCAATCAACATCATGGTCACGGCCATCAAGCGCTTATACAACTGGGCAGTCAGGCAAGGGCTGCTGACAGAGAACCTCCTTAGCGGGCTCGAGCACGTCAGCAGATACGTGAACGCCCCGGCCCACCCACCCGCGAAGCACCTGCTGCTGGGGCGGGCGGTGGCGTGCATCGAACTATGTCAAGAGTCCCAGCCCCTTGGTGACACGTGCGAACTGATGTTGCTAACCGGGATGCGCGTCGGAGAGGTAGTGCGGGTAAGCTGGCAGGACGTGGATTTCCAGCAGCGCATGCTACGCCTTGAGCGCCATAAGACTAGCGGGGTTACCGGCAGACCTCGGACTATTCCTCTTTGCGAGAGGGCTCTGGAGATCCTTCGTGGATCGGCCACAGAGACCCCTGAGGCTGAACAGCCGATCTTTCGGTGACAGGATGATCAGCCGTTTACTGTGGGCGTGCTTCAGCTACGTCTTCGCCGCTTACGCGAGAAACACCCTGAGCTCAAGGGCTTCAGCTTCCACAAGCTCCGGCATACCTGCGCAACCCACCTCGCTCGTTTGAAGGTACCGGAACGGGTTGCTCAGACCATTCTCTGACATAGCCCAACCCTTACTCCAGAAACTCCTCGCCGAATTCCTCTTCCCGGTAATCGTCTTCTTTCCTTATCAGAAACTTGGTGGGGGCATACGCAACAAGCGGCACGCTGAGCAACAGCCACGATCCGAAGAACATGACCACGCCGGTGATGCAGACCAGAGACGAAGCATAAACGGGGCGACGACAGACGAAGTAGCAGCCTTCCGCAACGAGTTTCCCTTTCCGCAACGCCCTTCGCATCGCCCTCGCCGAGCGCAGGAACAAGGGCGGACCTATGCCCAGCAGGACGGACCCGAACGCGGCGAACCAGGGGTATGGTATGCTCTTGACAACAAAGACGTCCCCGCAGGCGTAAGTCATGATCAGGGCCAATAGTAGGTACGGTACTGATGTGGCCGCGATGATCGGGCCTACGCCGGAGACGATCATTCTTCTGGCCTCCGATGCGCTTCTCCAATTCCCCCGGTGCCCTTCGATTCCCTGACCAGCACCCGTCCGGCAGGACGAGGGGCTCGGGTGAACCATCCGTCTTTCGCGGGCCGGCTCAGGCCAGTGCGCACAGCAGTTGGACGCCGGTCTCGATGGTCTCGTCCGGGGCCGCGAAGCTCAGGCGGAAGTGCGTCTTCTTCTCGCTGAAGACGCTGCCAGGGATGATGAGGCAGCGGTTCTCGATGGCCTTTTCGCAGAAGGCGTCGCCATCCCCGCCGGGGGCGGGCACGAAGGCGTAGAAGGCGCCCTGGGGCTTGACGAGGTCGAACCTGCGCTTCAGGCCCTCGTAGACGATGTCCCGCTTGGCGCTGTAGGCCCGCACGTGCGTGGTGGGGTCGAAGGCGAGGGCCTCGAGTGCGGCATGCTGCGCCATCGAGGGGGCGCAGACGAAAGTGTACTGCTGGAGGGTCGTCATCTCGGCAATAACGGCGGGAGGCCCGATGGCGTAACCCACGCGCCAGCCGGACATGGCCGCGCTCTTGCTGAAGCCGCTCAACAGCATCACGTCCTTGGTGAACCCGGCGATGCTGGCGCAGGGACCGTCGTAGGAGAATGAGCTGTATATCTCGTCGCTGATGATGAATACGCCGTTCGCCCGCGCCCAGGAGGCAATCTCGCGCAGGCGGGGGCCTGGGGTCATCTGGCCAGTGGGGTTATTGGGGCTGTTCAGGAGCAGAATCTTCCCCCTTTCCGCCCCGGCTTTCTTAAGGTGTTCGACGGTGAGCTGGAAGTCCGGATAGGTGTCGACGTAGAGGGGCACCCCGCCCACCAGGCGGCACAGGTGCTTATACATGACGAAGTAGGGGTCGGGGATGATGACCCGGTCCCGGGGGTTCACCAACGCGAGCATGGCAAGCAAGAGGCCGCCGGAAACGCCGCTGGTGATCAGCACCGAGTCGTGCCGCACGCCGGTGCGCTCCTTCTCGACGGCCAGCACCTCGCGCCTCAGCTCCGCCAGGCCCTGGGTGACCGTGTAGCGGTTCATGCCCGTCTCGATCGCCTGCATGGCCTTGGCCTTGACGGGTTCGGGCACCTGGAAATCCGGCTGGCCGATGCTCAGGTCGATCGGGTGGGAAATGCTCTTGGCAAGATCGAAAACCTTGCGGATTCCGGACGAGTCGATCCTGGCCATCCGGCTGGCGATCAGCTTGCTGGCATCCACTGGCAGGCTCTCTTCGGACTACTCCGAACCGTCCCAGACAAGGCGGACGATCTACGCCTCTCCCCCTTCCGCCGGGGCGCCCTCGGCGGCCTCAACACCTTCGGCATCCGGAGCTTCTTTCTCCTTCGCGTGCTTGCGCGGGGCCTTGACCTCGACCCGCACCTTCGGCAGACCGTAGACCGACACGCCCTCCGACCAGCGCTCGCTCTCCTGGAGCTTCTCGAGTCGCTCCTCACGCTTGAGCACGTTGCGCGCGCGCGTGTGTTGATTCTTGATCTTCAGACTCTTATGCAGCGACATGGGAAGACACTCCTCCAGCGTTATGCGTACGCGGATATCAAAAACTGCGGCTACGCCCCCCAGGGGCTCGCCGCCGCGTGCCCGGTCAGTGGGTTTCCACGGGATCGTACGGCCCGATGTGCGCGGCGTCAAACACCCGCGCCCCCTGGAGCTCAAAGCCCTTGATCCGCTCCAGCAGGACCCGCGCAGAAGGGTCGTCGGGCATCTCGAAGCTGCCCGCACACAGGGCAATCTTCCCGTCCGGGAGCGTGCGCAGGAACAACTTGCTCCCCGCCGCCAGCGACACCACGGCAGGCTGGCGCAGAAACGCCTCAGCGGCCTGCCTATCGGCCGCCGGCGCCACGCGCATGCTGACAGTGTAACACTTCTCCGAATCCATCTGCAAGCGGTTCAACTCCTCACCGGTGCTCTTCAGGGCCTGCGTGGCGAAGAACACCGCACCTGCAACCACCACCGCCGTCAGGCTGGCGAAGAGGAATTGACGAAACCTGTAGGGCGCGCCTTCGGCCTCGAGATCCGGGACAATGTCAGGGATGGCGCGGCCTTCGCCGCGCTTTTTCCTACCGCCTGAGGCCCGCCTCTTTCGACCGGACGACCCCTTGTCCCTTGGCATCTGTAAGAACCTTCCCGACCCGTCGGCAGGGTACGAATAAGATATCAAATAGCCACACCCCGCAGCCAACGGGATTATAGGTGAAAGTCTGCCGGAGTGTCAAGCAGTCGCGCTGCGCTGGACATTGCCGGGCGCGCTGTCCTGCGTCCGGCCCGGCCGGGTACCCCGATTGCGCGCGAATTTCTGTATTGACTGTCCCCGTGCGGCGAGGCTACAATGTGGGTTGTGCAGGGGACGGGTCGCACGGCGGATGCAGCGGAGGGACGCGAGAGATGAAAGGAGAGGGCAACGAAGAATGCAGCCATCGTCGTGGGAATATTCGGGGTCGTACTCCTGGGAGCGGCCTCCACGCAGATTACTCGCCAGGAGTTCGACAGACTGGCCGCGCAAGTAAAGGCGCTTGAAGATAGGCAGAAGGCCAACGCCGCTCACATCAAGCTTTTGAGCAAGAAGATGCGGAATCTCAGCACGAGAGGCAAGAACGGCCAGATTGTTTCGAGTAAGTTAGCGGATCCGGCAGAGCCATTGGCAGGCAACGAGCTTGTGGCGTGAAAACTCGCCAGAAAAGTGGCCTTGGGCGCGCTCAGCTACAACCCGGCCCACCCCCACCCGCTGCAGATAGATATCGGTTTACCCGTCAGGAAGGCACTCAAGCGCACTGAAACGGGCGACTACGTGGTGAGATTCGTGATGCGCTATCGGGACGACGGCAGATTCTCCAACTTCTTCGATGTCAAGATCACCGATTATGGGACAGAACTGAGGGTTGAGTCGTATGGTTCTGTCAAGGAGCCGACCAAGAGCAGGCGGCGCCGATGATGTAGACGCAGAACGCTGCTCCTTGCCATTGGAGATCTGAAAACCCTGCGCGAGGGAGGCCTGAGCAAGTGAGCCCCCGCACTCTGTTACTCGGCTTGGGGAAACGGTGATGCGCACTCCCGACCGAATCAAGAGACTCGAATACCTGGTGGATCCGCCCTGGTGGAAGTTTTCCTTCAAAGCACAGAGCAGCGAGTTCGCGGCCATGCAACTGTGGAAATCCGGCCCGCAGGCGCTGCCCTTCCTGCTCAAGACCGTCGGGGGTCCCGACGACGTGCGGCGCAAGGCGGTTCTGGCCGCGCTCAACCGCATAGGGCCGGCGGACGGGGATGCGCTGCCGGCGCTCATGGAGGCCTACCAGGCGCAGACCGTCGAGCCAATCGGGCAGGCCATCGCCAGACTGGGGCCTGGCGCTGCGTCAGCCATGCCGACGCTGATGAGGATGCTGAGGGTGGCTGATCCCGAAACTCAGGCCGGCATAATGGACGCCATGGTCGGCATGGGGCAGGCCGGGCTGCGCGGATTCCGCCATGCGTTGCTCGATGCCGGGATAGCCTGGCCAGTGCGCCTGAAGGCCTGCGAGGGCATCGCGAACCTCGGGCGGCACGCGCGCAGGGGCGTGGACGCCCTGCTGATGGGGCTGAAGGACAGCTACTCGCAGGTGCGTCACGCCGCGGCCACCGGGATGACTGCCGCACAGATGGGGACTGTCAGGGACGTGATGAAGGTGCTGAAGGACGATGGTCTGAGCAGGCTGCGTCTGTCCCATGACGATCTGCGGGCACTCATGCTCATCAAACGCATGCACTCTTCGGACCCCGACGAGCTCATTTCCGCCGGCTCCGTCATGGCTGACCACCAGGGGTCGGCGGACGCCGTGTGGCGGTTCCTGGAGAAAGCCCTGACCTACAACCCAGATGAGTTCGGCGATACCACGCTCACGGACCTGAGCACGGAAATGCTCATATACCGGCTGCTCGTGGAGACGGGCGACCGGGTGCGGGCGGAGTACGTCACCGAACTCGGTCGGCGGCGTCCGAGTTGGGTAGCCGCACTGCTCAAACGCCTGTCCGATGACGCCACCCGCGACGAGACATTCCGCTACGCCTGCCAGGAGGTGGCCGGCTGGATCTGAGCCGGGCCCTGCGGAATTTTCGATTGCCGATTTGGGGTTTTCGACTCCATACCGTCGGCGGCCATCCTGCGAAATCGAGAATCGGCGATCCAAAATCGAGAATGCCGTCCGATTGCCGGGGGCGCTCCGACGGGCTATACTCACTCACGCCTTTGCCGGGGCCGGGATACGTTCCGGTCCCTTCTTCCCGCCTGACCAGAGAAGGAAAGGGGTACGTGTTGGGTTGCTACGCGGTAACAGGGGGGGCGGGGTTCATCGGTTCCCACATCGCGCTTCGGCTTGTGCGCGATGGACATGAAGTCCGCGTGGTGGACGACCTCTCCACCGGCAGCCGGGACAACCTGGAAGGCAGCGGCGGCAAGCTGCGTGTGATCGAGGGCGACATCTGCGACGGCGCCTCGCTTCGCCGGGCATTCGACGGGGCCGACTGCGTCTTTCACCAGGCCGCCCTGGCCAGCGTGCCGCGGTCTGTCGACGATCCGGCCGCGACCAACCGCGTGAACGTCGACGGGACCTTGCACGTCCTCCAGGCGGCGCGGGACCGGGGCGTGCGGCGCGTCGTCTGCGCATCGAGCAGCTCCGTCTACGGGGACTCCCCGACCCTGCCCAAATGCGAGGACATGCTGCCGGCGCCGAAGAGCCCTTACGCGGTCACGAAGCTCGCCGGCGAGCACTACTGCGCGGCCTTTACGGAGGTGTTCGGCCTCGAGGCCGTGTCGCTGCGCTACTTCAACATCTTCGGCCCGCGTCAGGATCCGCACAGTCAGTATTCGGCGGTGGTTCCACTGTTCGTCACGGCCCTGCTGGAAGGGCGGCGCCCCACGGTCTTCGGGGACGGGGAGCAGTCGCGGGACTTCACCTACGTGGAGAACGCCGTTGAGGCCAATTTCAGGGCCGCCCGGGCGGCCGGGGCCCCCGGCGTGACGTTCAACGTGGGCTGCGGGAAGTGCTACACGCTCAATGAGCTTTTCCAGGCCCTCGGCGCCATTCTGGGCTGCGAGGCGCAGGCCGACTACGCCGAGCCCAGGGCCGGCGACGTGCGCCACAGCATGGCGGACATCACCCGCGCGCGGACCATCCTGGGCTTCAAGCCGCTGGTTGGCTTTGAGGAGGGCCTGCGCCGCACGGTGGAGTGGTACAAGGGGCGTGCGGAGGCCTGACGAGGCGCTTGAATTCCTGCTTGCGCGCCCGAACAGCTCCCGGCGACGCCGGACACTGACATCCTCTCGAAACCCTTCAGGTCCTCGAACATGCACATGGAACAGGCCAACCCCGAACCGGCCCCGCCGGGCGAGAATCGGGACGCCCCCGCCGCAAGCCGCCCCACCGGGGCCCGGCCCGCCGGGGGTTGGGCCGCCGTGTTCGTGCTGGCGGTGCTCCTGGGCCCGGTCCTGGTGGCGCTGGCATGGGGCCGCCTGAGTCGCCCGGCCCGGTCCTGGCCCGTCGAGCCACCCGCCGATCCCATGGCGCTGGCACCGTCTTCGGAGCCGGGGCAATCCCTCGAACTCGGGGACGCCGAGCAGCGGTACCTCACCGAACTGCTCTTTGACTCGCTCAAAGCGCTTGCCGCAGGGGGCGCGGGGCCACGTGGCGTGCCCCCGGACGCACCGCCCGAGTGCACGCGGGAGCTGAATGCGGCCCTTGTCGTGACCCTGTATCTGCCGGGCCAGAGGAGTATCACCGCGCTGGCCCGGGCCGAGAGCTTGGTCGAGTCCACGCGCCAGGCAGCCCGGCGGCTGGCCCAGCAGCCTACCTTTGCCGAGCACTGGTCAAAGGCCGTGGCGCAGGCTCGGGCGCGGCTGGACATCGTGACAGAGCAGGCGGACCTATCCAGCCACCAGTGTGAGCAGCTCTACGAAATGGACACGGCCGAGCCGCTCGGCCTCGCGCTGTCGCAGGAAGGAGAGCTTTACGTCTTCCTTCCTGCCCATCTGGCCGGGCCCCGCGCGGGCAGCCATGCGCAGATGCTCGACGCGCTGTGTCGTGAGGCCGGCCTGAGCCAGGGGGCCTGGCGCACCGGAGGCCTGCGCCTGAGCCTGCTCAGGGCCATCTCGTTCGCCAACATCGTCCCCGGAGGCTCGAACGTCGTGGAAGTGCCCCAGGGCCTGCCCGTTGTGCACAGTGTCGGCCCCGGACTGCTGCGCCATTCGTGCCGTCTGGCGGCCGACTACGTCGCGCGCCGTTGGGGCGCGGCCGGGGGCCGGCCGCCGGCGGAGCGCCGCGATGCCGCCACCGGAAAGGAACTGGCCGTCGGCTGGGCGCCCGGGCCGGGGGCGGCGGAGCTTCACGCCAGGTGTGCGGCGGCCATGGCCCGGTGGTATGAGCGCAGCGGCGATCCTGCACACCTGGCCGTCGCCGAGGCGGCTATGGGATGGCTGTTGGAGCGCGTGCGCGTGCCGCCGGCGCGTCCGCACCACGCCTACATCGCACCCGAACTGCCCGACGCCCCGGCCTCGCTGACGGACGCGGCTGCGGCACTGGAGTTGTGCTGCGCGCAGCACGTCGCTTCCGGCGGGCAAGGCAGCAGAGACCTGATCCTCCGCCTCGGCTGGTTTCTGCTCGCGCTGCAGCGCGAGGATTGCGGATTCCACGCCGGCTATGACGAATCCGCCGACGCACCCGCGGCCGACGCCGACGGTGAACCCTGGCCCGCCGCAGCCGCCGATGAGGCGAACGCGGCCCGGGCGCTGGTGGCAGCCTACAAGGCCGTAAAGCGGCCCGAGTTCCTCCTGGGCGCCCAGAAGGCCCTGGGACGGCTGAACTCAGCACTCAGCACTCAAAACTCGGCATTGGGGCTCTCGGATTTCGGCGGCCCGGAAGCGGCACGTCGATTCGTCGTGGCGGTGTGGGAGTATGGCTCCGTGCTGCCCGCCGACCCGCACCTCGCGCGGGTGGTCGATGCGGTCGAGCTGCTCGCCCGCCGACAGCTCTCCGACACGCAGACCCCCGTGCCGGACTTAGCAGGCGGGACGGCCGGGGGTTTCGCCGCCGCGGGCGAGACGGCGGCCGACTTGGAGACTTTCTCGGCCGCGTGGCTACTCGCCGCAGGGAGCGACGCCCCGCAGGCCCAGGCGCTCCGCGACGCGTGCCGTCGGGCGGCGCCGGCAGCCGGGCGCTACGTGGTGCAGTTTCAATATACGCCGCTGAACAGTTACTATCTTATGGAGCCGCTGCAGGCGTCGGGCGGCGTCCGCCTGCGCCCAGGCAGCAATATGGTGCGCATCGCCTCCGTCGGCCGGGCCCTGGACGGTCTGGCCCTGCTGAGCCTGGCGATGGAACTCGACGGCGCTTTGGCCGGGGGGCCCGCGGGTATGGCCCCCGCCCCCTCTGGAGACACCCCGGAACCATGATCCGAAAAGCCAACGTCCTTGACCCGAAGTGCATCATGGACCTTGTGAACCGCTTCGCTTCCCGGGAGCTGATGCTTCCGCTCCCGCTGAGCGAGACCTACGATGCACTGCGGGATTTCTACGTCTTCGAGCAGGACGGCAGGATCGTGGGGTGCGCGGCGCTGCACGTGAGTTGGGAGGGCCTGGGCGAAGTGCGCAGCGTCGCCGTGGCCGAGGAGGCCCAGGGCAGCGGGGTCGGCACGGCGCTGGTGCGGGCCTGCATCGAGGAGGCGCGCCAATTGGGCATGGACCGGGTCTTCGTGCTCACCTACGCGCCGGAGTTCTTCAGCCGCTTCGGCTTTCGCCGGTATCCGAAGGAAAAGCTCCCCCATAAGATATGGACCGACTGCCTGAAGTGCCCCAAATTCCCAAACTGCGATGAGGTGGCCATGTTGGTGGAGCTGGCCGAGGCCGAATGAACGATTCGCCCCTGCCCAACGCATGGCATTGCGGGATAAGAGCTTATGACAGATCAGGAAAAGCCGGGCACGCCAGAGGTTACGCCACACCGTTCAGGAGGTGGGCCGATGGCGGATACCAAGTATCTTCAAAAGCGCGGGCCTTGCTGGTACCTTAGGGTGCCAAAGCCGCCCCGCTTCTGGCAGGTCCGGGGCGAATTCGTTTGCACATTGCGGACGCCTGATCTAAAGGTGGCCCAACGTCTTCGCAACAAGTACTTGTTCCCCCTGCTCGCCGAGACTGCGGCGGCTGATATGCTTGCGAGCCTTCTGCGTCTCCAGGCAACGGCCCAGGACAGCATCGCCGGGCAGATCTCTGAACTGCGACGCGAGCTGTCTGGCAAGACTGGTGGCCTGACGCTCGCCGAAGCGCAAGGGCAGTTCATCCAGCATCTCGCCTCGTCGCGCAGCTACGCGCCGAACACACTGGAGAGATACACGTCCTCGCTGGGGGCGGCCCGCCTCCTGCTCGGAGACGATGCTGACCCGGAGGCCATATCCAAGGGCGACATCGTCCAATTCAGGGATACGCTCCTGAACATGCCCGTGGCGTGGCAACAGCGCAACGTCCGCCCGATCGCAGCAGAACCTGGCGAACGGAGGGTCTCGGCACTCTCGGTCAGTCAGTGCCTTATGAATATGCGCCGGCTGTTCCGGTGGCTGATAGACGAAGGACGGCTCACGCGGAGGGACAATCCTTGTGACGGCGTGACCGTCGCCCGTGTGACGCCAAAGCGCAAACGAGCCCCCGCACCAGAAGAGGCCGAAGCGCTCGTGCATCTACCCAGGCCGGAGGCGGTCGATGCTGATGCTTGGCACATGATGCCACTGCTGGGGCGCTACTCGGGCTGTAGAGCCGGTGAACTATCACAACTTCGCGTTGAAGATGTGGGCGTCGAGCAAGGCATACGGTGCTTTAGGATCACGTCGAGGGGCGAGGGCCGAAGTCTCAAGACGGTTTCGAGCGAGAGACTGGTGCCTATTGCCGAGAGACTGGCTCCCCACCTTGATGAGATTCTGGCCGAGCGGCAGGCGGGCCAGCTGGTGGACGCGGGAGACTGGCAGGGAAAGGGCGGTATCACAAAACTCGCGAACACGTTCCTGAAGAACTACAACAAGAGGGCGAAAGCCGTGGCACCAGACCTTTCGTTCCACTGCTGGCGCGTCTATGCCAACGACGCGATGGCGACCGCCGGCGTCGACATCGGCGACCGTGAGCGCCTCCTCGGGCACAGAAGCACCCGCACGCAGAGCCACTACACGCCGCAGAACTTGAGGCGGCTCCAGAAGGCCGTAAACAGCATCCCGTAGCGAGGTGGACAGGGCGGGTGCCGGACCGCGTGTATGACAACACCCCGTGGCGCGAAACCTTGCTTGACATGGCGCCGTGCCCTGTGTTGTATGCGCGGCTATCACGGGAGAGTGGCAGAGAGCATGAATGAAGCGATCGCTGGTGCCATGCGGGCGGTGGAGGCAGATGTGCCGGTGGCAATGGCTGACCCCACGCGCCCGGTGTATCACTTCCTGCCGCCGGCCGGCTATCAGAACGACCCGAACGGCCTGATCCGGCACGACGGATACTTTCACATGTTCTATCAGTGTCATCCTTTCACTCACGGCCGAGGCAAAGGCGGGCCGATCTTCTGGGGTCACGCACGCAGTCCGGACTTGGCCAGGTGGGAGCACCTACCGATTGCGATCTGGCCCTCCA
>CAZHPE010000052.1:0-14044 GCA_964534775.1 uncultured candidatus Brocadiaceae bacterium
GATCGGCGGCAGGCCCTCCGGCGTCTTCCCGGCCACCGCGCTCGCCCTGCCCCACGTGCAAGGCACGGACGGCGTAGGGTTTTCGGCCCTGCGACTCGTGATATGTCCGCGTGATGATCTCCATCATCAGGCCCATCAGCATCACCTGGATGCTGATGATCCAGAGGGCGACGCTCATGTAGAGGAACGGGTTGCCCGTCATGTCGGTGCCTCGGGTCAGCTTCTCGATCACCACCAGGGCAAGCACGGCGAGCGAGCCGAAGAGCAGAATCAGTGACCAGCGGCCGAAATAGTAGAGCGGCTTGGTGAGGTATGACATCATGAACTTCACGGTGGTCAGGTCGAGCATCACGCGGAAGGTGCGCCCGATGCCGTACTTGCTGCTGCCGGCCACGCGCGGACGGTGATTGACCGGCTCCTCCGTCACCCTTCCCCCTACCCCTGCCGCAAGCGCGGGTATGAAGCGGTGCATCTCGCCGTAGAGGCGGATGTCTTCCAGGACCCCGCGCCGGTAGGCCTTCAGGGTGCATCCGTAGTCGTGCAGGTGCACGCCCGTGACGGAGCTGATGAGCATGTTGGCCAGGCGGCTGGGGATCCTTCGCAGGCGGCTGTCGCGCCGCCTGGCGCGCCAGCCGCTCACCACGTCGCAGCCGGACCCATCGTCCAACTTCGCCAGCAGCGCGGGGATGTCGCGCGGATCGTTCTGGAGGTCCCCGTCCATCGGGACGATGACCTCCCCGCGGGCCTCGTCGAAGCCCGCCGCGAGCGCCGCCGACTGTCCGAAGTTGCGGCGCAACTCGACGGCCCTTGCCCGCTCGTCACCGGCGATCGCGTCCCGCAGCAGGGAGAGCGTGCGGTCCGTGCTGCCGTCGTCGACGAAGACGACCTCGTAGTCCAGGCCGGCCTTGCCCATCGCCTCCACGATCTCCCCATAGCACGCGACGACGTTGTCCTCTTCGTTGTAGACGGGCACGACGATGCTCAACGCAGGGCCATCGCTCCGGTGTCGGTCATCGTTCATCTTAGCCCTCACTGCAAGAGCCGCAGGCGGCGCATTATCCGATCCTCGGGCACCCGCCTCGGCGCACACGCGCCCACCCGCCAATTCAAGGAACAGGGTAGTCCATAGGAGAAGGCTGATACAAGAAAAATCGGCCCGCCCTGCGCCCTGTTGCGGCCGTTCTGCGCGCGGGCTATGCTATCGGCGGAGCAGGAGGCGGATCGCCGAGCCACAGAGACCATCGCAGAGGGCCAACATGACGCAGCGCCGGTTGCCCATTTCATTTATCGGCCGGTTCTTTGTCGGCGCCAGCTATCCAGTGCGCGCTATCAAGATGATCCGCAGGCGGCGGGTGCTGACGCTGACAATCGCGCCGTTCCTGATCAGCCTCGCCCTCTACGTGCTCTTAGCGGTGCTGCTGGTGGCCTTGCTGGCGGCCTTCGGCGGCAGGATCACGGACCTGATAGTAGAGGCGGGTTCATGGTGGCGATCGGTCCTTCGGTTCTTCGTACCGGTGGCCATGATCGGTCTGCTCATCATAGTGTTCGTGTTCACCTACAGCCTCGCCGCGCTGGTCATCGCCGCCCCGTTCTACGAGTTCTTGTCGGCCACAGTTGAACGCGTCCACACCGGTGCAGTGAACGAGGCCGAGGCCGGCCTCAAAGAGATCCTGATCGACATCTGGCGCGCCGTGACCGACGCGGTCAAGTTCATACTCATGGCAGCCGTGATCTGGGCCTTCGCGTTCCTCTTTCCCCCGGTCACGACCACCGTCGCGTTCCTTCTGACGGCGGTCCTTGTGGGGCTGGAGTTTATGGAAGGCCCGATGGGGCGGCGGCGGTGGACGTTCCGGGACAAGCTTGCCTACGCCCGGCGGCACCTGTGGACGCTGGTGGGGTTCGGCTCCCTGATGTCCGTGGCGATGCTGGTGCCGCTGGTGGGTGTGGCCTTCCTTCCGGTGGGCGCCATCGGGGGGACGATGATGTTCTGCGACCTCGAGGGCCGCGATAGACCGCCGGGGGACGCCGGTCAATGCGACGGGATGACGACCTCGGGCAAGACCAGCTCGTAGCCCCCCTGCTCCGTCACCTTGCGCAGGGCCGCCAGCATCTTCTCACCCTCGTAGGCGCCCACCACGGAGCCGCCCGAGCCGCAGAACTTGCAGGAGGCGCCCGTCTCGCGCGCCGACGAGACCATGCTCATGTTCTGCGCGCTGATGGGGTAGATCGAGGCCCGCAGGTCGAAGTTCCGGTTCAGCAGCGCGTGCAAGTCCGCGCCTCGGCCGTTGCGAAGAGCCCCCCAAACCTCGTCGGCCAGCGAGGCTATATCGTCCATCGCCCTGATGACCTTCTTGTCCCCCAAATCGTACAGCTCCCGCACGCGCAGGTGCGCGCGGCTGCTTTCCTCGCTCAGTTCCCTACGGCATGCCACATACAGCGGCGGGAGCGCTGCGCAGTCGAGCCGCTCGTAGCGCCCGCAGCCATTCTGCATCATGAACGTCTCATCGAAATCCATGTACACCAGCCCGTCGTAGACCTGAACGACCCGGTCTTGAAGGCCGGCCGTGAGGCCAAGCTCGTGGGTCTCGGCGTTGAGCACCACATTCGGCAACACCTGCGGCGGGATCTCCACGCCGTAGAACGCCATCAGGGCCTTCACGGCAGCCGTGATGATCGCGCTCGAACCGCCTAGGCCGACCTGTCGCGGGATGTTGGTCTCATAACGGATCGTAAAGTTCCGGTCCGGCAGCTCGACGCCGCTCTCCTGGCAATACTGGGCGAACCTCTTGACCGCCGCCTTCATCAGGCGCACGCCCCCGTAGTAGCCGCTGCGGCGCACGCTGGTGAGCAGGTCTTGCAAGCTCTCGAAGGTCGTGCCGTCCTGCTGGTTGGGACGGAGTTCCAGCTCCGGGCTCTCGTAAAGGACGACGTCGGCCCAGAAGTTGCGAAACGTGAAAGCGATGGTCTTGCCATGGAATCCGTCGGACGGGTTTCCAACCAGCCCCGCCCTGGCGTGCACGCGCGTCCTCACGATCACTGCTCAGGCCTCCAATCGGGCGTTATCGGGCACGAGGATTCTCCCGCTCCTACAGATCCAGCACCAGGGGATTGGGGCCGAACGGCAGGTAAAGCCGGGCTGACGATGTAGTCGAGCGCATGTAACGCGATGGTGACCGTCTTTGTGGCCAAGTTCAGGGCCGTCCTGACGGACACCATCGGTATCCCCGTCAACCACGATCCGGCGCTCGTCGCCGCATCGATGCCTGCCTCGACCACATCCCAGCCCAGCGACACCGTGCGACGCACAAGTTCCCGGGCGCTGTGTGTGGCTCGTCGCGTGCCGCACTGAAGCCCGCGGCTCCGAACCTCGAACGGGAACTGCGACGTTCTGTAGATCTTCATCCGCCGCGAGTTCAGGATGATGTGGATCGGGGCAAACGGCAGGTCGATAACGTGCGCCGCCGTGGCATAGGAGTGCTTGAGCAGGTGCGGGATCAGGATCAGCGGCAGGGCCGGCACGCCCCAGCCAGGGTCGTCCGCCACATCGGCGAACGTATCGCCCAGCGTGCCGAACGTGAGCTGAAGCGGTGAGACCGGCACTACGAGCGCATCCTGCGTCACGCGACCCACCCCCGGCTTATGCTCTTGCAGCCGCCCGGCACGAGCGCCGCAGCGCACAGCACCGTTGCAACGAGCAGGCGCCGCCTGAACGCCGAAATGTGCGGCCGGGAAACCACTTGGAAGTCCTCACCTCGTGGGGCTCAAATGTCCACAGCTTTTGCGATGCGGATGAACGTCTCCACCTGCCCCTTGCTCTTCTTGCCCGGGCTCTCTTCCACGCCGCTGGAAGTGTCCACCGCCACCGGTCGCGCGGCCCGGATGGCCTCGGCGACGTTCTCCGGCTTCAGCCCTCCGGCGAGGACTATCGCCTTGCCCAATGCGGCGCCACTGCGCGCGATCTCCCAGTCGAAGCTCTCGCCGGTCCCCCCCGGCACCCCTGGCACATGGGTGTCCAAAAGGCAAGCGTCCACCCGGTAGTGGTCCAGTTCCCTGATGTCTCTCTCCGAACGGATGCGGAAGGCCTTGATGACCTTCAGCTCCCTGAGCTTCTCGCACGTTGAGGGGCTCTCGTGGCCGTGAAGCTGCACGTAGTCCAGGCCGCAGAAATCCGCCATCTCTTTCACGGCGCTCGCATCCGAATCCATGAACACGCCCACGCTCTGCACGAGCGGCGGCAGGTTCATGATGATCGGCCGGGCCATCTCGGGGGTGATGAAGCGCGGCGTCCCCCGCACGAAGACGAACCCCAGCGCGTCCGCACCCGCCGCGGCGGCGAAGTGCGCGTCCGTTGCGTTCGTTATGCCGCAGATTTTAACCTTTACCATCATGGCGCCCACAAGTCTAACAGGGCGGCCTCGGGTTCGTCAATCCACGAAGGGCGCGAAGGCGAACGAACGGCACTCCCCATACCGTTTGACTTTCCCGGCGGGTTGGGTTAGAAGGTGTGCTTTCCTTGAAGGAAGATGCGTTGGGAACGTTCCCTTCGCCGTCATCCTTCGACCGGAGCCTGAGAATGAGCGAGATAGTCAGCATCAAGGCGCGCGAAATACTGGATTCCCGCGGCAACCCGACCGTGGAGGTGGACGTTGAACTGCTCGGCGGCGCTCGGGGTCGGGCGGCCGTGCCGAGCGGCGCTTCAACCGGGGCCCACGAGGCCGTTGAGATGCGCGACGGCGAGGCGGACCGCTACGGCGGCAAGGGCGTGCGCCATGCCGTGGAGAACGTCAACGAGGTCATCCAGGCGGAACTGCTCGGCTTAGACGCACTGGATCAGCGCGCCCTCGACGCCACCCTCATCGAGATCGACGGCACGCCCAACAAGGGCCGCCTCGGCGCCAACGCCATCTTGGGCGTGAGCTTGGCCGCCGCGAATGCCGCCGCCGACTTGCTGGGCATACCGCTGTTCCGATACCTCGGCGGCGCCAACGCGCATTACCTGCCCGTGCCGATGATGAACATTCTAAACGGCGGCCAGCACGCCGACAATAACGTGGACCTCCAGGAATTCATGATCATGCCGTTTGGGGCGGACTCGTTCGCCGAGGCGCTACGGATGGGCGTGGAGGTTTTCCACGCGCTCAGGAGCGTCCTGAAGGGCGCCGGCAAGAGCACCTCGGTGGGCGATGAAGGCGGGTTCGCGCCGGACCTGGCGAGTAACCGCGAGGCGCTCGGTGTCATCATGGAGGCCATCGCGAAGGCCGGATACGCTGCGGGCGAAGACGTCTACATAGCGCTTGACCCGGCCTCGAGCGAGTTCTACGGTACCGACTGCAAGGGCAAGGGCATGGAGGCCGAGGGCAAGTACGTCCTGGCGGCCGAGGACAGAGTGTTGAGCAGCGGGGAGATGGTCGAGTTCTACGCCGCCCTGTGCGAGGAGTTCCCCATCCGCTCTATCGAGGACGGCTTGGCCGAGGACGACTGGGACGGCTGGAAGGCGATGACCGACGCAATGGGCGAGAAGATTCAGATCGTCGGTGACGACCTGTTCGTGACCAACGTGGAGCGCCTGCAGTGCGGCGTCGAGATGGGCGCGGCGAACTCTATCCTCATCAAGCTCAACCAGATCGGCACGCTCACCGAAACCCTTGACGCTATCGACCTGGCGCACCGAAGCGGATACACGTCGGTGGTGAGCCACCGCTCGGGCGAGACCGAGGACTCGACGATCGCCGACGTAGTCGTCGCCACGGGCGCCGGCCAGATCAAGACGGGTTCGGCCTGCCGCACCGACCGCATCTGCAAATACAACCAGCTCCTGCGGATCGAGGAGCTGCTGGGCGAGCAAGCCGCCTACGGGGCCGAACTGTGGCGCAAGCCCTGACAACGACACGGCTGTTCGTCCGTCTTCGTGGTTATTCGTAGCCCCAGGTTGTTCCTTCGGCACCGTCTTTGAGGACGATGCCGAGGTCGGCGAGGTGGGCGCGGAGGGCGTCGGCGGGTTCATATTGCCTGGCCTCGCGGAGGCGGTTGCGCGTGTCGATCATGGCCTCGATGAGCTGGGGCTCCAGGCCGCCTGCCCTCGCCATCAAAACCCCAGCCGCAGGTCGACCGACGGCTCCGGCGTTTATCGTATTCGGAGGACCCACAACCGGCGCCTCCAACGACTCCACCAGAATACCCAGCACCTTCTCCGCCAGAGCCCAGTAAACATCGTCCAGCGCATCAAGCGCCGCGAAGCTCAGGGTCTCACCACCGTCCAGGAGCCGGTTCACCTCGTGCGTGAAGGTGCTCAGGTGGCCGAGGGCGCCGGCGGTGTTGAAATCGTCGTCCATCGAGCGCACAAAATCGGCCTTCGTGCGCTCGACTAGTGCGGTGATCTGCTCCGGCACCTCGCCCTCGGTCGACTGGGCGGTGCTGAGCCGCTTGCGCACGCGCCGCGCGGTCCCCTCGATGCGTTCGAGCCCCTTGCCGGCGGCCCCGAGGGCTTCCCGCGAGAAGTCGAGCGGGCTGCGATAGTGGCTCGTGAGGATGAAATATCGGATGACCATCGGCCGCACTGGCCCGGTGAGCGGGGGGTCGCCGGCGAATGCGTCCTTGAGCGCGATGAAATTGCCGATGCTCTTACCCATCTTCCGGCCGTCGACGGTGACCATGTTGTTGTGCATCCAGTACCGGGCGAACGGCTCGCCCGTGACCCCCTCGCTCTGGGCGATCTCGTCCTCATGATGCGGGAAGATGTTCTCAAGGCCGGCGCCGTGGATATCGAGCGTCGGGCCGAGATACTTCAACCCCATCGCCGAGCACTCCGCGTGCCAGCCCGGGAACCCCTCGCTCCATGGGCTCTTCCAGCGCATGATGTGGCCGGGTTCGGCGCGCTTCCAGAGGGCGAAATCGGCGGGGTGGCGTTTGTCCTCGTTCGGGTCGATGCGCACCCCCTCCATCATCTCAGCCAGCCGCCGGCCGCTGAGCTTGCCGTAGTCCGGGAAGCTGGTCACGTCGAAGTAGACCTCGCCGCCCACCTCGTAGGCGTGGCCGCGGTCCAGGAGGGCGCGGATCAGCTCGATCTGCTCGGGGATGTGGCCGGACGCGCGGGGGCTGATGTCGGGGCGCAGGACGTTCAGCGCGTCCATGTCCTCGAAGTAGCTGCGCGTGTAGCGCTCGGCGACCTCCATGGGCTCGATGCCCATCTCGTGGGCGCGCTTGGCGACCTTGTCCTCGCCATCGTCCGCATCGTCGGTCAGGTGGCCCACGTCGGTGATGTTCTGCACATAGCGCACGCGGTAGCCCAGGTGGCGGAGGTAGCGCACGATGACGTCGAAGCTCACGTAGCTCTTTGCATGGCCGATGTGGGAGTCGCCATAGACCGTCGGGCCGCAGACATAGATGCCGACGAAGCCCTCACGGATGGGCTTGAACTCCTGCTTCTCTCGTCCCAGACTATTGTAGATCTTTAGCATTCAGACTGCCCCGGCAATTGTCGATTTTGATTTGCGATTCCGGATTGCCCTTGCCATGACCCGCGAGGACCGCTCACTGCCGAAGGCGGCGGTGAGTCGCCGAACACACGATCGCGGCCAACGTTGAGGGCGCGAGTTACTCACTGTCTTCGGCCGGCCCGACGCCCGGCGACCACAGGAACATAGGCGTCGCGCTGCGGGAGGCGGAGATGCTTTCGAGCAGGTCCACCTTTATGCCCGGGATCGGCTGCTGCGAAGCCAGCACCTCCATGAATCCCAGCACGCGCCTGTAGCGGACCAGTTGTAGATCAATCTCGCCCGTGAGTTTCCTCACCTCGCCGACGGCATCCTCCCGGTAGCCGACCACGTCGATGAGTTTGTTTGCCTTGGCCTGCTTGGCGGTGAAGATCCGCCCGTCGGCGAGCTTCGCCACCTCGTCGCGCGTGAGACGCTTGCGGCCCTTTGCCACCGCACCCACGAAGCGCTCCTCCATCTCATCGAGCATCACCTGGAGCATGGTCCTCTCCGTCGCCTTCTGACCCTCGTCCTTCTTGGCCGTTGGCGAGAGTGTGTCCTTGAACTCCCCGGTGGTCAGGGACTCGTCCTCCACGCCGACCTTCTCAAGCAGCCCGGTGACATCGAAATGCAACATCATGACGCCGATGCTGCCGGTGATGGTAGTCGGGTGCGCCACGATCCTGTCGGAGGCCGCGGCGACGTAGTAGCCGCCCGAGGCCGCCACGTTCATCATGCAGGTTACAACGGGCTTATTCGTCTCCTCGCGGAAGCGCATTAGCTCCTCGTACATGATGTCGGAAGCCGTCACGCCGCCGCCCGGGCTGTCCACAAACAGCAGCACGGCCACCACGCTGTCATCCTGCCGCGCCCTTCGGAGCCGCTGGGCGAAAACCGCCACCGGGCTCGACTCCATGCCCGGCATCGAGCTGCCCTGAATGATGCCCTGGATGGGGATGCAGGCCACCTTCGGCGAGACCGAACTGCCGCTGACGACGACCTCTTCGAGTCGAACGCCCGAATCCACCGTGGACACGCCGACAATCTGTGCCCCGCCCACTATCGCCAGCATCACCAGCACAAACACGAGCAAAAGACCGCATGCGACGACCACGCCAAGCGCGATCATACAGCCCTTGAGCGGCCCGCCAGACTTCGGCTGCTGAGCATACTGGGCACTCGGGGGCTGAACCGGGGGCGGAGTCTGGCCTTCAGGCCACCGCGGCCCACGCGGAGGCGACGCCTGCTGTGGGTCTTCGTACATGGATGGCGCTCCTAAGGGTCTGTGCGTGCGCAAGCAGCGACGGGTGCATTGTCGGGGATATATGGGGACGCGTCAAGCTCAAGCTGCGCCCGCCGCTGCGACGGGGCGGGCACGAGGAAGAGGAGGAATATCCCGGTTCCGACAGCCCCCGCTTGACCGTGCTCACCGCCGCGCCCCGTGCCCGGCGGCTTCTGCTCTTTCGCGGCCGCCGCTCAACGAGAACGACAAAGGACTGCGGCGGAAGCCAGGGGGATAGGGGGCGTCAAACAGCATTCATCACGAGGGGGCCAAGGGCGCGAAAAACGCGGAGGAAAGAGTCGGTCAGCAGTCACGACTCAGCACTCGGCTTTACCCCCTGCCGTTTTCAAGCATGCGTCTCTTCCCGGCTTCTTCATGGTCCTGCCGTGATCGCTCGTGGCTCCCTCAGACCGGAGGCGGCAGGCCGCGTCAGTCCACCAGCATTTCGTCGTATCCGTAGCTCGGGCGGTCCATGAACAGGAGCCACTCGATGTCGTGCTGCATGTGCATCCAGTCGTCCTCCACGACGAGGGCGCGCCTGCGTTTCGCCTCCGGTGCCATGCTGCACCCGCAGGCCGTCAGCATCAAGCCCGCCGCCGCCACAAGACACAAGACCCGCGCCAGCCAAGCATTCTTCATCGTATTGTTCCTCCCGGCCCTAAAGCCTTCCCCTGATTGTCCTTATCAGACTATAACCGGCGTCCTGCCGCATGTCAAACCCAAAACATCCTCGGATTCTACCCCTTCGCCGACCTCAACGCAAGAACTCGAGGGGGGAAGACCGGGAGCCGCTGCGGGCGAAGGTCGGGCCAGCGGGGCCGTCGTTGCCGCCGGCGGCTTCGACAGGGGGGCCGTCCGGGCAGCCATTCGCGCTTCCGTTCCCGCCGCTCACAGGCGTAACCCTTTCCGAACCAAACACAAACGACGTGCTGCACCGCCACGTCGCTTTCCCTTGACACCCCGCCGCCCGGCGCTACAATACGGACCTTGGCCCCAGAAGATCATCCTTACTTCGGTTGGAGAGCCCCCGGGAATTGTGCCTGGAAAGAATCGGCGTCATCGGCGGCAGCGGTCTCTACCGGATGGACGGTGTCGAGGTGGAGGAGGAGATCACCCTCGATACCCCCTTCGGCCCACCCTCGGACAGCTTCCTGCTGTGCCGGCTGGGCGGCCGGGAGGTCCTCTTCCTGCCCCGGCACGGACGCGGCCACGGGCTGCTGCCCGGGGAGGTGCCCTTTCGGGCGAACATCTATGGGATGAAGAAGCTTGGCGTGGGCCGCATCCTGGCAGTGGGCGCGGTGGGGAGCATGAGGGAGCACATCCATCCGTGCGACGTGGTGGTGCCCGACCAGTTCATAGACCGTACGAGGGGACGCAAGGACACGTTTTTCGGCGACGGCGTCGTGGCGCACGTCGCCCTCGCGGACCCGGTCTGCGGGGAGCTGGCCGCCCTCGTCGCGGATGCGGCCGCCTCCTGCGGGGCCACGCTGCACAGGAGCGGGACTTACCTCTGCATGGAGGGACCGGCGTTCTCCACCCGGGCCGAGTCGCTCATCTACCGCAGTTGGGGCGTGGACGTGATCGGCATGACGAACCTGCATGAGGCCAAGCTCGCCCGCGAGGCGGAGATCTGCTACGCAACCATGGCGCTGGTAACCGATTACGACTGCTGGCACGAGTCGGAAGAGTCGGTCTCGGTGGAGATGCTGCTGGGGAACCTGCGGCACAATGCGGAGCTTGCTCAGGGCATCATCAAGGCCGCCGTGGCAACCATGGGGGGGGAGAGAAACTGCCCCTGCGCCACGGCGCTCAAGTACGCCGTCATCACACCGCCGGAGCACGTGCCGCCGGAGATCAAAAAGAAACTGGACGTCATAATCGGAAAGTATGTAGAATAGCCGATGGTTGGGAGGGTCGACCTTCGGCCACAGGCAGTCAGGAAGGAATGGGAGAAATGGGCAAGCAATTGAGCGTGGTGTGTGGCAAGTGCGGCAAGAGGCTCAAGACCGATGAGCGCCACCTGGGGCGCACGGCCACCTGCCCGGCCTGCGGGGCCGAGGTCCACATCACCGAGACCCAGCAGGGCGCCCCTGCGCCCGCGGGGGAGGATGTTCCGGTGCGCCCGGGCGGGATGCTCAAGGTGACCAAGCAGGATGACGTTGGCGTGGTGACCTTCACCACCTCGCGCATTCTGGACCAGTCCAACGTGCAGGGACTGGGGGACGAGTTCAACGCGCTCCTGGCCGACTACAAGCTGAAGAAGATCGTCCTGAACTTCAGCAACATCGGCTACCTCAGCAGCGCGGTGATGGGCAAGCTGGTCAACCTGCTGAAGAAGGTCCAGGCATCAGGCGGAGACATGAGGCTGTGCAACATCGACTCGAGCATCTTCGAGATATTCAAGATCATGCGCTTCGACAAGCTCTTCAAGATACGCGAGACCGAGGACCAGGCCGTCATCGACCTGATGGGCTGAGACATGGCGGCGCAGAAAGGCAATGTCGAGAGCTTTGATCTGAGGGGCTTCAGTTGGCTGGGGTTGAGCCTGAGGGTGCCATCCGGGTGGGAGATGGTGTCTTTCCGCGGCGACCGCAGCGCCGGACGCGTGGGTTTGGCCGACGAGCATTCGCTCCGGCTCGAGATGGAGTGGGAGACGGTGCGCAGCGGGTCCCAACCTGCCGAGATCGCTTCCCGCCTCCTTCAGCAACTGCGCAAGCGGGCCAAGAAGGACAAGGTCGAGATCACGGTGCGGCGCGACACCAAGCTGGCCAGCTTCAAGGACCGGGAGACCCACTGCTACGAGTGGAGCGCGCAGAATCAGGGCGTCGGCATGGTCACGCGCTGCGGGGAGTGCAGACACCTTGTTCACGTAATCATTACCGGCCCCGTCGGCGACCGGCTTCGCCCCCTGGCGCGCAGGATCCTCGCAAGCCTCAAGGACCATCCCGAGGGAGACGAGGAACTGTGGCGCTTCTACGACATGGAATTCTCCTGCCCCCGGGACATGGTCCCGAAGCGCAAAGAGCTCAAGGCCGGCCGCGTCCGCATGGAATTCCAAAAACGCGGCAGACAGCTTGAGTTCGTCCGCGTCAGCCTGGCGCAGGTGCTGCTCAGCGACAAGACCCTTCTCGGCTGGTTCAAGGAGTTCTACCACGAGTCCCTCCGGCGATGGGACTACAGCGTATCGGACGGACGGATCAACGGGCACGAGGCCCTGAGGGTGGAGGGTCATCGAAAGCTCCTGGTGAACCCGGCCCGCTTGGTCGGGCGGGACCGCCGCCTACGCGTCGCCTGCTGGCACTGCGAGCCGACCAACCGGTTGATGATCGTGCGCCACGTGGGCCGCGTCGGCCTAGAGAGCGGATTCGAGCGTGCGCTGGAAAGCATGAAGTGCTGCCCGGAAAGATAGCGCGCGCGAACACGATGCAGATGACTCACTGACCTGAGAACCCCAGAATCTTCGGTGTTGACAGAATGGTCCTGCCGGGCGCACGTGTGGCGCCCGACCGGTCCCAGCGATGCCAAGGAAGGATGGCTCAGAACGATGCGTCTTTTCGGACGATCCGAGAGCGCCCCGAAACCCAGTCGGCAGCAGTCCATGTCCGCCCGGCCTGCCCTGAACCAACTCGTCAGTATGGAGCGCAACGCGCGGGGGATGCTAGTGCTGAATCTGCCCCGCCGGCGCACGACGATGGTCCGCGCGGTGGCGCGCGCGTTCAAGCTCCCCCCCTACAAACGCGTTGAACTTGACGAGTTGGGTTCCTACACGGTAGAACTGTGCGATGGCACGCGTACCGTGACGGAGATTATCGGCCTGTTTGCGGAGAAGTTCCGCCTCAGCCGCCGCGAGGCCGAAGTGTCGATGGTGTCGTATCTCGAGATATTGGCCAAACGCGGCGTGATCAGCTTCGTGCTTGGCAGCGAATAGAGGGATGGTGCGCCGGGTCGCCGGAAGCGCCCGGCCGAGAAGGAGGTCGCGAACTTGTCAGGTGACCGACGTGATTCCGGCGGGAAGCACAGCGCTCCGCCGGGCCGGGGAGAGATCGGGCGGCAGATAGTGCTGCCGCTGAGCAAGGCCTTCGAGATATCCTGGAGAAGCATCCGGCTGCGCATCTGGCGTTCGCTCATCACCATGAGCGGCATCATCCTCGCCATCGCCTTCCTCATGTCGGTCTGGACCAGCAGCACGATCACCACCGCCCTGCGCGAAGTGCCTGAGCAGAACTCGGACATGTACCGCGCCATCCAGAAGGCCCTACGCGAGCAGGCCATCTTCGCCGAGCAGATGGAGATACGCGTGGGCGTGCTGGGTTCGGACGAGGGCGGTGAGGGCTTCTCGCCGCATCGGCTCATCCATGACTCCCTGCAGTTGAAACAGGAGTTCGTGCCCGTCCTCATGCCCGCCCAGCTCGGCCCGTTCAGGGAAGGCCTGCTGGCGGAATCGGAAGAGGAGAAGCTGGACGCGCTGGTGATCACCGGCATCCCGGATGGCTTAGGCACTGCCGAAGGCGTCGCGGCGGTCACGGAGTTCGTGGAGCAGGGCGGCGCCCTGCTCGTGATCGGATACGAGGACCTTTGGCAGTCCGGCGTCGACGCCGCGGTCACGGATGCCTTCGGCGCCCTGTGGCCGGCGCGTGCGCAGGGCGATGCATCCATCCCCGTGAGCGGCGAGATAGACGGCGTGGGACACATGGCGACCGCCGACGTCGCCTGGAATGACCATCCGGCGGCCCGGTACGTCAAGGCCCAGCCGGCCGACGGCGGCAAGGCCCTGGCAAGCGTCGGGGAAGATGGCATCGTGTGGCTCGGCAGCACAGGGAAAGGATCGGTAATATGGTGTGCCGTGGCCGGGCGGCTGGCCGAGCAGGGGCCGCTGGTGCGCTGGATCGCTGAGGAGCGCCTGTTGGTGGGTTCGCTGCGCTGGGGTGCGCGGCACAAGTTCACCGGCGGCACCGCGGCCAGGCGCGACCTGTGGCTGGTGAGCCTGAGCCTGCTAGTCTGCATCGTCGGCATCACGAATGCGATGCTGATGAGCGTGACGGAACGTTTCCGTGAGATCGGGACGATGAAGTGCATCGGAGCGCTGGACAGTTTCGTGGTGCGGCTGTTCCTGATCGAATCCTCGCTGATGGGCGCTGTCGGGTCGCTGGCGGGAGCGCTCGTGGGATTCCTGCTCACGTTCCTGCGCAGCATGCTTTCATACCACGTAACCTATAACGAACAGAGCTACTGGCTCGTCCTGCGGTTCTTCCCTGGGCCCAAGATCCTGATGTGGGCCGGGATTGCCGTG